>NZ_VOZC01000011.1:0-116588 GCF_013419975.1 Acinetobacter sp. YH12041 | reverse complement strand
GCAAGAGTGAACCACCTGATCCCTTCCCGAACTCAGAAGTGAAACCTCTTAGCGCTGATGGTAGTGTGGGGTCTCCCATGTGAGAGTAAGTCATCGCCAGCTCATTATTCCAAAAGCCCTCTGCTCATGCAGGGGGCTTTTTTTTATGCATAGAATTTAAGAAAATTAAGCCAAATTATATTAATTTACAAATCAGTTGAATACTGTTTAATAAAAATAAGTGATTAATAATGCTTAAAAAATTATATAAAAATGACGTTACAGTTCATGAAATCATTATGGTTTTGTGTGTTTTTTTATCAAACTATGTTATAAAAGTTAAAGCGGCATGAAAATTGCTTATAAAACGAGATTTTTATTAGGGGGTCATATGAAATTATCAGTGGGATTACGAATTGCCAACTCGCTGTCATTAACTCCACAGTTACAACAAGCAATCCGCTTATTACAATTATCCAGTCTGGAACTAGAGCAAGAAATCCAGCTACAACTTGATAGTAATCCTTTGTTAGAAAAAGTTGAAGAGCAAATCAGTGTTGAAAGTCTTTCTACTGTTGATGCGAGTCAAAAGGATTTAACCAATGAGCTCAATGCAGACCATCTTCCGGACGATCTACCTGTAGATACCGACTGGGATGATGTCTATACCCATCAACCGACAAGTCTGGGTGCAGCAGAGTTCGAAGAGCGCGAAGACAATCGTCAAAGCCAGCAAAGCTTACAAGAATATATGCTCGAGCAGGTTAATCTGCTGCACTTTTCTCGCATTGATCAGCTGATTGCATACTGCATTATTGATTCTCTAGATGAAAAGGGTTTTCTGGATGCAGAAATTTCCGAAATTACTGCATCAGTACAACATCTTTTATCTTCCATGGATTATGAGGAAGAAATCGAAGAGGATGAAGTACTCGTTGTTCTTAAGCATATTCAGCGTCTTGATCCGATTGGGGTGGGTTCCAGAAACCTAGCTGAGTGTTTATTGATTCAGTTGGATAGCCTGCCAGTTAATACCCCTTGTCGTAATGATGCGGTTAAATTGCTGCAACATTATGAGCTGCTGATTACCAATGAATTACCAAAACTCATTAAGCAAACTGGCTTAAATCAGGAACAATTGCGCTGTGCGGTTGATTTGCTAAAAACTCTTAAACCATATCCGGGACTGGAGTTTGAAAGTAAGGAATCTGATTATCAGATCCCCGATGTCGTGGTAATGAAAAAGAATGACTGCTGGCAGGTGACGTTAAACCCTGATGTGATGCCTAAGTTGAGACTAAATTCTTTTTATACCAATATGATCCGTCGTGCTGATCAGAGCGAAGATAATCAATATTTGCGTAATCAGATGCTGGAAGCGAAAAACTTTATTAAAAGCATCGATGAACGTCATAAAACTTTATTGAAAGTAGCCACCTGTATTGTTGAACATCAGAAAAGTTTTTTAGAAATTGGCCCTGAAGGTATGAAGCCTCTGGTTTTACGTGATATTGCTGAAGAAGTGGAACTACATGAATCAACTGTATCTCGTGTAACGACTAACAAATATATGCTGACCCCACGTGGATTATTCGAACTGAAATACTTCTTCTCGAGTCATGTGGGAACGACTTCGGGTGGTGAGGCTTCATCTACTGCAATCCGTGCCAAAATTAAGAAAATGATTGCTGAAGAAAATGCACGTAAGCCTTTATCTGACAATGCAATTGCCAATCTTTTGAAAGAAGAGGGGATTGATGTGGCACGACGCACGGTCGCGAAATATCGTGAATCGTTACATATTCCTTCATCTTCTGAGCGAAAAGTCTTGATCTAGTTTTTGAAATTTGATTATTCTAGAGATTCATTATGACATCGTAATGAATCTTTTTTTCTTTTGAGGAATGGTAAAAATGATCTGAATAAATGCTTTAAATCACGATTTTGCTTGAGCAAGTTATTGTATTCTTTTCATTTTTAACTGTGACTCTTCTGATCCTAACGAAGGTGAGGGATAGAACTATGCAAATAACAATTCGTGGACATCATTTATCAATTACGCCAGCGATTGAAGAAACTATAAAAACGAAATTTTCACAGATGACCAAACATCTGGATCAAGTGAACAGCATGCAGGTTAAGCTTTCCAAAGATCATCAGATTGATAAGCGCTCAAAAAGAGGCAGCAGTAACCATATCGCAGAAGCGATTGTCCGTTTACCGGGTATTGAGTTTTTTGCCCATGCTAATGCTGATGACATGTATACCTCAATTAAAATTTTGACGGAAAAATTAAAAAAACAGATTGACCGATATCGCGAAATGCAGCTGAATCATCAGAGTTTAGCCATTTAAGCGACCAAATGGGGAAAAAGAGGTTTTTAAAAGCCTCTTTTTTTATATATATAATGTATGTGACTAATGAATTATTTTTTACATTTATAGTAAAATGACTCGTTTTACACCCTTAGTCCTATAAGAGGTCTTGTGATGAATAATGAACAGCTCGCTGAAATTTTAAAAGCCGCTTTTCCTGAGGCGGATGTTGCTGTGAGTGGTCAGGGCGGAAAATTCGATCTCCGTATTGTGGATGATCAGTTTGAAGGTAAACGTCCGGTTGCACGTCAACAAGCTGTTTATGCTCCTCTCAATTCCCATATTGCCAGTGGTGCAGTGCATGCTGTAACCATTCGTGCATTGACCAAAGAAGAATGGCGTAAAGCAAGCTTATTTGGAGCTTAATCAATTAATGGATAAATTCTTAATTCAGGGCGGTATTAAGCTCGACGGTGAAGTGCGTATTTCTGGTGCAAAAAATGCAGCGCTTCCATTATTAGCAGCAATGATTCTTGCTGATACGCCAATCACACTTAAAAATGTTCCAAATCTAAAAGATGTAAATACCTTGGTAAAGCTGATCGCAGGTCTTGGGATCACGATTAGTTATGAAGGCGATACAGTTATTGCAGATACCTCTACTTTGGATAACCAGTTTGCACCTTATGAACTCGTAAAAACCATGCGTGCTTCTATTTTGGTGCTTGGTCCTCTATTGGCGCGCTACGGTAGTGCAAAAGTATCCCTGCCAGGTGGATGTGCGATTGGTTCTCGTCCAGTCGATCAGCATTTGAAAGCACTAGAAGCTTTAGGTGCCGAGATTGAGGTTGAGGCCGGCTATGTCCATGCTAAAGTCGATGGTCGTCTGAAAGGCGGTGAAGTTGTCTTTGATATGGTGACTGTGGGTGGTACTGAAAATATTCTGATGGCTGCAGTATTGGCGGATGGTGTGACTACGATTCGTAATGCGGCGCGCGAACCTGAAATTACCGATCTTGCCCAAATGCTGATCAAGATGGGTGCGAAGATTGAAGGTCTGGATACCGATACGCTAGTGGTAATCGGTGTAGAAAGCCTGCATGGCTGTGAATATGCAGTGGTTGCCGACCGTATTGAAACCGGTTCTTACTTGGCTGCTGCAGCCATTACTGGTGGACGTGTTAAAACCACGCATACAGATCCGGCTTTAATGGAAGCTGTACTAGATAAGTTTGAGGAAATGGGCGCAGAAGTCACTCGTGGTGATGACTGGATTGAACTGGATATGATGGGTAAACGTCCGAAAGCAGTGAGCTTCCGTACCTTGCCACATCCAGATTTCCCAACAGATATGCAAGCCCAGTTAATGGCAGTCAATGCCATTGGCCGTGGATTTGCCACAATTTCTGAAACGATTTTTGAAAACCGTTTTATGCATGTTCCTGAATTGGCTCGTATGGGAGCCAATATTCAGGTCGAAGGTAATGATGCTGTCGTAACAGGTGTAGAAAAACTTTCTGCAGCGCCTGTGATGGCAACAGATTTACGTGCTTCATTCTCTTTAGTTCTTGCAGCACTTGCAGCCGAAGGAGAAACATTGATTGACCGTATTTATCATATTGACCGCGGTTATGAAGATGTCGAAGCAAAGTTACAAGGTTTAGGTGCCCAAATTAAGCGAGTAAGTTAATGAGTGATATGAGAAACGATGATCCAAACTTTGACGTAATGGGCAATTTTGATCATGGTTTAACGTTAGCATTAAGCAAGGGCCGTATCTTAAAAGAAACTTTACCTCTGCTTGAAACAGCAGGGATTAACCTGCTGGAAGATCCGGATAAATCACGAAAGCTGATTTTTCCAACCACGCATAAACAGGTGCGTATCCTGATTTTACGTGCCTCTGATGTGCCGACTTATGTTGAGAATGGTGCGGCAGATATCGGTGTAGCAGGTAAAGATGTGTTGATGGAACATGGCGCGCAAAATGTCTATGAACCATTAGATCTTAAAATTGCCAACTGCAAATTGATGACAGCAGGTAAAGTCGGCATGGAGCGTCCGAAAGGCCGTTTAAAAATTGCGACTAAATACGTGAATCTGACCCGTCAATACTACGCGAGCCTCGGTGAACAGGTTGATGTGATCAAGCTTTATGGTTCAATGGAACTTGCACCATTGGTGGGTTTAGGTGATTACATTGTTGACGTGGTCGATACAGGCAATACACTGCGTGCCAATGGTCTTGAACCACTTGAAGAAATCTGCAAAGTCTCTTCACGTCTGATTGTGAACAAAGCCAGCTTTAAACGTAAGCAGGCATTACTGAATCCGATTCTTGCTCAGCTTGAGCAAGCAGTGGAAGCACGCGAACAGGCGAAAAAAGCTTAAATTTAAGCTTTATCAAAGACCGTCCACTTTGGGCGGTTTTTTATTGCTGATTATAAATATAAGAAGCTCAATGCTTTCATCAATTTTATCAAAAGCTATTTCCAATAAAACTCATAGCACAAGTCTGTTCTAGCTACCGACAAAGTCTTTGAAAACAGGTAAACTAAAGCCTTCGAATTCAAACCTTATGGGTAAATTGATGCGACGTTTATCGACACAAGATCAAAACTTCAAGCAAGCGTTTGCTGACTTGTTGGCTTTTGAAACCGTGAATGATCCTGAACTTTTAAAAACTGTAGACCAAATTATTGCTGACGTACGTCAGCATGGTGATGCTCATGTTCTTAAATTGACTCAGCAGTTCGATCGACATCCAGCACATCAATTTTCAGATTTGGAACTGACCCAAGAGCAACTTAAAGCAGCCTTTGAAGGCTTAACGACTGAAGTGCGTGAAGCTCTAGAATTGGCTGCAAACCGCATTCGCGAATTCCATCAGGCACAAAAACAGGATGGTTGGACGTATGTCGACGCTCTAGGTAATACCTTGGGTCAGAAAGTGACGCCATTGGATCGCGTAGGGATCTATGTACCAGGTGGCTTGGCTTCTTATCCATCTTCAGTATTAATGAATGCTGTTCCTGCACATGTGGCAGGTGTGGGTGAAATTGTTATGGTGGTGCCTGCTCCAAATGGTGAACTGAATCCATTGGTCTTGGCTGCTGCCTATCTGGCTGGCGTACACCGTGTATTTACCATTGGTGGCGCACAAGCGGTTGCTGCATTGGCCTATGGTACAGAAACCATTCCACGTGTCGATAAAATCACTGGTCCAGGTAACCGTTTTGTGGCTGCGGCAAAACGTGCAGTATTTGGTCAGGTCGGTATCGACATGATTGCTGGTCCTTCAGAAATTCTGGTCTATGCAGAAGGGCAGAACAATGCCAAATGGCTGGCAATGGATTTGTTATCTCAAGCTGAGCATGACACTGTTGCTCAAGCTGTATTTATTACGCCTGATGAACAGCTATTAAGTGAAGTAGCGCAAGCAATTGAAGAGCATTTACAAGCCCTACCGAAAGCAGATATTGCACGTACTTCTATTGCCAATCGTGGTGCATTAGTGCTTGTGAAAGATCGTGCTGAAGGTATTGAGCTAATTAACCAAGTAGCACCTGAACATTTAATGCTATGTTTGGATGAAGCTCAAGAAATGGCTGAAGAGATTCGCCATGCCGGTGCGATCTTCATGGGACGTTATACGCCTGAAGCGATTGGTGACTATTGTGCAGGTCCAAACCATGTATTACCGACATCGGGTACAGCACGTTTCTCATCACCACTGGGTGTGTATGATTTCCAGAAACGTTCAAGCCTGATTATGTGTTCTGAAGATGGTGTGAAAACCCTTGCGAAAACTGCAGATGTTCTGGCACAGCAGGAAAATCTGGATGCGCATGCCCGTTCAGCACGCTACCGTTATCAGTAATTAAATACTTATATTAAATAAAAGATATTTCTTTCCCTTCGGGAGAGGTTAGGTAAGGGGAATTATTTGACCTCTCCCTAACCCTCTCCTAAAAGGAGAGGGAATTTGAGAATAGAAAATGTCGAATATCACCATAGAGCAAATGCGTTTTTGGAGCCCTGAAGTCCGTGAGCTAGAGCCTTACGTTCCAGGTGAACAGCCCAAAATTCAAAACCTTTTAAAATTAAATACCAATGAAAATCCGTATCCACCATCACCGAAAGTCGTGGAAGCGGTGCAAAAAGTTTTAGCCAATGGCGCAGATGTTTTACGCCTTTATCCAGATCCCGATGCATCTGAATTGAAACATGCCATAGCTAAACAACAAAATGTGGCTGCTGAAAATGTCTTTGTCGGTAACGGTTCTGATGAAGTTCTAGCACATATCTTTAAAGCCTTTTTTATTCAGGAACAGCCACTGCTTTATCCAGATATTACCTATAGTTTCTATCCGGTTTATAGCCAGTTCTTTGGTGTCAAAACCAAAATCTTGCCACTGAATGAAAATTTTGAAATTGTGGTAGATGATTATAAACAGCCAAATGGCGGCATTATCATCACCAATCCGAATGCGCCAACCAGTATTGCGCTTAGTTTGTCTGCCATTGAAGAAATTCTGCAGGCGAATCCTGATTCAGTGGTCGTCATTGATGAAGCCTATGTAGATTTTGGTGCTGAATCAGCAGTGAGTTTGATTGATAAATACGAGAATCTAGTAGTCTGTCAGACGACTTCAAAATCCCGCTCTTTAGCAGGCCTACGTGTTGGTTTCGCGATTGCTCAACCTCATCTGATTGCAGCGCTTGAAGCGGTAAAAAACAGCTTTAACTCTTATCCAATGGATCGTTTTGCCATTGCGGCTGCGGTAGCTTCATTTGAAGATCAGGAATACTTTGAAGCACAAAATGCCAAAGTCATTGCCAGTCGTGAAAAACTGGTTAATCAGTTGAATGAGCTCGGTTTCAAAGTCTTGCCATCAAGTGCGAACTTTATTTTTGCTTCACTACCATCAAAAGATGCAGGTGAGTTAGCGGCAGAATTACGGGAACGCGGCATTATCGTACGTTACTTTAATAAACCTCGTATCAATCAATTCTTACGTATTACCATTGGTACAGATGAGCAAAATCAGCGTTTAGTAGACACGTTGAAAAATGATATTTTAGCTTAATTAAATCCACCCTAACCCTCCTTTGATAAAGGAGGGAACCTTTTTCTTTTTAAAGAGAGAGAATCCCCCTCTTTGTTAAAGAGGGGGGTAGGGGAGATTCAAGACTCTATGGAGTCGCTTTTTTATTTATTCGGGTTTATACCAAGTATTGAGTAAATCCAACATGGCTTCAACCTTATCAAAACACTCCTGATATTCCGCATCACAATCCGAAGAAATCGTAATTCCGCCACCGGCCCAAAGTGAAACCTTATCCTGATATTTCTGAATGGAGCGAATCAGAATATTCCAGCTTCCTGTTCCATCGAAATTAAAATAGCCTAATGAACCACAATATGCTCCACGTGGAGCGCCTTCTAACTCTTCAATAATTTGCATGGCACGAATCTTTGGTGCGCCGGTAATTGATCCACCCGGAAGCGCAGACAATAATACATCAAAAGGATGCACATCTTCTTTTAAAGTCGCTTCGACTTCGCTAACCATATGATGTACCTGATTAAATGACTCAATATTGAATAACTTAGGTGTCTTGACTGAACCTGTTTCCGCGTAAACGCTAAGATCATTGCGTAGTAAATCTACAATCATGACATTTTCAGCCTGATCTTTCTTTGAGTCTTTTAATCGTTGTTTGGATTGCTCATCAAGCACCGGATCGGCAAAACGTGGCATGGTACCTTTAATCGGTTTGGTGACAATTTTTCGATGTGCTTCAAAATCAATAAACAGTTCAGGTGAACAGCTCAATAATTCAAAATCACCAATACGAAGATAGCCCGCATATGGCGCATTGGTTAATGTCCAGAAAGCATGTGCAGTTTCTAATAATGAACCTTCAGCCAGTGCTGTAAATTCTTGGGTTAAGTTAATCTGGTAACAATCACCGGCTAGAATATAATCCTGAATATCCTGGAATGCCTGTGCATAGCGAGATTTGTTCCAACGTGGGCTGCAAAGGGTTTTTAATTGAAACTTAGGCGCTATGGAGGCTTGATTTAATAGATTTTGAAGATGATTGAAAATATCTGCTGCTTGCGGATCATGACTATAAAATACCCATTGATCAGCTTCGAACTTGATATAAGAATCAAATTGACCGATAAATAAGCCAGGTTGAGCTCGCTCCGGGTATTGGATGTGCTGTTGAGCAGCGTAATCATAGCCAATAAACCCAACATAACCCCCAGAAAATTCATTCGCTTGAATATCTGGAGTTTGCTCAAGCTCTAAGATGAGTTTAGCTATATTAGCCTGATATTGTTCGATATCCACTCTCTTAAATGACTGAGGTTGTCCATCTTGCACCATAAAATATTTCTGTGCACAGCAGGCAATAAAAGGCTGCCCATTATTATTTAAATATATCAGGTGATCTAAGGGGCTTAATGCATGCAATAGATCTTTAAGCTGAAGAGATGCAAAACTTAAAGGACAATGGTAAGGAGCTTCGTTCATTCAGTAGCGCATATTCCGATATGACCCGGTATTTTATATCAAGAATAGGAAAAAATATTTCTAAATCATCAAATACCGTTTGTCGGTAAGCTCAATATTGCGACCAACAACAGTTGATCAAAATATGACTCGACGTTAATTTAAGTGGGCGAGCAAAATTACTCAAGGAAAGATGCTTTGCGTTGTCAGAAAATAAAAAACACAACGTCGGCACTGAGTGATTCACAACCAAAAAAAATAGTACTCTTGGGAGAGTAAACAATGAAAAAATTCACAAAATTGGCTTTAGCTGCTTCAGTTGCTTTTAGTGCAAACGCAATGGCGATGCAATCACTGGACGATGCATCTCTAAGCGCGACTACAGGTCAGGACGGTTTGAAAATCGGTATCGGTATTTCAAAAATTGAAATTGAAAAACTATTTATCCATGATAATGATGGTTTAGCTGAGGACTCTACTGCAACAGCGGGTGTTATTGAAATTTATAATAATGATGGAGTTGTTCTTCGCCCTGGAGAGGCTGCTAAGGGTATTGTGGGTGGTACTGGTGAAGCAGGTGCGATCTATATCAAAGCAAATGGTAAAGGAAGAACAACAGCTAATGGTATCGTGATTGGTGCAAACTACGATAACAATGGTGCGTATTTACTAGCTTCACGTAACCTTGCAGATTTAACCATTGACTCAGATGCTGGTGCTGGTAACCCGTTCATCAACATTGCCGCTGAAGTATCTGGTTTAGATATTAACATCGGTGAAATTGGGGTTGTGGGATCAGCTTCATCTCTTACAGATTATGAAAGTGGTTTAGCTTCAGCTACTAGTATTCGCCGTGGTGGTGCTGGTAAGGAAAATGCGATTTTATCTGGCCTATCACTTAAAACAGGTCCAATGTCTGCCAATATTCAATTAGGTGCTGCTCCACAGGGTGCAATGATTAAACTGAATGCAACAATGACTGGCGGCTTAACAATTACAGATTTGGGTATTCTTGATAATTCAACGACTGGTGGACAAGTTGCTGACGGTGTAACCACTTCCGGCCCAGGTGAAATCTTCATTGAAAGCATCAAGTTGACAGATGCTAACTCTAAAGATTTGACATTGAACCAAAGCATCAGTGTATTTGGCGAATCAAGTGCAAACGATGGTTTCATTCGTATTATGAGTACAAGTGGTGCACATGATAACTATGTGAAAGGTATTCACCTAGGTAGCCAAAATGCAGCATCAATTGGTGATATGGAAATTCAAGGTCTGCAAACTTACTTTAGCCCGGCACCTGGCCAATATGCAAAAGGTGCAATTATTACCATTTCTGGTCACTAATTTTTACCTTAAAAAAGCGCGTGTTTACACGCGCTTTTTTTTATGACTACAACATCTATCTAAAAAAATAAAAAAAGACTGTATTTTTTTGAAAAAGAAGGTATCTTTCTAGTTACAGGGAAGTAGAGTAGAATACTCTATAAAAAGAAAAATTAGGCACATCATGCCAATGATAAGAAAAGTAAAAGAATATGTTAGAGATTGCATTGGGCTCGGCATTGATGTATTACGCTGCCAAAGAAGCTCTGGATATTAAAAAACAGCCTCCAGGCGCTGTTCACTATACTGAAGTTCTTGATTCAAGAAATGATTCTTTCGTACGTATGCACCGCGAACATGTGGAAGTCAAACCTGCACTGTTAGACCAGTTTCAGGGGATTGTGCGTCAGGCTTATGATTATAGTTGTGGTTCAGCAGCACTTACGACTTTATTAAATGGCTATGTAGGTACTCGGCTGGATGAGCAGCAAGTCATGAATGGCCTAATGAAATTTGGTGAAACGGATAAAATCATCGAACGTCGTAGCTTTTCCCTTCTTGATATGAAGCGTTTTGTTGCTGCCTTAGGTCTGGAAAGTGGCGGCTATCGCGGAGAATTTGAAGATCTGGTTAAACAGGGGCAACCCGCCATTGTTCCTATTTCCTATGCAGGATTTAAACATTTTGTCGTGTACAAAGCTTATAAAAATGGACGGGTGTATGTTGCAGATCCTGCGCTAGGTAATATCAGTTTTGATGAACAGCGATTTAAGGAAATTTGGGAAAACAATACTTTATATTTAATTAATGTCCCTGAACAATATCGAAAAAACTTTTTGGCATTAAAAGAGTCGGATATGCGTCATGTCGAAGATGCAACCATTAACCGTTATGCTTTAGTTGATATGCAGTATCCACAGTTCTATATGGATAAAATTGCCGATAAAGCATCGACTATCCGTATGGATCGTAACCGTAATGTAGATTCAGAAAAATTTGGGGAATATCAATATAATTTTCTCAGACTTTATTACAAGAATAAATAAAACGAAAAGATGGCTATAGAAAAATTAAAAATGGTGAAATGGATATGAACAGTAAATGGATGAACAAGACATTCTTGGCGCTCAGCATTCAGATGGTTATGGGAGTGGCATGGGCTGCGGATGAGCCTGAACTGGGTGAGTATGAAACGGTTGAGGAAGAAGTAGTCGAGACTGCCGCATCCGTTGATATTCAGCCTGAACCAGCAGCAACTCAGGCTGTAGAAGAACCTGAACTTGGGGGGTATGAAACAGTTCAGGAGGAAGCTGTAGCAGAGCCTGAACTGGGAGGATATGAAACAGTTCAGGAAGAAGCTGTTGTTGAAACAGCTGCACCTGTTGAAGCTCCAGCCACTCAAGCAGTAGATGCATCTCAAGCCTTACAGAAAAAAGAAGGAGATGCTACTCAGGAAGCAAGTCTAGAAGAAGTATTTACTTCAAATGAGCGTCAATACTCACTTATTAAACAAGGCGAAATTTCATCCTATTATGATATTGATTATACCTATTATCGAGATACACAACTCGATATGGAAATGGCACAGGGCCAGTTGTATCAGCTCCGTGTTCAGGAAAATGCAACACATAGCCTGACCAATACTTTCACTTTTCAGTACGGGGTGAAAGATAACCTGACCTTAACAGCTTCCTTACCTTTGGTGGCTAAAACAGATTTATTAAAAGATACCTCTACAGCAGGATTAGGGGATATTAGTCTAGGTGCGCGTTGGGAGCCATTCCCTTTAAAAGCAGGTCGTTTACCACTTATTTTATTTGCCAATTTGTCGACTAAAACAGGTGATAGCCCATATGAAATTAATGCAGCAAAAGATCTGGCTGCAGGTAAGGGGTATTACTCAGCGGGTGTAGGGGCGAGTACACGTAAATATATTGATCCAGTGGTACTATTTGCCTCTGTTTCTGCAAATTATGGGTTTAAGGAATCTGGCTTAGATCAGCGTCGCGGTACACGAATTATTGAAGAGTTTGAACCAGGGATTAGTGGTGGTTTTGCTTTCGGTTTCGCTTATTCATTTAACTATGACGTTTCCATGACCATGTCTTATCAGCAAAGCTTTAACACTGGTGCAGAATTTAAGTATCACACGGGTGAAAGCTATTCAGCCGCTGATCAGACTAGTTCTACTTTTGCGATTTCTTTAGGGGTGCGTGTATCCCCAGAAACCATTGTAAATGGTACGGTCGGATTGGGGCTGACCGAAGATGCACCAGATGTTTCACTGGGACTTTCATTCCCACTTGATATTTTAGGTTTCGGTAAGAAATTCAGTTAATAGGGGTGTCGTATGAAAAACATTCGACTTAGCCCGTTATTAACAGGAATTATTCTTGCGGGCTGTTCAAGTTATACCTTTGCACAATTAGGGACCAACCTTTCTGTTGACCTGCGTGCATTGTCTATGGGGAACGCAGTTACTGCAGATCCGCCAGGAGTGAATGCAATTCACTTTAACCCGGCTGCATTGGCTAAAATTGAAGGCTTACAAACCGAACAGCAAATTATTGTTGCGAACTTTGATATTCAGCGTGAATTTACGGTTCCTGCTGGATATAACGTTTTTGGTTATTCAGATGATCCAATGGTCTGTAATGATGGACCTGAAGTGTCTTCTGATTTATGTACAGATTTTAAGGGCCCAGTGAAGGGTGATGTAGAGTATGTCAGTCTCTACGTACCAATTTTGAAAAAAATGGTGGATTTGGGTGAAGGCCTCCCGATGGCAGCACCTACCATGGGGGTCTCTTATAAACCACCAGGCTCTAAAGCAACTTATGCAACTGCCGTTTATGCACCGCTAGTTGCAGGTTTTGGTCATGAAGATGGTAATCCTGCCAATTTTATGGGACAACAGGTTGCTCTGGAGCGGATTACATATTTATCTCCATCAATTGGTTATGAAGTCAACGACCAGCTTTCGATTGGTGCTTCAATCGGGATGTCTTATCAAGCCATTGCCATGAAAACAGATTTACGTTTTCCCAATGAGCTGATTGGCATGTTGCGTATGATTGATGAAGTCGTATGTACACCATTTAAAGAAAATTCTGACATCATTACTGACATCTTGTTGCTCGGGATCTGTAATGCTGATGAAGGAATGAACCCATTTGGTAAATTTGGCCAAATGCAACTTTCATTAGAACAAAATTTAAGTCCAAGCTATAACCTGGGTGTTCTATGGGAGCCTACTGAAGATTTCAGTTTTGGTATGGTTTACCAGAGTGCTGCCAAAATGCGCTTAAAAGGTAAATATCATATCGATAATGCCAAAGCACCACAGGAAATGATTAAAGGTCTGATGACCTCCCCAACTGGCCAGATTTTAGCTGCAATTCTTGGTTTTCCAAATTATATCCCTTCAAGTGAATCGGGTCTGGTTTCCATGGATTTCGAATACCCAGCTCACTTTCAGGCGGGGATCAAATATAAGGTAATGCCAGATCTACAAGTCAATTTTGATATTGGCTGGACAGATTATGCTGCTTGGGACCAATTCAAGTTTGAGTTCGACCGTACCCTGTCTGCCTTGAAGATTGCCAAACTGTTATCTGCCAATGTAACGGATTCTTCACTTGCATTACCGCTTAGGTTTGAGTCGCCATGGAACTTCGGGATCGGAGTAGAGTATTCAGCAACTGACCGACTGAAACTTCGTGCTGGCTATGAACCACGTACCAGTGCCATTCCAAAAGATAAACGCAATACTATGGTACCGATTAATGGTGCACAGCTATTTGGTTTAGGAGTGGGCTACCGTTTTGACGCAGATACGGATCTGGATCTATCTATTGGTTTCTTACGCAGTAAAGATAATATTCCAGCAAATACCAGTAGCCTAGCGAACCAGACCGGGGTAAATAACCTGTTACTGAATCCATATGCAGGCTTGAATGTCAAAACAGATACCAAGATCACAATTTTAGGTTTGAACTATCGCACCCGTTGGTAAGGAAGAAATGATCAGAACAGGGAACTTAGGGATAAAAATGGTACTGGCATTAAGTCTGGTACCATGGTCTTTTTATACAAATGCCAGAGAGTTTATTACGATCATTGGGCCCGATGGGCGACCATTAGTTGTGCCACGTCAAAATAATGAGCAGAAAGAAACAACAAAAAACCAAGCGGCCACTACTCCGAAAAAATTGACTACGCCCGTTACATCTACTGCACAGGATCTGAAAAAATCCGAGCCAAAGGCGGTGGAAAAAAGTGTGACAATAGGTGAGCAAAAAAATAATATGGTTGTACAACCAGTACAACCAGTACAACCAGTACAACCAGTACAACCAGTACAACCAGTACAACCAGTACAACCAGTACAACCAGTACAACCAGTACAACCAGTACAACCAGTACAACCAGTACAACCAGTACAACCAACTAAACACGTTGAGTCTAGATTACCGCAGCACTTACCACCAGTGACACAGCTTCAAACCCCTGAACCTGTCATTCAGGCAGTACCTGATCCTGTTCAAAAACAGGGTTTCAGTCAGGTTGAAGGGGTGGAATATGTGGATAGTGAATATCTGGAAAATAAAGAATTTAATCTGGAAGGTAAAAAACGTTTCTATAGTATGCCTGAAGGGATAGTTGATAAAAATATTGGGTCAACACGTGTACAGACGATTGAGCGTGAAAAAGGAGTTGGACAGTCGATTATAAAATCCTTGTTTCAACAACCTGTCGTAGATTCTGG
Source organism: Acinetobacter sp. YH12041 (assembly GCF_013419975.1). Lineage (NCBI taxonomy): Bacteria > Pseudomonadati > Pseudomonadota > Gammaproteobacteria > Moraxellales > Moraxellaceae > Acinetobacter > Acinetobacter sp. YH12041. Next base: position 101,669 of record NZ_VOZC01000011.1, on the reverse strand, counting down.
TCCTATTGTACTGGCTCAAACCTACTATCGTATTTCTCAGCCTGAATCTGTAGAAAGCTTAGGTAAGCAGTGTTTTAAAGATAAAAAAGTTAAGAATGCGAAAGAGATTAGTGCAGGTAAATCCATTAATCTGTGGCCACGGGCACCGCTGAAATCAGATGAGTTTGATTATGAAATTGTGAAGCTAAAATCTGATATTAAAAATATTCAGATTCAGTCTTATGCTTCCCGTCAGAATAATCCTGCTTATTACTGGCCATTTGTTGTATTTCTGGATGAACGAGGCTGTGTTTTAGAAGGGGCGGGCGGTTTTAAAAATCAGGAAGCACAAGCCAATATTATTCAACATGAGAAGATACAGGGAATTATTCAGATTCCTGCGCAAAGCCAATATGTATTAATGACCCCACTCGCTTCAGCCATAGATGTTGAAGACAAGATGCTGACAAATTATGGACAACTAAAACTAGTCGCCATTCGATAAGGACGATTCGAGTAGAATAAGATGAAAAATAAAATATTATATCCATTTGCTTTCACTGCTTTATTTGCCGCCCTCAGCGGATGCGGAGGTGAAAGTGCGAATGTCATACCAGAACAAAATGATGAAGCCACCACGAATGGTTCCTGCTCTGCTACTGCAACGAATTGTCTGGAATGGGGGCTTGAATATCCAATTGATGGTCTTAACTTTAATTGTAGTGGTGATAAAGAAAATACCTTTATTACTTTATTTGACCAAAATGATGGTGTGGCATCAGGTACTTGTCAAAAAGCAGATAGTATTGAATTTTATCTGAAAAGTTTTAGTGATACCAAAATCAAATTGGGTACTGTAAAGCTTTCTGAATATATGAACCTCAGTACATCGAGCCAATTACCCCGACTAAGTGTACTTGATATTGCCAAGGGAATTACCGGCCGTAACATTGCCAGAATCGAACAGACAGATCCAACCGTACAGGTGGCGATGAAACTGGTCAAAATCTGGCAGACCTTGGCACTGGAAAAAGGCCGTATCTATAATCCGACGGATGTACAGCCCTTGTATATCACAGAAGATATGCGAAAGAATCTGGGCAAAATTAATAAAGATATCAGCCTGACAGATGCAAATTTGGCAGAAATCCTTAAACCTTTTATTGATATTAGCCAGATTAGTGATGATCAGGCCTTTGAAGTTGTAAAAAAACTGGCCAATATTGCCAGCGCAGCAGTATATCAACCGGAATTTTCTCTGTTCTCAACTTCAGGCATTATTAGCAGTAACTTGACTGGTTCTGATGGTCTGGCGGGTTGTAATAAATCTGTATGTGACATTAAAGATAAAACGACTAAATATTTATTTGGACATTTTATCCTGATTACAGACCGCCAGGGTTATACCTTTGGCAGTGGACTACAGTGGCGTGACACTCAGCTAAAACTGGGCTCCAATAATCTGGGATCTTTGGGGGGCATTAATGCGGAATTGATCCGTAAAGTCAAACCACAGCAAATTACTGCAGTACCGCAAACCAGCTGGATTAGCCCTGCCACGAGAATGCTTTCATCAAATGCACCATATAAAATGAATGTGGCTAACAACAGCAATCCATTAGAAATTTACCAAGGTCGTTTGCTGAGTGATTATGTGATTGCCGGTAAAGAAGCATTTTATAAGATGGCCACAGGTAAGACTGAACTCAGCGATGCTGATCGTGCCAGTCTTGGCTTATGGCGTTTTAATGCCGATGATGACAACTATAGTGGCTCAATTGATCTTTATAAAATTTTCCCGATCAGCTATCTGGATCGTCAAGTCTTTAGAACAGCTGAAAATGTAGAGCCAGGTGAAGAATATATTTTCCCAATGTATGGCAACATGGAGTTTAAATTTAGCGAAAACTCAATTAGCCCTGTTACAGTGGGTGTTGTGATTGATAGTAATGGTGATGTGCGTACCAATATGCAGTCCGCGAGCAATCTTGCAACTGATAGCATTAATGGTTGCCAGGGAGATATCTTACCGGCTGGACTTAAAGACAATAACGGCGTTCAACAATATCGTCTCGGTACCTTAGGCCGTGCATTTATAGATGAAAAAACAGTATCTATGCGACTGGTCTTCGCTGATCCTGTATTTGGTTCATTAAATGGTGCCTTGGTAGGTATGAACTCCACTATTCAGGCTTCAACCAATACAGATGATAAGATTGTGATTGGTGGGGCATTACTCAATTTATCTAATATATTGAATGGAACCAGTCGTGTGGGCTTTACCAACTCAGCTGGAGAAAGTGTAGGCTGGGCAAATACTTATGCCAGCTTCCAGAAAGTCTATAACAACAATAATACTGATGAAACGACAGAAGAGACCAATCTGGCCAAGCTAAGTGGCGGAAGTGTTTCATTTAAATTAGCGGATTGTTATAGCATCAAAACCAAATAATGAAAAAAGCCCATCAAATGATGGGCTTTTTTATAAAAAGACATTTTAACCTGTGTGATCCAAACGAGTTCCCAAGGTCTCAAGATGCATCGGGAAGTTATTGGTTTTACGGTCTTCAAAATAATGACGGAGTGTATGTTCTACACTCGGGAAAGCCAGTTCACTCCAGGGAATTTCATCTTCATCAAATAAACGTGCTTCAATGGTTTCTTCACCTGCACCAAATTTTCCATCAATCAGTTGAGATTTAAACAGGACATAAATCTGGCCAATCCGCGGAATATTGTACATGCAGTACAGCTGTTCAATATCTACTTCAGCTTCGGCTTCTTCACGGGTTTCACGTGCTGCGCCCTGTTCCATGGTTTCAAACAGTTCCATATAACCGGCAGGGAGGGTCCACAGTCCATAACGTGGTTCAATCGCACGGCGGCAGAGCAGAACTTTATCTTCCCAGAGCACCAATGCACCGCAAATCACTTTTGGATTAATGTAATGAATATATCCGCATGTAGTACAAACCTTGCGAACCTTCTGATCGCCTAAAGGAATTTTCTCTGTTGTTTTATGTCCACAGTTCACACAGAAGTTCATATTCATCATCAATGATAACAGTAAGGTCAGGATAACTGAAAAATCAAAATTTGGCATCATTTCTATCCCGCCAAATCAAAAATCAGCTATGATGAAATTATAGTCGCATAGGGAGCTGAATGAATGGATGAGCTGGGATTAATACAACGCTTGCAGAAACATTTACGATTTTCCAAACGGATTCAAACTGCACAGGCTGCTGTATTAATTGCGATCACAGATGAAGCTGATCCCAAAGTTTTGCTGACACGTCGTTCAGCTTATATGAATAATCATGCAGGGGAAGTCTCTTTTCCAGGGGGTAAACGCGACCCGCAAGATACCAGTAATATTGTAGTGGCTTTGAGAGAGGCGTATGAGGAAACGGCGCTTAACCCATTTGATGTGCATCTGATCGGGGATCTCCCGATGCAAAAGGCACGTAACGGGATGCTGGTTAAGCCTGTGGTAGGTATAATTCCGCCTACCATTCAACTCATTCCTCAGCCGACGGAAATTGACCGGATTTTCTTTGCTTCCTTACAGCATTTGCTGGAAGCCCAGCCGATGCCTTATGAAGTGCGGTTTGCCCAGCAGTCTTTATATTTTCCAAGTATGCGGGTGGAAAATGAGATTGTCTGGGGACTGACCGCACGTATGCTAATTTCATTATTTCAGTACGGGCTTGACTATAAAAAAGACTGGCCATTTTTACTTAATTCACCTGCGTTTAAACGCTCAAAATTTTTTAACCGTTGAACAGGATTTCAGCCATGTTATATCAATTTCAGGGACATTCACCAAAAGTAACGCATCAGCCATGGGATGGTTGGGTGGCACCTACAGCGACGGTCATTGGACAGGTTGAATTAGGTAAGCAGGTGAGTGTCTGGTTTGGCGCCGTTATTCGTGCCGATAACAGTAAAATCCGTTTAGGTGACTTCACCAATGTTCAGGAAAATGCGGTGCTACATACCGATGCTGGAATTGAAATGAACATCGGGAATTATGTGACCATTGGTCATCAGGCCATGCTGCATGGCTGTACCATTGGCGATAATAGCCTGATTGGAATTCAGGCAGTGATCTTGAATCATGCCGTGATTGGCAAGAATTGTATTATTGGTGCCAATGCTCTGATTCCAGAAGGGAAGGTGATTCCTGATAATTCGGTGGTAATGGGCTCACCAGGCAAAGTCGTGAAAACTTTAGATGAAGCCAGTATTCAGAAACTGAAAATGAGTGCCATGCACTATGCTGAGCATTTCCAGAAATTTCAGGACCTGGAAGAAGTACAGCTTTAGGCTGTTATCTGAATAATGTCCTCAGTTAAGCCTAGAATTTTCTAGGCATTTTTGTATCTGGCTTGGGAAAATCTCGCCTAGAAGATATGAGTGGAGTATTATATTCAACGTTTTTTATATTCTCTGAATTAAGGTTGTGCATGAAAGTGCTGGCATTGGAGACTGCCAATGAGCAGTGTTCCGTCTCTGTGATCGATGATACTCAAGAACTATTTTTTCAGCTTGATGCGCGTGCCAAGGCACAAACGCAAACCATTCTCCCAATGATTGAACAAGGCCTCAATGATCTGGGCTTGGCTGTATCTGATCTGACAGCGATTGCCTTTAGTCGTGGCCCGGGATCGTTTAGTGGTGTTCGTATCAATGCGGCTGTGACCCAAGCTTTGGCTTGGTCAAATGATCTGCCTGTAATTCCGGTATCCACTTTACAAGCTTTGGCGCAAGCGGCATATCGTTTGCATGGTTTAACTACAGTAACTGCCGTACTGGATGCACGGATGAATGAAGTCTACGTGGCCAGTTATCAGTTAGATGCTCAAGGGATTATGCAGGCTGTTGATGAAGAACAGCTTTTGAGTTATGAACAAAGTGCTGAAGCAGTAAAATTTACTGTGGTGGGTTCAGGTGCCAATCTAGTTCAAGAAACAGCATCTGAATATAAAAATGTCAGTGCAACAGCGCAGGATATTGCCATGATTGCGCGTGCAGCAGCAAAAACAGAAAATTGGGTCAGTGCAGAATTGGCACTTCCGGTATATTTACGTGATAACGCATGGAAAAAAATTCCAGAACAAGGCAAAGCATAATTAATCAGGATTAAGCATGGATCTTTTACTGCTGCTGAAAGCAGCAATTATGGGTATTGTTGAAGGTATTACTGAGTTTTTGCCTATTTCCAGTACTGGGCATCTGATTTTGGCTTCAGAATTAATGAATTTCTGGACTAAACAAAAAAGCGATGTTTTTGTCGTCGCAATTCAGATGGGGGCAATTGCCGCGGTTATTTATGAATATTGGGCACGGCTTTGGGGTGCAGCAACCGGGATCGTAAGTGGTGAACCGCAAGGACGCCGTTTAGGGATTGGCCTGATTCTGGCCTCTATTCCCATTGTGCTGATTGGTCTGACCCTAGGGCAAACTGTAAAAGAACTGCTATTCAATAATATTGCAATTGCCATTGGCTTGATCGTCGGTGGTCTGATCATTATCTGGATTGAAAAGAATCCACCTAAGGTACGTGCCCAGGAAGTTGAAGATCTAACCGTAAAAGATGCGATCTGGATTGGTCTGATTCAGGTCTTATCCCTGATACCGGGAACTTCACGTTCAGGTGCGACCATTATCGGGGCGATGTTCCTTGGCGTATCACGTAAGGCTGCAACTGAATTTTCATTCTTCTTGGGGATTCCGGTTATTATCGGTGCAGGCCTGCTCGATCTGTATCAAAGCTATGATGTTTACAGTACCACAGAAGACTGGACGGTTCTGGCAGTCGGTATCATCGTATCGTTCATCTCAGCGCTTTTATTAATCCGTGCCTTGGTAGCCTATGTGGCAAAACGTGATTTCATGGTTTTTGCCTGGTATCGCATAGCCTCAGGTTTACTGATTTTATTATTTGCCTTTACAGGTTGGAGATTATGGTAAGCACGATTCGCTTATATACCGAATCTGAGTATCAAGAGAAAGCACAGCACTTCGAGGCTGTGCTTTCTTCTCGTGGTGTAGAGGTTAGTATTGAGGTTATTGAAAAGCTGAATGCACGTTTCTTGCGTTTACATCCCGAACTGGCCCTGTGTGTTGATGCTGACGGCCTATGGCTCTGTGCCAATGGCATGAAAATGCAACCAGATTGGCAAGCAGAAGTAGGGCGTTTAAAACGTGCCTCTTTAAAATCGGAAATGATTGCTCGTGCTTGTAACCTCGGAGAAAAGCCGACTCTTATCGATGCGACAGCTGGGCTAGGTCATGACAGTCTGTTGATGGCACATTTGGGTGCTCAGGTGACCTTGGTCGAACGACATCCTATTTTATTTACCCTGCTTGAAGACAGTCATCACCGAGCGAAAAAGGATACTTTTCTAAGTTCGGTGGTTAACCGGATTCATCTGGTTTTTTCAGATTCTGCAGACTATCTGAAATCACAGGCTGAGCAGAATGCGGTCGTCGATGTGGTTTATCTGGACCCGATGTTTCCACAACGTGACCAGAATCAGCAGGCACCGAAAAAGCAGGCACAGGTGAAAAAACAAATGCAGTTATTACATTTGCTTTTACCGGAAGATGGTGAAATGGATCTGGGGGATAATCTCTTAGAATTAGCACAAAAAATTGGCAAGCGGGTGGTGGTGAAACGTCCTCGTCTGGCCGTATTTTTAGCTGGAAAAGAGCCAAATCATCAATGGTCTGGTGATGCTTGCCGTTTTGATGCCTATTTTCAGCATGAACTGGTTACTTAATATGAGAATTGCTTCAAAATAGATCAAGGATTTGTTATATATTTAAAAATTGGCATTGATAAAACTTATATCAAGCATAAACTTATTGGGCACATTAGCGAGCCACTCATCTCCCTGAAATCATATGATCGACTTTAAACCCTCCATCAATTTTTGGCACGATTTTAAAAGCAACCAAATTGCCGGGATGTGGTTATTTCTGGGATCTCGGCGTTCGCTGCAACTGGTGCGTCCCTCTATTCTGCAACTGGTATTCTGGGGGATTTTGGGCGGCTGTGCTAACAGTCTCTTTAGCTGGCTCAGTTCTGGTCGTATGGGAGATTTCAACTCTCAAGGTCTCATCAGTTATGCGCTTTGGCCCTTTATTGCCTTGATTGTCGGGATCTTTTTGTCCCAACGGGTGAATAATCCTCGTCTGATGCTGGTACCCGCATTGCTCTGGCTGGTGCTGGATACGCATATCATGCTGTTCCAGAGCTTGATCCAGTATCTGGGTGATCTGGATTATCTACCCTATATTTTCTATGCCTATATTCCGACCCTGTTTGTCATGCTGTTTGTCTGGCAAAGTCTGGCTGTGGTCTGGGTGATTTCACGTGAATTAAAATGGCCGTGGTGGGAACGGGCACTGATTATGCTGGCCACCTTGTTTACCTTGGTGGTGTGGCAGATTTCGGTGAAAGATCAGCCCATCTGGAAAGTTGAAGAAATTCCACCAAGTTTTGCTGAAGATGCTTTCTATGCTCAGCCGATCTTGCTGAATAAGGCGCTGGATGCAATTGAATATGGTGAATTTGCACAGTCGCATTGGTACTTTATGGGTGTGGCTGGCGCGAGTTATCAGGATGTGTTCTATTCAGAAATAGAGCGGATTAAAAAGCAGTTTGATACCCGGTTTGGGACTTTTGGCCGTTCGATTATGCTGGTGAATCATCCGGCAACACGGACTGAGATTCCACTTGCTTCCAAAACCAGCATGGAATTGGCCTTGCGCCGTATTGGCCAGCAGATGAACCGGGAAAGTGATGTACTGTTCCTGTATATGACCTCACATGGCTTGCCAAATGAATTTGAAATGGAAAATGCACCGCTAGATCTGGCATCAGTCGATCCAAAATGGTTGCGTGATACTCTGGATGCCTCAGGTGTACGCTGGCGAGTGATTGTTATTTCTGCCTGTTTCTCAGGTAGTTTCGCTTCGGCTTTGCAGAATGATAATACTTTAATTATCACAGCCTCTGCTGCTGACCGTCAGTCTTTCGGTTGTTCAAACGAAGCTGATTATACCTATTTCGGCCGTGCTTTCTTTGATGAGGCCATGCGTGAAAATAACAGCCTGAAAGCCTCTTTTGAGCAGGCCAAGACTACAGTGGCTAAATGGGAAGCAGCTCAGGGATTTGAACCGTCAGAACCACAATGGGTGATTGGCAAAAACATGGAATTGATGTTGCCACAACTGGAACAGCGTCTTTTCCCTCCAGCGACGACCACTTCAGCATCTCCGTCTGTCGCTTTGACTCCATAAACCAATCTACAACTTTAGAAAATAGAAAAAGGAATGATGATGGAACTGGTACAGAATAATCGAAGCTTTGAGGGTGAACAGCGGATTTATAGCTTTGAGTCTAAAATATTAAAAAAACCAACCAGATTTGGCATCTTTCTGCCGCCACAAGCTCTGGAAGGCCAAAATTGTCCAGCTTTGTTCTATTTAGCTGGCCTGACCTGTACGGAAGAAACTTTTGCAATCAAGGCACATGCCCAGCGTCTGGCGGCCCAGCTTGGCCTGATTCTGATTACACCAGACACTTCACCGCGTGGAGACGATGTTGCCAAAGGGGATCACTGGGATATCGGGCAAGGCGCTGGCTTTTATATCAATGCCACTCAAGCACCGTGGGCTGAACATTATCAGATGGAAAGCTTTATCGTCGATGAGTTGTATGAACTGGTGTGTGAAGAGTTCGTAGTTCAGGCAGATAAGATCGGGATTTTCGGTCATTCCATGGGTGGACATGGCGCTTTAACTTTGGCTTTTAAATATCCGGAAAAATTCTGTTCAGTTTCGGCATTTGCACCGATTTGTGCACCAAGCCAATGTCCATGGGGTGAAAAAGCATTCTCAAATTATCTGGGCGAAAACCGCAAAGAATGGTTGAAGCATGATGCAACTGCGCTGGTTCAGGAAAAAGGTGCGCTGTTTAGCGATATCCTGATTGATCAGGGCTTTTCTGACCAGTTCTATAGCCAGCTGAATCCGGCGTTATTTCAGCAAGCTTGTGATGCCGTGAACCAGAAATTAACCTTACGTGAACATCAAGGTTATGATCATGGTTACTATTTTATTCAAAGCTTTGTAGATGACCATTTACAATTCCATGCCGTACAATTAAATCCATAAGCCAAGCAACAAAAGCGCAGCAAACTTAAAAGTACAATGAAACTCCAAAAATAGGTCATGTTTCTGGAGTTTTTTATATGAGTATCAAATAAATATAATAAAAATGGCATATAAGTTGCTATTCAAAAATCAGGTAGAACCAGTTGCAGTTAAGAACACGATGCACAATAAGCCTGAACCAGAGATTGACCAACCATCACCTCCACTAGAAAAACACAGCTTCCGATTTCATGGCAGTGCCACTGAATATTTTGGAATCTGGATGGTGAATCTGATGTTAACCATCATTACGCTTACTTTGTATAGCCCTTGGGCAAAGGCACGCCGTATCCGCTATTTCTACGGTAATACCCAATTGTTAAAACATCGCTTTGACTTCATCGCCATGCCAAGCCGAATTCTGCTAGGTCGTCTATTGGCATTGGAGTTGTATGTGGTGACAGTGATCTTGACCAATTACTCCATTCTTGTCACCAGTTCATTATTTCTGATTGCTGCGATCTCTCTACCTTGGTTAATTCGGATGACCCTGAAATTTAAGGCCCGGAATAGTAAATATGGCAATGTCCGGTTTCATTTTAGTGGAAGCAATCGGGAAGCCTATAGGGTTTTATGGCTCGCGATATTGGTCAATATTTTCACCCTGTTTCTTTTCAGTCCAGTGGTGATCTGGCTATACAAACGTTACTGCTTTAATCATTTATCGATCGGCCAACTTCAGTTCAGCTTGGGGATCAAATGGTCTAAATTTATGTCAGCAGTCTATGTTCCCTTATGTCTGTGTCTGCTAATTGGTATCGCATGGATCGCGGCAATCGTTTACTGGGTCGATTTGATCGGTACAACCCTGTTTACCTTAGGTGTTGTGTTGAGCTATCTGTTTTGCCTGGCCTTGGTCTGGCCGATGATCTCTGCACGCTTATATATGTATACCTGGAATCATGTAGAGCTTGGTCAAAGCTATTTTAAAACCCGGGTAACGACATGGCGCTATAGCTGGATTGTACTCAGTAACTGGATAGTGCGTGCACTCAGTTTGGGACTCATGACCCCTTGGGCGAGCATCCGTTTATATGAATATCAACTGGCTAACCTAGAACTCTATCTAGCAGAGGACGAAACTAATCTAAAAAATATCTTGCAGCGTGATCCAAATGCTATAGCCAATGAAGTACTGGATATCTTTGATTTCGATGCATCGTTATAGAGGCAAGTAGGATGAAGCGACCTGTTGAAGTCAGATTTTATGATGGGGTTTTGGCCGAAGCCCAGCGTGCATGGATTGTCCCTGATCAGCAACGCGGGATTGCCCTAAAGCTTAGTGAAGAAACACCCAAGCAAGTGAGCGAGGCTGACTTTTATTTTAGTTATCCTGATATGGCGTATATTGGCGGGGTCGGGAGACGTAAACCGATTATCGAATTACCTGAAGATCGTCGGATTGAATTTTTGACCAAAGCACCGCATTGGCTGAAGATTAAATCCAAAGAAATCTATCATGCCATATGGAAATTTGAACGTTCTCCACTCCTGATTTTCTTCTCGATGATTATCGTGATATGTGCGGTAATTTTTATTCTTAAATGGGGAATTCCATATACGGCCCAGCAGCTCGCTCAATTACTTCCGGAACAGACCTTGATCGAGGTAGGAAAGCAAACTGAGCAGAAATTAATTGAGCAAACTGAGTCATCCAAGCTCTCCGCAGAGCATCAAGCACGTCTAAAAAAATTGTATGAACAAAAAATTGCAGTAGGGAAACCCGCTAAGATTATTTTCCGTCAAGGCGGTGAAACCATGGGACTTAATGCAGCTGCGATTCCGAACAATACCATTATTGTCACCGATGAACTGGTCAAGCTTAGCGGTGCAGATGAAGAAGTTCTTGCAGTACTGGCGCATGAACAAGGTCATCTGGTACAAAAACATAGCATGCAAAAAGTGATTTCCAACCTGGGTGCAGCAGGACTATTTGCCTTGGTAACAGGAGATTTAAGTGATGTGGTGGCGGCATCTATAGCGGTACTCGCCGATGCGGGATATTCACAGGCACTTGAACTTGCTGCGGATGATTATGCCATGCAACATTTACATCAACAGCAGATCTCCAGTATCCATTTGTCGAACTTTTTGCAGCGGGTTGAAAACGCTAGAATCTTGGCAGAGCAGAATAAAACGATAAAAATAAAAAACTTTACTTTGAATATTGATGGAAAAGAACGGCAAATTACTGAGTCTGAGCTGAAATGGTTGCGTTTGATTGGAAAACTCAAAAAATATCTGGAATCGCATCCCGAACTGGATAAAAGAATTGAACGGATTCATGCATTCGAAGAAAAAATGAGCCAACCTGTTTAGCTCTAATATTGAGTATAAAAATTCATATCTCTATATCCTGAGGATCGAGGCGTGTTTAGCCTCGATTTTTTATTGATGGATATGCGAGTTTTCCTGTCTTAATCAATCATTTTCATCTAGGCCAAGTGATATTAAGCATAAATACTGTCCAGCGTTACATAACATCCAAGTCACAGTAGCAGGACTGGATTTGGTATAATGAGAAAAATCCAATTTCAGTTAGCCAGGTCCTTTCATGTCCAAGCCTTATTTAATTGCACCTTCTATTTTGTCTGCCGACTTTGCCCGTTTAGGTGAAGAAGTTGAAAATGTACTTCAGGCCGGTGCAGACGTTGTGCATTTCGATGTCATGGATAATCACTATGTACCCAATTTAACCTTTGGTGCAGGGGTATGTAAGGCATTGAAAAAATATGGTATTCAGGCACCTATTGATGTGCATCTCATGGTGAAACCTGTAGATCGCATGATTGGTGACTTTCTGGAAGCAGGTGCAGATATTATTACGTTTCATCCGGAAGCGTCTGATCATATTGACCGTTCTTTACAATTGATCAAATCGGGTGGTGCTAAAGCCGGTCTGGTATTTAATCCAGCGACACCATTGCATTATCTGGATTATGTACTGGATAAGGTTGATCAGGTATTGCTAATGAGTGTGAACCCTGGCTTTGGTGGACAGAAATTCATTCCAATGACTTTGGATAAATTACGTCAGGCGCGCAAGATCATTGATGCTTCAGGTCGTGATATCCGCTTAGAAGTAGATGGCGGTGTGGGACCAGCAAATATTCGTGAAATTGCAGAAGCTGGTGCAGATATGTTTGTGGCCGGTTCAGCGATTTTTGGCAAGCCGGATTATAAAGCTGTGATTGATGAAATGCGTAGTGAGCTGGCTAAAGTCGGTCAAATCCAGCTTTAATCTCTAAAATGTTTAAGGTGCATAAATCTGTGGATAACTTTATGGATAAGTGTGTAGATATCTATGTTGATAACCATATGGATATGTTGCATATTTTGTAATCGTTTGTAGCCTGATTGATTGTATCTTAGACAAAATTTGTATAAAAAGAACTCAATTGGAGTTCTTTTTACATATGTCAGCCCTTGATTTTAGTGGTCGTTTATTCATCAAAGGTTAATAATCAAGCCAAACAAAAAGTGATCAATAGGTCTTAGTTTTGTGTTTCATTGTGTAAGATCTCCATGCTATTTTTAAATTTAATTCATGTGCATAACTTAATAATATGGACTTATTCCTTGTTTGTTTTTCTTACTCAAGTCTCTGTAATGCCATAACACGATGTCCCATGTTGGCGTTCCTTAAGATAGGCTGAAATCTTCAAGTTGTCCTGAGCATTTGAGTAAGACATGGTTAAGTTAATTCTCATTCAGTCAAATTTTGTAAACGGCAGTTTGGTTTTGTCATCTGTTTTATAAGATGTTTATTTTTTTAGGGGGAACGACCTCCCTTGTTGATTAAATTTATAAAATTCAACAAGAAAAATCGTCAGGACGGCCTGACTCTGTTAATTAGGAGGAAGGCAATATGGCCTGGATTATACTTGTATTCGCTGGACTATTTGAGATTGTCTGGGCCTATTCCATGAAGCTCTCAGAGGGTTTTACTAAACTCACACCGAGTATTTTTACGATTGTTTTTATGGTGCTCAGTTTTGTATTACTGGCCTATGCCATGCGTACTTTGCCTCTAGGAACTGCCTATACCATCTGGACGGGCATTGGCGCAGTCGGCTCATTTCTGGTCGGTGTTATAGTTTTAGGTGAACCTGCTTCTGCTATGCGTATGCTCGCTGCGGTGCTGATTATCTCCGGACTTGTTTTGATGAAATTATCCTCCTCCTAAGAGCTGTTGAGCAGTTCTGATTTCGAGTAAAATAAAAACTGGCAAGCTTGATTCTGTAGGAGTAGGGCCATGCAACTCAGTTATATTTATATGGACTCGCCTGTAGGGCAGTTGCAGCTGGTCGCCAATGAAACGGCGCTGGTAGCTGTACTCTGGGATTGTGAAAAACCGAATCGGGTCAGGTTGGCAACTCTGGTTGAAGATCCACAGCATCCTGTATTGATAGAAGCTCGGCGTCAGCTTCAGGAATATTTTGCCGGTCAGCGCAATGTTTTTGAACTGCCTTTAGATTTTGCCGGTACTGATTTTCAAAAAAAAGTCTGGCAGGCTTTGCTGAATATTCCTTATGGACAGACCCGAAGTTACCGGGAAATCGCTGAACAGGTCGGTAATGTTAAAGCAGTGCGCGCCGTGGGCGCTGCCAATGGTAAAAATCCGATCTCGATTATTGCACCTTGTCATCGGGTGATTGGCAGTAGCGGTAAGCTGGTAGGCTTTGCAGGCGGTCTGGATAAAAAAGAAATTCTGTTAAATATTGAGCGAACCCATTAAGATCAAAATCATAAAATTAATGAAAATTAAAATATGGATCAGTTCGCAACACAAATCTTAGGCCAACTCTGGTCGAGTTTATGGTGGGTTCTTCTACTTTTTATTGGTTTAATCGTTTTTAAGTTATTTAAACCATTTTTAAAAGGAAAGCTGGGAGAATTCGCTGTTGCCACGCATGTCAAACTTTATCTGAAAGACCTTGAGTATCGGTTATTAAACGATTTGACTCTTCCTGATGGAGAAGGGAGCACAACACAAATTGATCATCTCTTATTAAGTCCTTATGGCCTGTTTGTGATTGAAACCAAAAACTATAAAGGCTGGATCTTTGGTGGCGAGCGACAAAAGACCTGGACGCAAAAACTTTATAAAAATAGCTATAAATTTCAAAATCCGATTCATCAGAATTATAAGCACATCAAAGTTCTGGAGCAGGTGCTGGCTGATATTATTGAGCCAGACCAGCTGCATTCTGTGATTGTATTTATGCCAGATGCGGTATTCAAAACCCCAATGCCAAATTATGTATTTCGAGGCGCAGGTTGGACAGATTATGTAAAAAGCTTTAATCAGCGAGTTATTTCTGATACCAAGATTAAACGTATCCAGATTCGCTTGGAGAAGGAAGTACTAGAAAAATCCTGGAAAACCAACCGTGAACATGTTGCAAATTTAAACAGGCGAGAATCCGAACAAAAAAGCCTTTGAATCATTCAAAGGCTTTTTCTTAATTTTTCGAGGCTTTTAGCTTTTCAGTAATTTCAACCAGCTGTTTAATCCGTTTGACCTCATCCCAAAGTGTTTTGGCCTCAGGATAATGCTTGGACATCATACCCAGCCATTGCTTATAACGGCCGACCATATTCATTTCCTTTTTATAGGAACCATTCAGGAAACGGATTTGCAGTTTCAGTAGTTCATTCCAGGTGATGAGCGGCTCATCAGAATTCTGGCGAATACATTGGGTCAGATCAGGTGTAGTGACCGCACCACGGCCAATCATCAGGTCTTCACAGCCTGATTCTAGCTGACATTGCTTGGCATCGGCATTGGTCCAGATTTCACCATTGGCAATCACATTAATCTTTAAGGCTTCACGGATCGGTTGCAGTTGGTCCCAGAAGGCTGGTGGAGTATAGCCATCGGCCTTGGTCCGTGCATGGACAGTGAGCCAAGCCGCTCCAGCATCTTCAATGGCATGTGCATTTTCCATCATGAAGTTGCGATCCATATAACCCAGACGCATTTTTGCCGAAACCGGGATATGTGCGGGCACTGCATCACGAACAGCTTTGACCAGTTCATAAACGACTTCAGGTTCATCTAGCAGTACTGAACCACCACGATGACGGTTTACGGTTTTGGCTGGACAGCCAAAATTCATGTCAATTGCAGGGGCGCCCATGGCAGCGACTTTCACTGCATTGGCTGCCAGCATTTCCGGATTATTTCCCAGAAACTGTACATGCACCGGCGTACCGGCAGCAGTTTTGCCCTCATTTAACAGTTCAGGGCAGTAGGTGTGATAGATATGATCTGGCAGCACCGAATCTGTGACACGAATAAACTCGGTTACACACCAGTCGAAGCTCCCGACGGATGTCAGTACATCGCGCATAATCGGGTCAGTTAAGCCTTCCATGGGTGCAAGAACAAGTTTCAACGGTCAACACCTGTTAATTCGAAAAACGGTGTTATACGGCTTTTTGGTGGGAATGTCCAGGCAGTTTAATTTTCATATGAATTGCAGAAAAAGATTGATCCTGAATGAGTACCTATTGATCTTTTGCTATCGAAATAAAAAAACCTTAAATCGACTGATTTAAGGTTTGGATTTAAATCTTAAAAATCTAATATTGTCTTAATCGATTAGTTTTTCGACTTTCATACTTTCACGATAATACTGACAGCCTTTATACAGTAGGAATACTCCAATTACGCCTGCTACCGCATTCACGATAGAAATTGAATTACCTACCATTAAAGTATTTTCGTAATATTTATCAGTAATGAGTGCAACAGCTGTCGTACCTACACCAAGCGCAATCAGGTTGGAAATTAAAAGGAATTTAGCTGATACCTGAGAGCGCAACTGGTTCGGTGTCAACATCTGGGTAGCAGCGGCTGATGCTGGAATCGGGAAGGTGGAGAAGAACATCGCGACAAAGATCAATGCGAATGAAAGCTGCATATTGTCGACCTGAGTAAACAGCACACTTGGAATGATCAGGGCAGCACAGCCAATTGCACCGGCACGGATCGCTGCATCGCTATAGCCACGTTTAGAAAAGAAGTCGATGAGCCAGCCACAGAATAAGGCACCTGAAGTATTTGCGACAAGAATAATACTTCCAAGGATATATCCGGTCTGGCTTGCATCCAGGCCAAAGTGACGCATGTAGTAGGCCGGTGCCCAGCCGAGCAGGGAATACAGCATCATGGTGTAGAAAGAGAAGCCAACAAAATGACAGAAGAATGTCTTTTTATGGGTTTTGATAAAACCTATCGAATTCTTAAAAGATGCTTTCACTGCGACACCATTCGCATCCATTTTGAGGCCTTTACGTTCTGGTTCACGTACGGTCAGAATCATGAGTAGTGCCAACAATACACCCGGTAAACCGACAATCATAAAGGTCAGCTGCCAGGTTTTGATCTCACCAATTACTGGTAAAGTGACAAAGCTAACATCTTTGAGCAGACCAATGACATAACCGCCAATCAGGAACGCTAGTCCCAAACCGATAAAGGCACCAATGGCATAAACACCCAGCGCACGGCCCAGTTTATGTTTCGGGAATAGATCTGCCACGATTGAGTAAAAAGCAGGAGAAAGTGCGGCTTCACCTGCACCGACACTAAGACGTGCGAGGAACATCTGGATAAAGTTTTTGCTGAGACCGCAGGCTGCAGTTGCCAGACTCCAGAAGGCAATCCCGACCGAAATAATTTTCACACGTGATTTCTTGTCAGCCAATGCAGCGATCGGTACACCCATAAAGGCATAAAATAGGGAAAAGGCCAGCCCCTGCAACAGGCTGAACTGAGTATCACTCAGCATTAGATCGGCCTTAATCGGCTCAATCATCAGGGATAAAATCTGACGGTCTACGAAAGACAGAATATAGGCCACCATACAGATGATCACGACATACCATTGATAGCTGCTACGTTCTGGAGCTGCTGGTGGAATTTCTGTAGCTACCTGTTCAGGGATAGGCGTAGTAATTTTTAGATGAGAATCGAGTGGTTGGACGTCATTGTCAACCTTATCTATGACCAATGTTTTTTCATTCATCATGCAACATCCTGTGCAAGTTATAGTGATTGGTTTATTTGATACAAATTTAATTATTTTTATTTTTAATGTGTATCAATTAATCTAATCTAGGAGTAATTTGCACAGCCGTCAATATGTCTGGATTAAAAAGATACAATTATTTTTAAATCAATAAAAAAGGGAATCAAATAGATTCCCTTCTTACTTTAAGTGTCTGAAAATATTTGTTAAGCAGCTTTTTCTACGAGAGTTAGGATGTCATAGGTCGCGACCAGTTCATTGCGCTGGTTTTTCACCTTGATGTCCCAGACCACGACACCATGCGGTCTCTGCTCATCACGCAGCGGTTTTGGGGTTTTCTGCTTGCAGGTCAGTTCTACCTGAATGGTATCACCAATTTTCACCGGTTCTACGAAGCGCAGGTTGTCCATGCCATAGTTGGCAATAACTGGACCTGGAGCAGCATCAACAAACAAGCCGGCAGCGGCAGAGACAATGAAGTAACCATGTGCGACGCGTTCACCGAACAAGGATTCCGCAGCCGCAATCTTATCCATATGTGCATAGAAGTAATCTCCACTTAAACCACCAAAGTTGACAATATCAGCTTCAGTAATGGTACGGCGTGCAGTCAGCAGGCGTTCACCGATCCGCAGTTCATCAAAGGATTTCTTGAATGGATGCACGCGGTCTTCAAATACCTCCGCACCCGCGGTCCAGCTATGACCGACCTGAGTCAGCACATTTGGTGAGCCTTGAATAGCAGTACGCTGCATATAGTGTTTCACTGCACGCAGACCACCGAGTTCCTCACCACCGCCAGCACGCCCCGGACCACCATGCACTAACAATGGCAGTGGTGAACCATGACCGGTACTTTCCTTAGCGCTTTCACGATCCAGAATATGCACACGACCATGCCAAGGCGCGATCTTGCTGAGTAGCTGTTCAATATTTTCATCATGGTTACGCACGATTGAAGCGACCAGACTGCCTTCACCACGAGCTACTAATGTTGCCAGTTGTGGTAGGTCACTATAGGGCATCAATGTAACCACTGGGCCAAAGGCTTCGATATTATGAATCTGTTGGGCCTGTACCGGATCTTTACATAACAATACTGTTGGTGGATAGAAAGCAGATTTTTCCGGATGTGCGACCTGGATGGCAAAGTCCTGGCGCAGGTGGCTACCTATGATGATTTCAGCTTCCTGTGCCAGCTGTTCTACCTTGGCAGCAACATCATGCTTCTGTTTAACGCTGGCCAGAGCACCCATGGTTACGCCGTCCTGTGCAGGATCACCGATGACTACTTTCTGTAGTTTTTCAGTCAGGCGTTGCTGTACGGTATCGAGCAATGCTGCTGGCACAAAGGCACGACGAATTGCAGTACATTTTTGTCCGGTCTTGGTTGTCATTTCACGGAAGACTTCACGCACAAACAGGTCAATGGTTTCATCGTTGGCTTGCTGGGTCAGGATGGCGCTGTTCACCGAATCGGCTTCCATGCTGAATGGAATGGAGTGGGCATTCAGGTGTGGATGCGCACGCAGTTTCTGGCCGGTAGCAGCCGAACCTGTGAAGGTTACCGTATCCTGTGCATTCAGGTGATCAAACAGGTCGTAAGTCTGCCCGCAGATCAGCTGCAGAGCACCTTCTGGCAGTAAATTACTGGCTAAAATGTCTTTAACGACTGCATGTGTCAGTTCTGCGCCTTCTGTTGCCGGCTTCACAATACATGGCACACCGGCTAGTAGAGTAGGTGCAATTTTTTCCAGCATACCCCAGATCGGGAAGTTAAATGCATTGATATGCACTGCTACACCGGCTTTCGGGCTCAGAATATGTTTGGCACCAAAGCTGCCCTGTTTGGATAATGGAATCCAGGCATCTTCAACCAGTGCCGTTTCATCGCTGAGTTCACGGCGAACCAGACTTGAATAGGCAAACAGGGTGCCAATCCCACCTTCAATATCAATCCAGGCATCTTTGCGGGTACAGCCAGTTGCGGCTGCCAGGCGGTAATAATCTTCCTTACGTTCCAGTAAATATTGTGCCACCTGTTTCAGGGCGTTGGCACGCTGGTGGAAGGTCCAGTGGGCAATGGCAGCACCTTTCTGTTTGGCATATTGCACTACGTTATGCATGTCGATGCCGTGACTGCTGACCTGATAAATCGCTTCACCGCTAATGGCGTGATAGACCGTACGCAAGTCATTTTGTGCGCTATGTTCACCACCTAAAACCAGTGAACTCAATATTTTAACTTTAGCTGCGTAATGCGCCTGTGTGTCGTCCTGAAGATCCGTACTCTGGGTAGTGCTGTCCAGTTCCAACATTGTATAACTCCATTTATGATACGTTGTTGAGTTTATTTTTACTTTTGATGTTTCATAAATTGCAATCAAAAAGCTTAAATGTCAATCATAATCCGCAAACAAAAAAGTAACTTTCATGTAATTAAAAATTTAAAAACAATAAAAACAATAGCTTAATAGAAAATGCTTTTAAAAAATATATGATACTTAAAAAATAGTATTGATTTTATATTTGTATCGTTTTAATTTGATTGTATCAGCACTTGGGATAAGTGAGACAAACATGAATAAGCAACAACAAACATTCGATCAGAAGATAGAGCAGGACATTTCTATTGAAGCGAAGGACTGGATGCCGGATGCCTATAGAAAGACCCTGATCCGCCAGATTGGTCAGCACGGACATTCAGAAGTGATTGGCATGCTGCCAGAAGGTAACTGGATTACCCGCGCACCGACTTTGAAACGTAAAGCGGTATTGCTGGCTAAAGTACAAGATGAAGCCGGGCATGGCCTATACCTCTACAGTGCAGCAGAAACGCTAGGTGCAGACCGTGATGACATGATGGAAAAGCTGATTGCTGGCCGCATGAAATATTCATCCATTTTTAACTATCCAACCCTGACCTGGGCAGATGTTGCTGCGATTGGCTGGCTGGTAGATGGGGCGGCAATCGTCAATCAGGTGGCGTTGTGTCGTACTTCTTATGGTCCTTATGCACGTGCCATGGTACGTATCTGTAAAGAAGAAAGTTTCCACCAGCGTCAAGGCTTTGAGGCCATGATGCAACTGGCACAAGGTACGCCAGAACAGAAACAGATGGCACAGGATGCAGTGAACCGTTTCTGGTGGCCGGCACTAATGATGTTTGGTCCAAGTGACGACAACTCTCCAAACAGTGCACAAAGCATGCAGTGGAAAATCAAATTATTCAGTAATGATGCATTGCGTCAGAAATTTGTCGACAACACTGTGCCGCAAGTATTGCAGCTTGGCCTGACTGTGCCGGACTCAGACCTGAAATTCAATGAAGAAACTGGCCACTATGAATTTGGTCAGGTGAACTGGGATGAGTTCTTCGATGTGCTGGCAGGCAAAGGTCCATGCAACCACGAACGTATCGAAGCACGCCGCAAGGCTTGGGAAGAGGGCAAATGGGTACGTGAATCAGCAGCAGTTTATGCCAGCAAGCAACAGCAGCAGTCAGTTCAACGAAAAATCGCCTAAGGCAACGGAATAGCACAAGGATATGCAAATGAACAAGAATAACTGGTCTTTATACGAAGTATTTATTCGCAGCAAACAGGGTCTGAGCCACCGTCATGTCGGCAGCCTGCGTGCTCCTGATGATGAAATTGCCCTGCAAAATGCCCGTGACGTCTATACCCGCCGCAATGAAGGTGTAAGTATCTGGGTCGTGAAATCTGAACTAATTACCTCATCTCAACCAGATGAAAAATCGGAGTTTTTTGATCCTTCATTGAACAAGGTCTACCGTCATCCGACCTTCTATCACATTCCAGATGGCATCGAACACATGTAAGGTGGAGGAAAGAGCAATGACGAATCAGGTATTGGCACAATTTTTACTGCATGTTGGCGACAGCCAGCTCATCCTTTCACACCGTCTGGCAGAGTGGTGCGGTCACGCACCGGAGCTGGAGCTGGATATTGCATTGGCAAATATCGGTTTGGACCTGCTGGGTCAGGCACGTACCGCGTTGAGTCTAGCCGGTGAAATTGAAGGGCAAGGTCGTGATGAAGATAAACTGGCCTATTTCCGTACCGAGCGTGAATACCGTAACTTACTGCTATGCGAACAGCCAAATAATGACTTCGGTCAAACTATCGTACGTCAGTGGTTGATGGATCATTACCATGCTTTGCTGTTTGCAGCCCTGAGCAATAGCAGGAATGAAGAGATTTCCTCATTCGCCATCAAGTCGCTGAAAGAAGTGAAATACCATTTGCGTTTTTCAACCTCATGGATGGAACGCCTGAGCTTAGGTACAGCAGAAGCTCATGAAAAAATCCAGAATGGTCTGAATCAGCTATGGCGTTTTACCGAAGAGTTGTTCAGCCTGACTGCAGATGAACGTCAGCTGGTTGATGCTCACCTGATTCCGGATGTGGAACTGCTGAAACCGAAATGGTTGGAAAGCATATCTGCTGAGTTGCAACGTTTTGAACTGAGCTTGCCAGAAAGTGGTGCTTACCGTAGTGGCGCCAAGCAGGGACTACATACCGAACATCTGGGTTATGTACTGGCGGAACTGCAATATATGCAGCGCAGCTATCCAGGCATGAACTGGTAAATCCAGCACATCACAGGGAGTGAGTGGCATGAACTTGATTAGACATGTAGAAGATCAATGCTGGGAGGTCCTGGCACAGGTTTCCGATCCGGAAATTCCAGTCCTGTCAGTCCTTGACCTGGGCATGATTCGTGGAGTGGAGATCAACCCACAGGATGAAATCGTGGTTCGATTGACCCCCACTTATAGTGGCTGTCCGGCAACCGATCTGCTCAAGGCGGAAATCACCCAGGCATTTGCAGCACATGAGCTGACGCCGGTCAAAGTCGTGGTCGATCTGTCAGAAGCATGGACCACTGACTGGATGAGTGAGGAAGGTAAACATAAATTGCAGCAATACGGTATTGCTCCACCTAAAGGCGAATCGAATAGCTGCGGTACCCATGTCGCACTTAGTGATGGTATCCAGTGTCCACATTGTCATAGCCACCACACCCGATTACTCAGTGAATTCAGTTCAACCGCTTGCAAGGCGCTGTACAAATGTCAGGAATGCCTGGAGCCGTTTGACTATTTTAAATGTATTTAAGGGCTTAAGCGCACAAGCCATAACAATAAAGCGTGAGATCGCCACAGCTTAAGAAGGATTTTGAAATGAGCCAATTTATTCCGTTAACCATTAAATCGATTCAGCCTCAGACTGAACAGGCAATTTGCATTGCTTTTGAACTGAGTCCGGAACATGCCGAAAATTTTCAGTATCAGCCGGGCCAACACCTGACCATCCGTCATCTTACAGAACAGGAAGAATTGCGCCGTTGCTATTCGATCTGTAGCGATAGTGATGAAGACATGAGTATTGCGATCAAGAAAATTGATCAAGGCCAGTTCTCAACCTGGGCCAATGAAAACCTGAAAGTGGGCGATGTACTGGAAGTGATGCCACCACAAGGTGTGTTTTTCCAGAAAGCGGCCAAGACTGGTGGTAAACATTATCTGGGTTTTGCTGCAGGTAGTGGCATTACACCAATTTTGTCTATTGTCAAAGCAGTGTTGAGCCGTAAGCAAGATGCCACTTTTACACTGGTTTATGGTAACCGTTCCTGGAAACAGACCATGTTCTCTGAACAGATCATGGATCTGAAAGACCGCTTTAAAGAGCGTTTGCAACTGATCAATATTTTCTCGCGTGAGCTAAATGACAGCGAGATTTTCAATGGTCGTATTGATGAAGAAAAATTGCAGCAGTTGTTCCAGGCGGGCCTGATTCCAGCAGAAACTGATCACTGCTTTGCTTGTGGTCCTGAAGAAATGATGAATGCGGTAGAAACCGTATTGCCAACCCTTGGGATCGAACGCAGCAAAATTCACACCGAACGCTTTAATACCGGTACTGCACCAAAAGCCTCTGCGCAGCAGATCGAAAGCCGTACCGAGGAAAAGGTCAACATCATTCTGGATGGTCGTGAGCTGATCATTGAAGTGTCCAAACAGGATGACAGCATTCTGGATGCGGCTTTACGTGCTGGTGCGGATCTGCCATATGCCTGCAAGGGCGGGGTATGCGCAACCTGTAAATGTAAGGTGCTGCAAGGTGAAGTGGAAATGGCAATCAACTATAGCCTGGAAGAAGAAGAAATCCAGAAAGGTTATGTGCTGAGCTGTCAGGCGCGTCCAACCACTCGAAATGTTCGTCTCAGTTTCGACGAGTAAAGATTTTAAATTAAGCACCATGCAGATAAATGCATGAACGAAATAGAAACTTAAAAGGTGTGTAATGGATTACCAAACAATTATTGTTGAAGAAAAAAATGCAGTGGGCTACCTGACTTTTAATCGTCCAAAACAGCTCAACAGTTTTAATGAAACCAT
The DNA here is from genome assembly GCF_013419975.1 of Acinetobacter sp. YH12041. Taxonomy (NCBI): domain Bacteria; kingdom Pseudomonadati; phylum Pseudomonadota; class Gammaproteobacteria; order Moraxellales; family Moraxellaceae; genus Acinetobacter; species Acinetobacter sp. YH12041. The sequence goes on along the minus strand of NZ_VOZC01000011.1, from coordinate 77,998 downwards.
GCATCAGGAAGTATCTTCTGTCGTAAAACGCTGGGCGCAAGATTCAGCAATTCGCGCAGTGGTGATTTCTGCAGAAGGTCGTGGTTTCTGCGCTGGTCAGGACCTGAACGACCGTGTAGTAGATCCAAATGCTGATGCTCCAGATTTAGGTTTATCCATTGAAAAATACTACAACCCGCTGATTAAACTGATTACTGAAATGCCAAAACCGGTGATCTGTGCCGTAAATGGTGTAGCAGCGGGTGCAGGTGCCAATATTGCTCTGGCTTGTGACATCGTGGTAGCAGCGAAATCTGCTTCATTTATTCAGGCCTTCTGCCGTCTCGGTCTGGTGCCAGATTCAGGGGGTACCTGGTTCCTACCACGCCTGGTTGGCCGTGCCCAAGCGATGGGTCTGGCGATGCTGGGTGACAAAATCTCGGCTGAACGTGCACTGCAACTCGGCATGATCTGGCAGGTAGTTGAAGATGATCAGTTAAAAGCAGAAGCTGAAAAAATGGCTGAACATCTGGCGACTCAGCCGACTTATGGTCTATCCCTGATCAAGAAAGCGATTCATGCCGCTGCAGACAATAATCTGGATGAGCAACTGATTCTGGAGCGGGATCTGCAACGTCTGGCGGGCCGTTCTAATGATTATCGTGAGGGCGTTCAGGCCTTTATGCAAAAACGCACACCACAATATAAGGGCTGCTAAATCTGCCGGAGAAGGATTTGACTCGGCTCAAAGTTGTTGGATTTTTTCCTTTCAGTTATCGCTTAGCAACTTGGTCGAGTTGAATTATTCCTGACAGGTATGAATATGATACCTATTTGGTCTGATGGTTAGCTAGGTCCTATGTTATATGTAGTAGTACCCTGATAGTAAATGAAATCTGAAAATATAGATTTATGCACTATTTTTCTACTCAAGCTGTTGATTTTTGAATTATTTTTTATTTTTTTTATTCAAAAAAATGATTTGGATGAGTAAATGGAATTTAATATGTCAGGAATTTACAAATATTAAAAAATATGTATCGTATTTTTGGTGAAGAGTGATACAACCTGGTATATATTGAACTAAGCAGACAGCGCTAGGACAGGCGCAACAAGTATCGCCAACAGACTGAGGTATGGCGAGCTAAGGAACAAGAACGATGGAACATGTTTATATTTTTGACGGTATTCGTACCCCAATTGGTCGTTACGCAGGTGGTTTGAGCAGTATTCGTACTGATGACCTTGCTGCTTTGCCGATCCAGTATTTAAAACAGCAGCATCCCAACCTGCCATGGGCAGAAGTCGATGAAGTGATTTTAGGTTGTGCCAATCAGGCGGGTGAAGATAACCGTAACGTGGCGCGTATGGCAGCCCTTTTGGCTGGGTTGCCGGAAAACGTACCGGCGATTACCGTAAACCGTCTCTGTGCTTCCGGTCTGGATGCTGTTGGTTTGGCAGCACGTGCGATTAAATCGGGTGAAGCGCAGTTCGCAGTGGCGGGTGGTGTGGAATCGATGAGCCGTGCGCCATTCGTACAGTCTAAGCCGACAGCAGCCTTTAGCCGTACTCCGGAAATTTATGACACCACTATTGGCTGGCGTTTTATCAATCCAAAATTCAAAGCTGGTTTCGGCGTAGACAGCATGCCGGAAACGGCAGAAAATGTGGCTGAAAAATATCAGATCAGCCGTGAAGACCAGGACCTGTTTGCCTACCGCAGCCAACAAAAAACTGCACAGGCGCAGCTGAATGGTATTTTCCAGGCAGAAATTCTGCCAGTAGAGATCAAGGGTGCTAAAGGCTCTACTCAGGTAATTGCTGAAGATGAGCATCCACGTGCCGATACTACCTTAGAAAAACTGTCATCTCTTAAAGCGCCATTCCGAAAGGAAGGTGGTTCGGTAACTGCTGGTAATGCGTCTGGCGTGAATGATGGTGCAGCCTGTGTGTTATTGGGTAACCTGCAGTTCGCAGAACAGCATGGCCTGAAACCGCTGGCACGTGTGATTGGAATTGCCAGTGCCGGTGTAGAGCCGCGCTATATGGGCATTGGTCCAGTACCAGCAGTGCAGAAAGTATTGAAACAGACAGGGCTCAGTCTGGAACAGATGGATGTAATCGAACTGAATGAAGCCTTTGCTGCACAGTCACTTGCAGTACTACGTGAGCTGGGCCTTCAGGATAATGATCCACGAGTGAATCCGAACGGTGGTGCCATTGCTCTCGGCCATCCTCTTGGTATGAGTGGTACACGACTGGTGATTACTGCGATGAAAGAACTACAGCGTAAACAAGGAAAATATGCCCTTTGTACCATGTGTGTCGGTGTTGGACAGGGTGTCGCACTGATTATGGAAAATGTGGCTTAAGGACTGAATTAAAAAACAGGAACATCAGCAGTCAGGATGACTGCAGCAGGAGCAAAATATGAATAACAATGCAATGGAAAAGATTGAAACCGCTTCAGTGGATGAATTACGTAGCCTGCAACTGGAACGTATGAAAAAAACGCTGCAGCATGCCTATCAGAACAGTACAGTTTACAAGAAAAAGTTTGATGAAGCTGGTGTGCATCCCGATGATCTGAAATCACTGGAAGACCTGGCAAAATTCCCCTTTACCACCAAGCAGGATCTGCGCGAAAACTATCCATTTGGCATGTTTGCTGTGCCTCAGGAGCAGATTGTCCGTGTACATGCTTCTTCAGGAACCACAGGTCAGCCTACTGTAGTCGGTTATACCCAGAATGACATCAACACCTGGTCCAATGTTGTGGCACGCTCGTTACGTGCAGCCGGACTCAGCAGTAAAGATACGATTCAGGTATCTTATGGATACGGGCTATTTACTGGCGGGTTGGGTGCACATTATGGGGTAGAACGTCTGGGTGCCACCGTAATTCCAATGTCAGGTGGCCAGACCGACAAACAGGCACAATTGATTCATGATTTCAAGCCAACAGCTTTAATGGTCACACCATCTTATTGTCTGAACATTATTGAATGTCTGGAGAAAAAATTCGGGACTGCCAAGGATTGTTCCATCAAGACCGGGATCTTTGGCGCAGAACCTTGGACCAATGAAATGCGCCGTGAAATCGAAGAACGTCTGGGTATTGATGCACTGGATATTTATGGCCTGTCTGAAGTGATGGGGCCAGGTGTGGCGATGGAATGTCTGGAATCCAAAGATGGACCTACCATTTGGGAAGACCACTTCTATCCTGAAATTATCCATCCGGAAACTGGTGAAGTATTATCTGATGGTGAATTAGGTGAACTGGTATTTACCACTATTACCAAAGAAGGTATGCCGGTGATTCGTTACCGTACCCGTGATCTGACACGCTTATTGCCAGGTACAGCACGTACCATGCGTCGTATGGATAAGATTGTCGGTCGCAGTGATGACATGATGATTATTCGTGGTGTGAATGTGTTCCCATCACAAATTGAAGAGCAAATCCTGCATATTCCGCAGCTTATTCCAAATTATCAGATTCAGATTTGTAAACAGGGTCATCTGGATACATTGCATATTCGTACCGAAATGCGTAAAGATAGTGCTATAAATATGACACACCAATTGGCAAATCAGCTGAAAGTACAAATCAAGACCATGGTCGGGATTAGTGTCAGTGTGGAAGTTTTACCGGAAGGTAGCTTGCCACGTTCTGAAGGTAAGGCTCAGCGGGTGTTTGATATCCGAAAGTCCGCTTAAATACGTCTGGATGACAGGCTCAGGTCTGTCATCCGGCTTTGACAAGGTAAATTGAACATAATGAATCCGAAATTAAAACAAGTAATTGATGATTTCATTCAGAATGAGACCCTCAGTGGAACCTCATTGGTAATGACGATTTTTGGTGACAGCATTTATCACCGTGGGGGAGTCATTAGTCTTGCCAGCCTGATTCAGCTGATGGATGTATTTGGCTTCAATGAGCGTTCTGTGCGTACCGCTGTATTCCGTCTGGTACAAAATGGCTGGCTGAGTTCAGAAAAGATTGGCCGCACCAGTTATTACCGGATTACCGAAAGCAGCCGTCAGCGTTTTATTACCGCAGACCAAAAGATTTACAGCTTCCAGCATAATGAATGGGATCAGAAATGGGATCTGGTTCTGCTCAGTTCAGTTGAATTGGAAAATAAACAGATACTAAAAAAAGAACTGGAATGGTTAGGCTTTGCCAATATCGCGACCAATGTCATGGCCTATCCGGGTTGTGATCAGCAGAAACTGCAAAACCTTTTACTGAATAACAAGATGACTGATCAGGTGGTAGTATTCCGTGCTGAAACTTTACAGCTTTGGCAGGAATCTTATCCGACCATTAAACGCATGGTTGAAACCAATTGGCCAATCCCGGAATTGCATCAGCGTTATGAAAAATTTATTAGTGATTTCCGTGAATTTTTCTATCTGGTGGAAAATGAAGAGGAACTGGATCCAGTACAAGCCTTTCAGATCCGTATCCTGCTGATCCACCAGTATCGCCGTATTTTACTGAAAGACCCGAATCTGCCATTTGAACTGTTACCAACAGACTGGTTGTCACTGATTGCACGTAACTTAAGTACCAATCTATATCAGGCAGTATTTGCAGCAGGAGATGAGTTTTTCCTGGAGACTGCCCGGACAGCGGAAGGCCTTATGCCACCTGCACATCCACAATTTTATAAACGTTTTGGTGGCTTAAAGCAGCCGGAATTGACTTTTTAATATTTTAAAAAATCATGAATGTAATAGCTCAAGGAGGAGTCTATGCCATGTTATGCGATTGATGGGGTGATTCCTGTCGTCAGCCCTGAAGCTTATATCCATCCTACGGCTGTGCTGATCGGTGATGTGATCATTGAAGCCGGAGTTTATATTGGTCCGTTCGCTTCGCTGCGGGCCGATTTTGGCCGGATTCATATCCAGAAAAATGCCAATGTCCAAGACTCCTGTACCATCCATGGATTTCCGGACAGTGTGACCTTGGTTGAAGAATATGGCCATGTCGGTCATGGTGCCATTCTGCATGGCTGCGTGGTACGAAAAAATGCCCTGATCGGTATGAATAGTGTGATTCTGGATGAGGCCGAAATCGGGGAGAATGTCATTGTTGGGGCCAACAGTACAGTCAAGGCTAAATTCAAAGTACCAGCAAATAATCTGGTACTTGGCAGTCCGGCGAAAGTAGTTCGTCCCTTAGAGGAAAAAGAAATTGCCTGGAAAAGCCATGGCACCGAGCAATATATCCAGCTCACTGCACGTTGCTTGAATACCATGCAGGAAGTAAAAGCTTTAACCGAAAATTCCGCAGAGCGACGTAGTTATCAGAACTTTAAAGCGGATTATCAAATCAAGCAAAATAGTTAAACTAGCTGATGTTTAAAAATTTTAGATAATTTAAATACGCTAATTTTTTAGTTTTAAAAATTATTGGAAATGAAACCAAATTACTATTGTCGCCTTTCTGGATCGAGTTAAGCTGTTAGAAAACAGGTCAGGAAAGTGCAGATGGAAAGGCGGGAATTTAAAGACCATTTCTCCCAGCAGTCCCAAGATTATGCCTTGTTTCGCCCGCATTATCCGGACACTTTGGGGAAGATGCTGGCAGAGCTATCAACGAGTACCAAATTGGCTTTAGACGTCGGCTGTGGCTCAGGACAGTTTTCAGAGGTTTTGGCGCATTATTTTGATCAGATCATTGCCATTGATGCGAGTAGCGAACAAATCGCACAGGCCAAACCTCATCCGAAAATTCAATATCATCAGGCCTTAGCCGAAGAAATCCCATGTGTTGACCAGAGTGTAGATCTGATTTCAGTCGCACAAGCTGCCCATTGGCTGGATCTGGACAAGTTCTATGCGGAAGTTCGCCGTATTGCAAAATCCAATGCCATTCTGGCTCTTATTAGTTATGGGGTATTCAGCATTGATGAAGAACATCTGAATCATTATTTCAGACATTTTTATGAAGTGACGATCGCACCCTATTGGGCACCTGAACGTCGCCATGTCGATGAAGGATACAAAAATCTGCCATTTCCATTTCAGGAAATTTCTGTACAGCCGCCGGTATTACAAGTCGAGTGGAACTTTTACCAACTGATAGGCTATATGAGTACCTGGTCAGCCGTAAAAGCAGCCACCCAGGCACTCGGACATAATCCGCTGAATGTACTGGCAGATGCCTTATTGCCAGAATGGGAAGATCCAGAATTGCCCCGGGTGGTGAGTTGGCCGCTATCGCTACGAGTGGGAAGGATAAATCCAGATCAAGAAAAGGATAATTAAATAAAAAGCCCAGTCTTAGCTGGGCTTTTATAATACCGATCGAAGATCAATCAGCTTATTTGTTTAACAGCATTTCTAGCACAAATTTGGAGCCGATAAAACCGAGCGCCAGCAGGCCAAACCCAAGCAGGGTAAAACGAACTGCTTTCTGACCACGCCAGCCAAATTTCCAGTGGCCGATCAGTAATGCACCATAAACCAGCCAGGACACAATACTAAAGGCAGTCTTATGGGCCAGATGCTGGGCAAAGAAATTATCGATGGTAAAGAAGCCAAAACCCAATGCCAGTGTCAGTAAAATGAAACCGGTCATCAGCATATCGAACAATAAAGATTCCATATCCTGATACGAGGGCAACAGATTCACCCAAACCCGACGTTTCTGTTTTTTCTTCAGTTCACGATCCTGAAACCGCAAAATGACGGCCTGAATCGTCGCCATCAATAACACAGCGTATGCAGATAGGGACAAGATAATATGAATATCCAGGCCTAGAGAATTCTGTGCAATGACTTTCGCTGGCTGGGTGAAACTGAAACCGAGAATTAGGCCGGTTGCAGCGACGGGGATACCAATCAGGTTTAAAGCAATAATCGGCCGATAGGTACTGTAAATGATACTTAGCAGCAGCATTAGCCCTGACGTAAAGGAAAGTAAGGCAAATACATCATAATTCATCCCCATCGGGGTATACATGTCACCTGATAAAACCAAAGCATGCAGTACCAGTCCAACTAAAGCTGTTAAGCCGACAAACCATTGATTTGGAGTACGTTTAGTCATTAAATGAATGAACAGATACCAAAAAGAGGAGGTATAAGCGATTAATGCTAAGATCGTGTAAACCAAGGGTAGGCTAAGCATGTCAAACCTTTTTAAGGGTGATGAATATTCATTTATATAAATTCAGTGCGAACTACAGTATCCTATAGCATTCTATGCATAAATTTTCTATTTTAAGAAACAATTTTTTGCTACTGGCTATTTTAAGCGGATTTTGCAATGTTTGATACCTTAACAGAACGACTCACGCAGAGTTTAAGAAATGTTACTGGCTCAGGGCAGCTAACCGAAGACAATATTAAAGATACGTTACGTGAAGTACGTATGGCACTTCTTGAAGCCGACGTTGCGTTACCTGTAACTCGTGAATTTATCGCGAAAGTTAAGGAAGAAGCATTAGGCCAGGAAGTGATGACTCAGTTATCACCAGGGCAAGCCTTCGTCAAAATCGTCTATGACGAATTGACCAAAATGATGGGCGAGGCTAATGAAAGCCTTGACCTTGCAGCAAAACCACCGGTGGTGGTACTGCTTGCCGGTTTGCAGGGTGCGGGTAAAACCACGACTGCAGCCAAACTTGCGCGCTTCCTGCAAGAGCGTCAAAAGAAAAAAGTAGCCATGGTGTCTGCCGACGTTTATCGTCCGGCTGCGATCAAGCAGCTACAGACGGTGGCTGGCGAAGTTGGCGCGATTTTCCTTGAATCGAGTGCTACTGAAAAACCAATCAGTATCGTTAATCGTGCAATTGAACAGGCAAAAATCCAGTTTGCCGATGTACTGATTGTCGATACTGCAGGTCGTCTGCATATCGATGACGATATGATGGAAGAGATTAAAGAGCTGCATGCAGCGATTAATCCGACTGAAACCCTGTTCGTGGTTGATGCCATGACCGGTCAGGATGCGGCAAATACAGCCAAAGCATTTAACGATGCGCTTCCTTTGACGGGTGTGATCCTGACTAAAACTGATGGTGATGCGCGTGGTGGTGCAGCACTGTCTGTTCGTGCGATTACTGGCAAGCCAATCAAGTTCCTCGGTATGGGCGAAAAACTGGATGCTCTTGAGCCATTCCATCCGGAACGTGTGGCACAGCGTATTCTGGGCATGGGTGACGTGCTTTCTTTGGTCGAAGAAGTTGAACGCAAAATCGACAAAGAAAAAGCCGAGAAAATGGCGAAGAAATTGCAGAAAGGCGGTAGCTTCAACTTTGAAGATATGCTGATGCAATTCGAGCAGATGAACAAGATGGGCGGCATGATGGGCTTCCTGGACAAACTTCCAGGCATGAGTAATTCTGGTATTCAAGATGCGATTGCGCAGGCGAATCCTGAAAAGCAAGTGAAGAAAATGGAAGCGATTATCCAGTCGATGACTATCAAGGAGCGCCGTAACCCTGACCTGATGAATCCAAGCCGTAAAAAGCGTATTGCAGCAGGTTGCGGTATGGAAGTCTCAGAAGTCAACAAGCTGATTAAACAGCATGCGCAAATGGCGAAGATGATGAAGAAATTTGCTAATCCGTCGGGTATGGCAAAAATGATGAAATCACTGAGCGGTCTGCAAAAACAGTTTGGCGGTGGCGGTGGTATGGGCCCACTGTTCGGCGGCAACGACAAAAAATAACTGTTTTAAATAAAAAAGGCGCGTACAGCGCCTTTTTTATTGTCTGTATTTTCTTTTATATCTGGTTTAAACAAAACAACATTTGCTTACCCAAATTTCTAGAAAAATCAGGCAGACTCGAAAACATTCGAAATAAAATAATACAGAAGGATGTATCTAATGACTCAAGTGATTGTGGTGCATGGCTATACCGCAAGTCCTGAAGAAAACTGGTTTCCATGGATTCAGGAAAAAGCCCAGCAGGAACATGTCAGCTTGAAAGTACTCAGACTTGACCCGTCAACTACGCCAAAACTGGAGGTCTGGGAACAGCAAATGCGTGAACAGATTGACGGGATTGACGAAAACAGTATTTTTATTGCGCATAGTCTGGGTTGTCTGGCTGCATTACATTATTTAAGTCGCGAATTAAAAAATCAGAGAATCAAACAACTGGTTTTGGTGGCCGGTTTCAATGGCCGACTGGGACGTCTGGAAGAAGTTAATCCGTTCATTGACGCGGCTGAAGTAGATTTTGATTTACTGAAACGTCAGATTGATGAACGTGTAGTGATTTATTCGGAAGGTGATGATCGGGTTCAGCCTGACTTCAGTCTGGAGCAAGCGGAAAGTCTGGATGCAATCGTAGTCTGTGCCGAACATCAAGGGCATTTTATTAATTCGCAGGGTTGTACTGAACTGCCGGAAGTCTGGCGAGTGATTCAGCCTTATCTGATCCAATCTTCAACTAAATAGGGAGGATGATGAACAGATTGGTTCAATGATGACAGGGTGAAGTTGAATAAGGAATATTGAATTTCATCCGCTAATAAATAATTAAAAACTTAATTTTTTTCGGAGCATTTTGCTCTCAATATAATAAGTACAATGCTATGAAAAATATAACGAAGAAAGTCTATATCGTGCCTGACTATCAGGCGACCTCAAATGACCACTGGTATCCGTGGTTAAGCCGGCAGATCAAAGACGCCGGGTTCGAGGCCAAACGGATCATGCTGGCCAATCCTTTTCAACCTGATCTGGAAGAATGGCAGCACAACCTGAAACTACAGATTCCGTACCTGGATGAGCATAGTTTCATTGTTGCGCATGGCTTGGGTGGCTTAAGTGCTCTAAAGTTTCTCGAAGAACACTATAACCGTACACAATTGAAAATTGGCGGGCTAATGCTGGTCGCAGCTTTTGATACACCACTGGTGGCCTGGTCGGAACTAAACAAAATGGTGCAGGCAGTAAAGCTAGATCTGAACAATTTATCACATGGCGCCAAACGTTTTGTAATGCTGCTTTCCAGCAATAATCCTTATGTGCCTGCACCGATTTCGTTGCGTTTGGGCCATAGCCTGAATGCACAGATTTTTGAAATCAAAAATGCAGGGCATTTTAACAAGCTGGATGGCTATGCAGATTTTTCAAAGTTGCTCGAGCTGCTTAAACTGTGTCTGGCAAATGATCTGCAAAATGCTGCAGGCCTTTAAGCAATAAATCGGGTTCAATAATAGGCTGAAACCGTTCGAGATGCTGGGCAAAGAGTGCAGCATCTCCACCGGTCAGGATCAGCTGTGCCGGAAAATCTTGCAGTACTTTTTCAATGGTACTGAGCAGACCGAATAAAATGCCATGGTGTACAGCATCAATGGTATTACGTCCAGGACTGAGTTCCTCGAAAGCTGCATCCGGGATTTTAATGCCTTTGGTATTCTGGATCAGGGAATCGCGTTGTAAATACAGATTCGGCAGGATATAACCACCGAGATGTTTTTGACCTTGGGCAAGATCAATGGTCAGGGCAGTCCCACAGCTAATCACACAGTAATTTTGCTGAGTTGACTTGGCAACGGCCAGCACTTGCAACCAGCGATCGATCCCAAGCTGGGAAGGATCGTCATAGCCACAAATCAGACCGGCATAGCGTGCCTGTACCCTGGCAAAAACTACAGGAATGTTCAGGCAGGTCAGAATCGATTGAATACGGACATTATTCGCTTTGTCCAATACTGAAGAAATTCCGACCTGATGCAGACCCAAACTTTTAAAGTGCTGAATCAGTCCTAAAAGTAAGTCGGCAGGAGATTGCAAATGCATTTCCGCAGCATGTTCAATGATCTGGTTCTGCTCAGTAATCCAGTACTTGAGCCGTGTATTGCCGATATCCAACCATAATTTTTTCATTGAATGATGCCTGTTCAGCCGCCGTTTTTAAGACGGAGTTGCCCCTGATAAAATGTCTGTGTACCTGCATCCGTTTCGATAATGACCGCACCATCGTCCTGAATGCCGAGGAAAGTTCCGAAATATTGGCCTTGAATATCGGTAAATTCAACTGTTTGCTGGAAAAATGCAGCATATTGGTTAAACCGTGCTGGTAGATTCTGACTGCCGTAATTAAACCATTCACCCGCTTGCTGAATGGCGAGATACAACTCGGCAATCAGATCTACACGTGAAGCATGCTGTAGTCCCAATTCAGTCAGAGAGGTGACCTGCTGGTCTGGAATGCTTTCCATGAGTGGGCTGATATTGATCCCGACACCAACCACCACCTGTTGAGTCGAAATCGGTTCAATCAGAATGCCACCCCATTTCCCCTGCAGGCTGTACAGGTCATTGGGCCATTTCACCTGCAAGTCCAGTCCTTTTAGGCTTGGCATTTGCAGGATATTTAATGCAATTTCCAGTGCCAGGCGACCATCGATTACTTTTTGTGTATGCAGCAATGTGCTTAAATAGATGTTCCCCTCAGGAGAAATCCACTGACGTTGACGCTGTCCACGTCCCTGGGTTTGCACGCGGCTACACACTAGTACCTGTTGTACCCCTTTGGTTGCCAGTTCCCGGACATCGTCATTGGTCGATGTGGTGATCGGCTTGATCAGCAATACTTCAGGGAGTTGGCCTGCTTGACTTAAACGTTGCTGCAGTTCGCGAGTTTCTACATCCATTTGAATCTAAACGTGGTAAATGTCGTTATGGAGTTAATCATATATTTATTGATTGGTGCAATTGCAGGATTTGCCGCAGGCCTGTTTGGCGTTGGTGGTGGTCTGATTATCGTGCCAATTCTGTACATTGTTTTTACCCAGCTCCAGTACGATCCAAGCGTGATTATGCATATGGCAGTCGGAACTTCTCTGGCCACAATTATTGTGACCTCAATCAGTTCGGTGATGGCACATCATCAGAGAGGGGCAGTGTTATGGGATGTAGTGCGTAATCTGGCACCCGGCCTGGTCATTGGCTCATTCTTGGGAGCTGGAATTGCAGATTATTTATCGGGCCAAGGCCTGCAATTGCTGATTGGCTTCTTTGCAGTCTGGATTGCATTCAGAATGTTTAGAGGCGCGCATTATCAGGTTGATCCGAATCAGAAATTGCCTTCAGCCGCATTACAGTTGGCAGCGGGTGGTGGCATTGGCGTGGCATCGGCCATATTCGGGATTGGTGGCGGCAGTTTGACTGTGCCTTTCCTGAATCGTTGTGGTGTCGTCATCCAGAAAGCAGTAGCCACTTCTGCTGCCTGCGGTTTGCCGATCGCAGTGGCTGGTGCCTTAGGTTTCATCTGGTTTGGTCAGAAAGCTGAAGTCGAAGTGCCAAATACGATGGGTTATATTCATATTTATGCGTTTATTGGTATTAGTGTGATGAGTTTTATCACTGCAAAATTTGGTGCAAAAGTGGCGCATTTATTATCACCAGTTCTATTAAAAAAATGTTTTGCGGCCTTATTGACTACAGTTGGTCTGTATTTTATCTATCAAGGCTTTACTGCCTGAACTACTCATTTTTTATCAGCTAAATTTTTTGAGGAGAATAGGTCACTATTCTCCTTTTTCTTTGACTGGGTTGGCTGTATAGACACAAGATTGTCTGACAATGTCAAAGTATTTTCTGCAAAAAAGCCGTTTAATAACTGAAAAGTCATCCAGAATGACTGTATTTGCATCAATAAAAATAAGACAGGAACAGTATGCAACAACAAGAAGCACACAGTTTGTCTGAACAGATTGCCAAGCATATCAGTGAACAGATTATCCGGGGTGAACTGGTTGAAGGCGAACGCATCCAGGAACTCAGAATTGCATCGGAACTTGACGTCAGTCGGGGATCAGTCCGTGAAGCCTTGCTCTTGCTTGAACGTACCCAGCTGATTGAAATCTTCCCGCGTCGTGGCGCCATTGTTTCGGAAATGTCGGCCATGCAGGTTCGTGCCCTGTTTGACCTGACCTCTTTATTGCTGGGGCAGATGGTACATCGCATGGCAGAGACCTGGCGCAGTCATGAGGCAGAGCGCATTCAGCTATTATTAGAACAATTAGAAGCCGAAACCCGCCAAGGCCATATCGAAAAGTTTTATGATTTGATCTTTCAGGGAATGGCCCAGCAACAGGAGATGGTCGGTAATCTTTACCTGATGCGCTACTATCAGGAACTGCTGCCATCTTTACGCCGTAGCTATTTTCTGACCCTGAATATTTCAAGACGTGAGCTACAGGAATCTTTTGAATTATTTAAACTGGTGACGGAGGCGATTTTAATTCGTAAATCCCATCAGGCGACGTTATTTATGGAAGATTTTTGTCGACACTTGCGCAACCTTGTGTTGGAATCTCTGACACGGATGAAACAAATTGAACTCGCGTGGGCCAGACGCTCACGACGTTAAATCAGGACACTATGCGTTTAAGCAGTTTAAAACTTTCAGGCTTCAAATCTTTTGCTGACAGTACCACCTTACACTTCAAGGATAACCGGACTGCAGTGGTGGGACCCAATGGTTGTGGTAAATCAAATGTGATTGATGCCATACGCTGGGTGATGGGTGAGTCCAGTGCGCGCCAACTACGTGGTGGCAGCATGCAGGATGTGATTTTTACCGGAACAGCCAAGCGCAAACCGGTGGGCATCGCCAGTGTAGAACTGCGTTTTGATAATACTTATGGCAAGCTGGGCGGTGCGTATAATGCCTATAATGAGCTGGCAGTGCGTCGTCAGGTCAACCGTGATGGCAAGTCTGAATATTTCCTGAATGGCACTAAATGCCGACGTCGTGATATTACCGATATTTTCTTGGGAACCGGTCTGGGGCCGCGTTCTTATGCAATTATTGAACAGGGCATGATTAACCGTCTGGTAGATGCCAAGCCGGAAGAAATGCGGGTTTTTATTGAAGAAGCTGCCGGGGTTTCCCGTTATCAGGCACGTCGCCGCGAGACCATGCTGCATCTGGATCACACGACGCAGAACCTGTCGCGTCTGGAAGATATTGCCTCTGAACTCAAGTCTCAGCTTAAAACCTTGAAACGCCAGTCAGAAACTGCCATTCAATATAAGGAACTGGAAGGCCAGATCCGTACCATCAAGATTGAAATCCTGTCGTTCCAGTGTGAGCAGAGCCAGCGTCTGCAAGAAGAATATACTGTGCAGATGAATACGCTGGGCGAGAATTTTAAGCTGGTACGTTCTGAATTGACTACTGTTGAGCATGATCTGGGAGCGACCAGTGAACTGTTCCAGCGCTTGATTCAACAGTCCACACCGCTACAAACTGAATGGCAACAGGCTGAGAAAAAGCTCAGCGAACTGGAAATGACCCTGCAGCAAAAGCAGTCCTTATTGCAGCAGAACTCAAGCAGTCTGGTGAAGCTGGAAGAACAAAAAGCACAAACCAAAGAACGTTTACAGCTGATTGAATTGCAACTGGACACCCTGCATCAACAACTCGAAGATCAGACTGCACAATTGCAGCAGCAGGAAGGTCAAAGTCAGGAACAAAACCAGGGTCTGACTGATCTGAAATCCCAGCAAGGCACAATTGCTGCCCAGTTTGCTCAAATTAAAACCCAGGTTGAGCAACAGCAACAACGTAAACAGCAAATGCTGGCGCAAAGTGAACAGCTGGCTAAAAATATTGTCCGGATTGAACAGCAAAAAGAAACCTTGCAACAGCAGGCAGCACAAATTCAGCAGCAGGCGCAGCAAGATGAGCTGGAACAGTATCAGACTGATAGAGCTGAAACTGAACAGCAAATCACTGGCTTTGAGACTCAGCTCAAAACACTGAAAACTGAGCTTGAGCAGCTACAGGCAGAACAGGCAGGTCAGCAGCAATTGCTCATACAGATGAAATCAGAAATTCAGGTACTGCATTCAGAACGGAAAAACCTGAGCCAGTTACTGACCAAAGCCAATCCAAACGCCAAAGCGGATGCGGTGCAGTTAATGCAGGTGTTGAAGCTGAATCCACAGGCCAAAGCTCATGCCAGCCTGATTGAAAAGTTCCTGGCGAAATGGCTTTCTGCACAAGTATTAGAAGAAACTGAGCATTTTTTGAAAAATAGTGCACGCCAGCTCAAAGCTCAGATGATACAGGATAATATTCAGCTTGATGGACTCCCTTGTTTAGCAGACTGGATTGAAGCGCCTCAATACTCACTCTGGCAACAGGTGGCCGTAGCTGAGAACTTTAAACAGGCACTTGGTTTACAAACGCAGTTGCATACAGGCCAGTCGATCTTAAGTCTGGATGGCTATCATGTCGGACCCGACTGGATGATTGCACTGGACTATGATGAAGCCAGTCAGGCGGGACAAGGGGCACTGAGTCATCGTATTCGTCTGGATGAAATCGAGCAGCAACTGATTCAGCTTGAACCAAAATTCGCAGATCTAGAGCAACAGCTTCCTGAGTTAAATGCTCAAGTGAAAGCTTTACAGAGCCAGATTCAGAGCATCAATGAGCAGCAGAAGCAGGCACAAAAGCAGTTACAACAGCTTGATCTGAATATTGCTAAAGTCCAGAGTGCGACACAGGCCTTTGCAGTACAGAAACAGCAATTGCAGAACCAGTTACAGCAACTGGACGAGCAACTGGAAGAAGATGCGATGCAGAAAGACGATCTGGAAATTGATCTGCATGCACTGAATCTGAAACTGGAACAGGCACTGCCAAATTACAAAACCTTGCAATTCCAGCTGGAAGAACTCAATGCCCAGCTGGAAGACTCACAGCTAGTCACTCAGCAGGCGCAGCAGGAATTAGAAGTACTGCGCCGTCAAACAGTACAAAGCCAGCAGCAGGCTGAACTGCTAGAAAAAGACCAGCTGTTTTTGAAAGAACAATATCAGCAGATTATTGCGCAAATAGAACAGGCCAAAAAGTTTGTCGATCCGGTACAGCTGGAATTACCTGCTTTACAGAGCCAGTTCAATGAACAGGCACTGATCACGGAAAAACTGCAAAAAACCTGGGCAGACTGGCAGATCGAGCTGAATCAGATCCAGAGCAAGCAGCAGCACCTGACTGAGCAGCGCCATACTTTCCAGCAGCAGGATGAACAACTGCGTACTGAACTTGAAGCCAAACGTCTGGCTTGGCAAGCTGCCAGATCTGATTTACAGCATTATTCAGAACAACTGAAAGAGTTGAATAGTGAAGTAATTTCAGGGCTAAATATTGATGTAAAAGTACATCAGGCTAAACTGGAAAAAGCACAGGCTCAATTCGATAAACTGGGTGCGGTGAATCTGGCAGCTTCTGAAGAGTATGAAGAAGTTTCGAAACGCTATGGCGAACTCAGCCATCAGATTCAGGACCTGGAAAATACCGTTGAACAGCTGCAGGCAGCAATGAAAAGTATTGATCAGGAAACCCGTAAGCTGTTTATGAATACCTTCGATCAGGTCAATGCCGAGCTGCAAACTCTGTTCCCGAAAGTATTTGAGGGCGGTGAAGCGAGTTTAAGTCTTGAAGATGGATGGCAATCGGGTGTAAAACTGATGGCACGCCCACCAGGCAAGCGCAATAGCTCACTGGCATTGCTTTCTGGTGGTGAAAAGGCTTTAACCGCATTAGCACTGGTCTTTGCAATTTTCCGACTAAATCCGGCACCGTTCTGTGTACTGGATGAAGTCGATGCACCGCTGGACGATGCCAATGTGGGACGTTTTTGTAATTTAGTCAAAGAGCTTTCTGAACAAGTGCAATTTATTTATATTACCCATAACAAACTTGCAATGATGATGGCGACTGATCTTTTAGGTGTAACCATGCCTGAACCGGGAACCTCAAAATTAGTGACAGTAAATTTGGAACAGGCAAAAGAATACGGCTTAGCTGCGGAGGTATAACATGGAAATCACCACAATTATCGGGATTGTTATTGCAATTGTGATTATGCTATTCGGCATAAGACTGATCTTGAAAAAACCTGCGGAGGCTGTACCGTCACTGGATGCGGATCTTCATATTGATCCTGACAGCCAGACTCCGGTTATTCCAAGGCATGTACGATCTCAACTGTCTAAAACAGAAAGTCCGGCAGCTACACGTGTTGAACCGAGCCTGAATGAAGAAGCAGTAGACAACATTGCACCTGTGGCAGAACAAAAAGAAGCAGCCAAAGTAGAGCCAACTTTGACTGAAACCGTCCAGCCCGAAACCAAAGCAGCAAGTCCGCTCGATACACAGGTGGTTGCAGAGGAAGCAGCCAAAACAGAAGAAAACACTACGTCAGCTGAACAAGAAAGCAAGCCTGAAACAGTAGAAGTAGCAGAAACAGCAAAAGAGCCTAAAGCCGCCGAATTTAGCCTGAATAGCAATATTGAGAAAGCTGAAATTTCTGACTTCAATGATGAAAGCAGTATTCTGGATGCACATCTACATGAGCAAAAAATTGTGGATGAAGAATGTTCGCTGGCTACTGCTGAAACGATTATTTCATTGCATGTTTATCCCCAAGGCCGAGCTCTTTCAGGCGAGAAAACTTTAAAAGTTTTACTGAAATATGGTCTGCGTTATGGTGAGCTGGCATGTTTCCATCGTTATAGTGAAGATGGCTCGAAACTGCTATTTTCAGTATTACGTATGGCAGATACCGGTATGGAAGGTTTTGACTTAGAAACTCTGTCGACTGAAGAAGTGAAAGGTCTGGCGTTCTTCCTGGCTTTACCGCATAGCGATGTACAGAATGCCTTCGATACTATGGACAGCATTTCACGTCTGATTGCGCGTGAAGTGGATGGTCTGGTTTATGATCAGAACCAGCAGGAAATGACCCCACAATTACGTGAATTCTGGCGTCATCAGGCGATTGATTATCGTGCTGGACAGACTGCAGAAGTTTAATATTCCAATATTGAATCTGCAGAATCCGATTTTTATAATAGCGAAAAGCTGAATATTGTATAGGGCGGATTTTCCGCCCTTTTTTATGGTGAAATTATGACCCAAGATGCCACTGTCATTGCGCAAATGCGTCAATTGATTCAACTGATTGCCAAGCATAATCATGCTTATTATGTGATGGATCAACCTACGATTGAAGACAGTGAATATGATCAGCTCTTTCATCAGCTCAAAGCTTTAGAAGAACAATATCCACATTTACAGCAGCCAGACACACCGACAGTTAAAGTAGGCGGTCAGGCACTTTCCAAATTTCTGACCGTAACGCATGCGGTGCCAATGCTGTCTTTAGGCAACGTGTTTAACCAGGATGATCTGTTTGCTTTCGCACGCCGTATTGAAGAGCGTTTACCCAATCAAAAGATTGAATACGATGTTGAGCTGAAATTTGACGGTCTGGCAATTTCCCTCTGGTATGAACATGGCGTACTGGTTCGTGGTGTCACTCGTGGTGATGGGGAAACTGGCGAAGATATTACCCAGAATGTCAAAACCATTCGTAACCTGCCGAAATTTCTGTCTCCAGTGAATGGCGTGATTCCAGAATTACTGGAAGTGCGAGGCGAAGTGCTGATGCCGAAATCTGGCTTTGAACGCCTGAATGCAGCCAATGCTGCGAAAGGCGAAAAAACTTTTGCCAATCCACGTAATGCCGCGGCCGGCAGTTTACGCCAGCTTGATCCGAATATTGCAGCTTCTCGACCTTTGGCTTTCTATGCCTATGGGATTGCCCAGTGTGTACCGCATCATGGTCAAACCACGATGTCAGCCAGCCTGGAATGGCTACAGCAGTTTGGCTTTGCTGTGGGTGAGCGTCATTTTATCTGCAGTAGCATCCAGGAAGTGCAAAAGGTTTACGAGCAGATCATTGAAGAACGTTCAAAGCTTAGTGTCGAAATCGATGGTATGGTCATTAAGGTCAATGACCTTAAACAGCAACAAAAACTAGGTTTCTTGAGCCGAGAACCACGTTGGGCAACTGCTTATAAATTCCCGGCAGTGGCTGCATTGACCACCGTTGAAAATATTGACTGGCAAGTGGGCCGTACCGGGACTCTAACGCCTGTGGCACGATTGAATCCGGTTGCTGTGGGCGGTGTAACCGTTTCTAATGTGACCCTACATAATATTGGTGAAATTCACCGTCTGGATGTAAGAATCGGGGATACCGTCAGTGTTTATCGTAGTGGTGACGTGATTCCTAAGGTTGAAAAAGTCTGGCCAGAATTTCGTCCTGCCGATGCGGTAGAAGTGCATTTACCTGAGAACTGTCCAGTCTGTGATTCTCCGGTGGTGATGCCAGAAGGTGAAGCATTGGCACGCTGTTCAGGTGAACTGTATTGTGCGGCGCAGCGTATCGAAACCATCCGTCACTTTGTTTCGCGTAAGGCTATGGATATCGAAGGTCTGGGCGATCGCTGGGTGGAGTCACTGTTACATCTCAATCTTTTGAAAGATGTGTCGGATATTTATCACTTGCATGAGCATCGTGAGCAATTACTGCAAATCGAAAAAATGGGTGAAAAGTCCGTTCAAAATCTCATTGATTCGATTGAGAACAGCAAGAAAACTACATTGGCAGCGTTTATTTATGCGCTCGGGATTCGTGGCGTAGGTGAAACGACAGCACGTATGCTGGCCAATACTTTCCAGACTCTCGACGCTTTACGTAGTGCTGATGTAGACGCTTTAAAGAAAACACCGGATGTGGGTGATATTACCGCAGAATGGATTGTTGATTTCTTCCAGGCACCGCATAACTTGGAAGTATTGGATCGCTTGTTGGCTGCCGGTATTCATTGGGATGCGCCAATTGCACCAACGCGCCAACCACTGAATGGTGAAAGCTGGGTAGTGACTGGAACTTTAAGTTCTATGGGACGTGATGAAGCGACGCAATTACTGCAAGCATTAGGTGCACGGGTCAGTGGCAGTGTCTCTAGCAAGACCAAATGTGTGGTGGCTGGTGAAAAAGCGGGTTCTAAGCTCGATAAAGCAGAAAAACTCGGTGTGCCTGTGATCAATGAAGCGCAATTTATTGCTTTGATGAAGGAGCATGGGCAAATCGAAGAATAATTAGCTCTAAACAATGACTCAAATAAAAAAGACACCCAGGATGATGAATCTTGAGGTGTCTTTTTTATTGCTAGTTCAAAACTATAGGTGAATGAGAGGGGGAGGATAGACAAATACAAGGACGGGTTCGGCAATGTGAGTTGAATTCACGTACAATATCGATTCATTTGCAGGATAGATCCTGCCTGATTGATTCTGTTCTCCCGTTGATGATTGGTATACACATGGCGCAAGCAAAGAAATCTTTTCCGCAACAAAAATCGCAATTACATGCACGAAATCTGCACCGCAGTCGTTACGATTTTCCTCAGCTAATCAAGAGTTGTCCGGAACTTGCGCCTTTTGTCAGCTCGAATCAATACAACGATCTTTCAGTCAACTTCTCTGATCCTCAAGCTGTGAAAATGCTCAATAAAGCATTGCTCAAGCATTTTTACGGCATTCAATATTGGGATATTCCTCAAGATTATCTTTGCCCACCGATTCCGGGTAGAGCAGACTATATTCACTATTTGGCTGACCTGTTAAGTGACAATAATAACGGCCAAATTCCAACAGGGCGTGCAGTTCAGGTGTTAGATATTGGGGTAGGTGCGAACTGTATTTATCCGATCATTGGGCATCGTAGTTATGGTTGGAAATTTGTTGGCTCAGACATTCATCCTGCATCGGTTAAAAGTGCTCAATTTATTGTGGAGGCAAATCCAAATCTCAGGAAGGGGATTCAGATTCGATTGCAAAAGACACCGAGCAATATTTTCAAAGGTGTGATTAAACCTTCAGATCGTTTTGATTTGACCCTGTGTAACCCACCATTTCATGCTTCACAAGATGAGGCAAATGCCACAGCAACGCAAAAATTACGCAAACTTGGCAAACCGGTTGATCGGTCTAAAGTGGTGTTAAACTTTGGTGGACAAAAGAACGAGCTGTGGTGTGACGGTGGAGAAGAACGCTTTGTTTGCCAAATGGTACAAGAGAGCACACAGTTTGCTGAGCAATGTCTTTGGTTTAGTACACTGGTTTCTAAGAAAACCACATTGCCTATGCTGTTAAATACCTTGCGTAAGTGCGGTGCAGTGGATGTAAAAACCATTAAAATGACGCAGGGGCAAAAAGAGAGTCGTTTTGTGGCTTGGACTTTTCTAAATACAAAGCAACAGCAAGCGTGGAAAAATGCGCGTTGGGCTTCTGCTTAAGTAGATTTTTAAGCAGTCGTCATAAGCTTGCCGATAAATGACTTGATGCATAAGCTCAAACTTAATCTGACAGATACAATAAAAAATCGGTCACTGTCAGATCAGGTTTGAGCGAGTACGGTTAAGGAATATATTTTTTTACCAGACCATCATCCAGTAATTGCTGGAAATGTTCGACCAAGCTTTCTTTTACTGGACGATATTCCAGACCGAGTTCATCCTTACTTTTTTGTGCATTAAAGAAAATTGGATAACCCATATTGAGTTCAACAAACTTGCGGCTAAAGCCGGCCAGAGGACCAAAAATCTTGAAAGCCGTTTTTGGCAACTGGTTGCGCGGGAACGGGAATTTAGGACCAAAGGCTTCACGCAGGATTTTACCCATTTCTAGCAGGCTTAAAGTTTCACTACAGATAATATAACGGCCATGCGCTTCCGGGTTAAATGCAGCACGGATATGGGCATCCGCAACATCCTGAACATCGACCACACCATTCCACATCGGTGGAACGCCGAGTAAAGTCATGCCATTGGCAAACTGTTGCAGAACTTCCACACTGCCTGATTGAGTATTAGGCGTTAAGGATTCCCCAAAGACCAGTGCCGGATTGATACAGATCAGGTCCCAGCGATCCTGCGCTTCCGCCATTTCCCAAGCTTTGCGTTCTGCCATGACTTTGGAATATGGATAAGGTTGATGGGTTTCTGAACTGGTGGTATTCCAGTGAGATTCATCAAAACTGGTGTGCTCGGTTTGCAAAATATCAATCGCATCCCCATACGTTGAGGCAATACTTGAGGTGACAATCACACGTTTGACAGATTCAATTTTATTGACACTATTCAGCACATTTTGTGTACCCAGAATTGCTGGTTCAATAATGTCTTTAAGCGCATCCTTATAATTAGTGACCACAAAAGGCGAGGCCATATGAAAGACAATTTCACAACCTTCCATGGCCGCATCAAAAGAACCGGGCTTGAGCAGGTTGGCTTCAAACAGCTTTAAGGTTCCCGGACTGCTGTCTGCAATTTGTTCTAGGTGTGTATAACTCTGGGTTTTATTCAGATCGCGTACAGTGGCATGTACGGTATAACCCTGTTTTAAAAGTTTCTGGATCACCCAACTGGCGATATAACCAGATGCGCCGGTGACCAGAACAGGTGCTGTGCTATGTTGTAATGTCATATTTAAACCGTTGTTGTTTGACTTCTTTCATCGTAGGCACAATTATGCATGAACCAGGCCAAACAGGTGAGTCCAAGATAAAAATAAGCAACAAGATAAGTGCTTATTAATATTTACAAAAATTAACGTTTGAATATTCCAGCTTGCTGGATTGAATAAAAACGGAATGAAAAATGCAAGATATTGTTTTATAAATGGGATTTGGTCGAACAGAGAGCGTAAATGCAAGTGCTTCTCATTTTAATTATATAAAAATCAGACATTTACCATAATTTTGTTTTTGCAAAACAAATATCTTTTCTCCATAATAAGATGATAAAAGCAGGGAGTAATTCAAATGCGCGGTAATCCAGAAGTCGTAGATTATTTAAATATGCTGATCGGTGGCGAACTGGCTGCTCGTGATCAATACCTGATTCACTCTCGTATGTATGAAGATTGGGGTCTGACGAAAATCTTTGAACGCATCGACCATGAAATGCAGGAAGAAGCACAGCATGCAGATGCCCTGATTCGTCGTGTCCTGTTCCTTGAAGGTACGCCAAATATGCAGCGTGACGATATTGAAGTCGGTGAAGATGTGGTGACCTGCCTGAAAGCTGACCTGAAGCTTGAGTATCATGTCCGTGAAAAGCTGGCTCAAGGGGTAAAACTTTGTGAAGAGAAGGGCGATTATGTGACCCGTGACATGCTGCGCCAGCAAATGTCAGATACGGAAGAAGACCATACTTACTGGTTAGAAAAACAGTTACGTTTAATCGAGCTGATTGGTCTGCAAAACTATATCCAGTCGCAAATGTAAGATATTGAATAATAAAAAACCCAGCACATGCTGGGTTTTTTGATTCTGTAGATTTAAGAATTGTTATTGCTGACAATCCCGATTTTTTTCACTTCCAGACGCTGAGCCGCAGCCATCACCATGGCGATATGCTTATATTCAGTTGCGCGATCAGCCTTGATTTTAATCTGATCCTGATCGGCTTTTTGCGCCACGGTCTTGAATAAGGCTTCTAGCGCTTGGGCATTCGCCACCGGCTGATCATTCCAGAAGATCTGGCCTTGAGCATCGAGACGCAAATTCACAATCTCTGGCGGTTTTTCCTCAGTCGGTGGTGGTGTACCATTCGGCAGGTTGATATTAATCGAATTATTCGGCAACGGAATAGTGATAATAAACATAATCAGCAAGACCAGCATGACATCAATCAATGGTGTCATGTTGACGTCCAGCATTACATCATCATCCTGATTTGAGCCAACATTCATTCCCATAACTGGATTCTCCCTCAATCTTAAGGTGAAGCGGGCGGGGTCGTGACAAATGCAATCTTGCCAATACCTGCTTGCTGGGTAGTACTGATGACCTGATCAATCGCTTCAAAAGCTGTTCTTTGATCACCGCGAATATGCACTTCAGGCTGAGGACGTTTCTGGGCTTCTGCCTGTAAACGGGTCAATAAAATTGCCTTGTCCGGAATATAGGATTCATTCCAGAAGATATCGCCATTTTTATTGACTGCCAGTTGGATATTTTCCGGCTTGGTTTCATACGGGACATTACGTTCTTCAGGCAGATCGACCGGTACGGTATGAATTGCAACTGGTACTGTAATCAGAAAGATAATCAGCAGTACCAGCATCACATCAACCAGAGGCGTGGTATTAATGGTACCAATGACCTCATCATCGCTGTCGTTTGAATTGACCATCATTCCCATGGTTGACCCCCATTTTTATTTTGTGTCGCGGTGAACAGGATTGTTTGAGCTGATTTCGCCGCTCAGTAGTACAGCATGCAGGTCAGAACCGAAGGTACGAACTTCTTCCATTACAGCTTTATTACGGCGAGTTAACCAGTTGTAACCAAGTACTGCCGGAACTGCCACAGCCAGACCGATTGCAGTCATGATCAGTGCTTCACCGACCGGACCAGCAACTTTATCGATTGATGCCTGTCCTGAAATACCAATTGCAGTCAGTGCATGGTAAATACCCCAAACGGTACCAAACAGACCTACGAAAGGTGCTGTAGAACCGACTGTAGCAAGGAAGGCCAGACCGCCACTCAGATGGTTCTGGATTTTGTCGATTGCACGTGAAATTGAAATGGTGACCCAGGTATTGAAGTCAATACGCTCAAGTAATGTACCGCCATGATTTTTGGTTGACTTGATGCCTTTTTCCGCAATAAAACGGTAGACGCTGGCTTCATCCAGGTTCTCGGTGGCATTATCCAGAGAAGAAGATTCCCAGAAAGTATTTTCAGCTTGCTTAGCCTGTTTGCGAATCTTGCCTTGTTGTAGGCATTTGCTGATCATGATGTACCAGGTGCCGATCGACATGACAACCAGAATAAACAAAGTGATTTTCGAAACAATATCACCTTCTTTCCACATGGCTTCTAGGCCATAAGGATTGTATCCAGCTTTTTCATCACTAGCTTCATCAGGCAGTGGGGGCGGGGTTGGTGTGGCCGCTGTTGCAGGTGTTGTTACCGCTGTTTCAGTGACAGCACTGGTATTTGGTGTAGCGGACTGTTCTGCAAAAATTGTTTGCAGAGGTAATAAAGTGCTCATGGCAATTACACCGGCAGCAGTCATGTTTTTTAAAGGTTTTAGTGATTTTTTCATCATGGATCTCCTGATTTTTTTCTTTATCTGTTGTATCTGTTAGTCAAGGACAAATTCATAGGGAATGTCATACCAAGATTCTTGCGGTTCGCCATTTTTCATTGCCGGCTTGAAAGTACATAAACTGAAGGCCTTGGATGCTGCACGATCCAGCGCACGACTACCGCTCGACTTTTTCACCTTCGCATCCTGGACCTTGCCGGAGGTATTTACATATACAGAGATCAGGACTTCACCTTGCTCTTCATTCATCAGTGCATCACGTGGATAGTCTGGGCGTTTACATCCTGCTTCACCTTGTGAAACACCACGAGTTACGCCAGCGGGTGGAGGAGCTGGGGCTGGAGCGGCTGCGACTACTGGAGCCGGTGCTGCTACCGGACTTGGTGAAGGACTCGCTGCAACGGGAGTAGGTACTGCAACAGTTGTCGGTTGGGTTGGCGTTGGAAGCGTTTTCTGTACAGGAACTACTTTTTCAACCGGTTTCACCTCAGGCACTTGTGCCACTTTTTCCACGATTTTTGGTGGTTCAGGTGGAGTTTCTTTTGGTGGCTCAGGTTCAGGCGGCTTAATATCTTGAATAATCATTAGTTCAACCGGCTGTTCTGTCGGTTTAATAATGTCTTTTGCCATACCAGCCATGAGTACTAGGCCAACCAGGATATGCAAAAAAACAACGACCCCAATACCAGTCAGTTTTTTGGCGGAGTTTTTTTCTAAGTCTTCAAACTTTGTGCCCATCATGACTCCTAGAATTTAAGACAAACAGGAAATAGTGCACTGATGAGAAAATTGTTTTTAGTTACAGGCAGCATTATTTTTTGTTTGGCTAAAATTAAACGGGGAAAACCGCAAACACCGCTTGGCAGCAGTGTTTGCGAAGTAATTAATTAAAAGAATTTATAGGTACCACGTAGGAAGTAGGTACGGCCCATTGGATCACCGTGACGAGGGTCATAGCCATATTGAGCATTGTTAGTTGCATCAGAAGCAGGTGGTTCTGCATCAAACATGTTGCGAATACCTGCAGTTAGCTCTAAATTCTTGAATCCGCTATAGGTGCCTGCAAAGTTATAAAGCGTATAGGCACTTACATCACGTTCTTGAGAAAAGTCTTCATAACCACGGATATATTGTTGTTCTAGTCTCATTTTCCAGTCTTCATAAGACCAGTTGATATTGGCAATATGTCTCCAGCGGACGACTGCAGGATCATCATAGATGCCGACGAGCCCTTCCCATTCACCGTTTGGTTCTTCTTGCTCATCCATTTTGATGACATAGGTACCATCAATCCCAAAACCAAAACGGCCTGTTGCTGTCATTGGGCTTAAGTAGTTCAGGCTGAGGTCAATCCCTTCAGTTTTTAATCCACCCATATTTTGTAGAGTTGTATTTAAATACTGGATACGACCATCTGGAGCGTAAACGATCAGATTGCCATAGCGATCAAGGTCATTAAAAATGTCATTAGGAGTAACTGAGCTGACTAAACCTTCAATATCAATATTGTAGTAATCAGCGGTGAATACCAGATTCTTGATTGGTTCATATACGAATCCGGCTGTAAAAGAGGTTGATTCTTCTGGCTGTAAGTCTGGGTTACCACCTTGTTTACGCTTGAACTGCATACCACATTGGTCTGCAAATTGGGTGCTGGTCGGTTGACCGTTAGCATCACAAAAACGTGGGTTATTGAAGTTAGTGCTAGTATTGGTTTCACTTTGTAAAGAGTTGATTTCCCACATACTTGGGGCGCGGAATCCAGTACTATAAGAACTACGGAACATTAACTCTTTAACCGGTTCCCAACGTAGGGATACTTTTGGATTGAAAGTATCACCAAAGTCACTATAGTCATCATAACGTGCCGCAAGTTGAGCTTCTAGAGTCGGCAAGATCGGTACATGTAATTCAGTAAACACCGCAGTAATATCACGGTCACCTGAACTTGACGGTTTATTTGGATCAATACCAGAACCTGGAACCTGGCGAACAAGATCGGCATTCACCTTGGCTTCCCAGTCCTGAGTGGTGTAGCTACCACCCAAGGCAAATCCAACTTCACCTGCAGGTAGTTCATAGATTGGACGGCTGACAGTGAAATCTATAGTGGTAGAATCCAGACTTGCCATATTTGTTGGACCTGCCACATCAAAAGTAGACCATTTCCCAGCATCTGCAGCGGCCTGAGGACCAAATGGGTTTAAGGTGCCATCATTAAGTGCGGCTTGAACCAAACTTTGATTCAGGTAACCACTGACAAAATTATCAGTTGCTTCACTTTTGGCATAAGTAACGCCACCATTTACATCCCAACCGTAGACTTCACCTTCAATCCCTGCAAAAAAGCGGTTTGATTCATTTTCTGATTGAGAAACACGGTTACCTGATTGTGAACGTAAATAAAGTGCTGCTCTTGGATCTACCAGACCAGCGATGTCTGGTGTAATGCCGTTGCCTGGATAATATTTGCTGGTATTTGGAATAGAAAGACTACCTCCCCATACATCAGGTGCTATCGAGGTTTTTACTTTACTTTCAGTATAAATATATTCAGCAACCGCATTTAATGAATCGGTTAATTTGAAGGTACCTTTACCTAGAGCTGAAAAAGTTTCTTCTTCTGGAGTAATACCAATGAGTGCTTGAGTGTTTAACAAGCAACGTGTACCAGATACAAACATATTTGGTGCATTATTACAGTTTTGATTGATATAAGGGTTAACTACACCTACACCTGAATCTAAAAGGTTGGCAGGGAAGCCGGCACTTGAACCGATCGCCATGTTTAACTCTGGAATTAAACCACCACGACGGCTGACTTTACGATCTTTGGCCATGATCATGTCAGAAGTACGATAATCGACTACACCGTAAACGTTGAAACCTTGTTCATCCAGATCACCATAACCACCGAAAATAGAGACATCATATTTGTCGCCATTCTTTTCTTCAGGTGCTTGCAGTCCACCAGAAATACCGAAACCTTGGTATTCCTTTTTGATAATAAAGTTAATTACGCCGGCAATTGCATCTGCACCATATACTGCAGAAGCACCATCACGCAGAATCTCGATTCGCTCAACCATCGCGAGCGGAATAATATTCAGGTTAACTTCAGAAGTACTAAATGGGCTGTTAGCCAAACGACGCCCATTTAATAAAACTAAGGTCTTATCAGTACCAATCCCACGCAGGTTGGCAGAAGAGCCTGAAGTATTACTTTTACCAATATTTTGAGAAACAGCAAAACCAGCTTGGTTAGCACTTACTTTATTAATTGCTTCTTCAACCGTGGTGACCCCCTGATTCACCAGATCTTCGACTTTAAGCACAGTAATAGGAGATGCACTTTGTGCAGCTACTCCTTTAATAGATGAACCTGTCACTGTCACTTTTTGAACCTTGGTAGGTTGAGCGGCAGAGTTTTCTGGTTCATCGGCTGCATGTGCCAAAGACAAGCACATCATACTTAAGCTGAGTGCGCTTAACTTGAGTAGTCTTTTGCTGACGGTTGGAGCCCCCATAGATCCGACTAGTTTGTTTATTTTCATCGTAAAGTTCACCTTTCTTGTTGTGTGAAGATAATGCTGTATTTTTTTTAAGCAAAGCAAGTGCCAACTTAGTCAGAATTCTTCTAAAAATATTCAATATATTAAGAAATGCTTAATTTATAGGGTCTTAGAAAGAGAGAACTTGTGCGTCAGGGAAAACAGATGAGCTGTATTGGAAGTAATAAGAAAAAATGATATTGCAAATCAGTATTTATTGATTAACTCTAAACATTAATTGAAAAATATGTGAACTAATCGATATTTTTAGATTCTTTAATGTAAGTGAAATATGAGTTATGAGGGGTGGTTGTTTAATTTTTAGACATATTCTTAGTTATTAAAAAATATAGATTTATTTTTTTGGATTACGAATGGCTGAATTGGAATGTGCTATAAAATGACCCACTAGCGAATTATTTTTGTGCAATAAAGTGAAAGTCATTGTAGGATTAGTGCAGTAAATACTGCAGATAGTATCTAAGTAATTGCCTAAATTATTATTATTTTAAATGATTAATAAAAATATATTTTTTGTTGTAAAAAGAACTTAATTGTTACTTAAAGTATAGAGTGGCATGAAATTAGCTTTCAAACGCTAGATTCATAAGATAGGCGGAATGTTGAAAAATAAAAAAACATGAAGCAAATCAGAAGAGATTAAATGCTTTTAAAAAACCTTAATCATTTTAATGATTTAAATAAACAAAAATAGGTGTGAATTTGAAATCAGTAATTTTAAGGATGACAGTTTTAGCACTGGCAGTAACATCAGGGGGGATGGCTTTAGCAAAATCATCTGCACATCCGGATAAAATTTTAAACCTGGCTTTCGAAGCACCTGATGACGGTTTTGATATGGTCAAAACCTATAATTTTTATAGTGGTAGCGTGGCTGAGGCCATTTTCGAGCCTTTGTTGCGTTATGACTATCTGGCCCGGCCTGCAATTTTGGCTCCGAATACCGCCGAGTCTTTACCCGTGGTTGAACAGGATGGCAAAGTTTATACCTTTAAAATCAAGCCAGGAATTTATTTCAGTCCGGATCCAGCCTTTCAGGGCAAGAAGCGTGAACTGGTTGCCCGGGATTATATTTATTCCATGCAAAGGGTGATGGATCCGAAAAGCCATTCGCCTTCTTTTTCCTTTATCGAAGGCAAAATTCTTGGCGCAGATCAAGTTATCCAGCAGGCCAAAAAAACTGGCAAGTTCAACTACGATGCACCTATTCCCGGTTTAAAAGCCCTAGATAAATATACCTTACAAATTACCCTGACCCGTTCCGACCTGAACTTTCCTTACATTCTGGCCTATGTCGCTTTTGCTGGTACTGCACGCGAAGTCATCGAATATTATGGCGATCGGGTAGGTCAGCATCCAGTCGGAACAGGGGCATACCAGTTACACAAATATGTGCCGCGTAGCCGTATTGAATTAACTGCTAATCCAAATTATCGCGGTTTTGTCTGGAACTTTAAGGGGGATGGTTCAGAGTGGGATCAACGGATTGTCAAGGCCATGCAAGGCAAGCAGATGCCGCAAATCGGCAAGGTCAAGATCAGTATCATTGAAGAAGAACAATCACGTTGGCTGGCTTTAAAATCTGGACAATTAGACTATGACAAACTGACTGCAAGTGGCGCTGAACAGGCATTGGAAAATAAGCAGCTGAAAAGTGAATACAAGAAAAAAGGCATCCTGCATTATCCGAATAAAGAACCGGAAATCACCTATACCATCATGAATATGCGTGATCCGGTGATTGGTGGGAACTCACTGGAAAAAATTGCACTACGCCGTGCCATTGCCTTGTCCTATAACCAGAAAGAAGCCATCCAGCAGCTATATAAGGGGCATGCTGTTAAAGCTGAAATAATTCTTCCTGAAGGCGTGGGCGGATATAACCCGAATTATAGAAGCAGTATTGCCTATAACCCATTACTCGCCAATAAACTGCTCGATCGTTTTGGCTACAAGAAAGGCGCCGATGGTTATCGCACCTTGCCTGATGGCAAACCATTGGTTCTGAAAATGAACTCGACTAGCTCAAGCTCTTCCGTTATTTCTGCGGAGCTATGGAAAAAGAACCTGGATGCAATCGGGGTAAAAGTTGAATTTAAAGTCAGTAACTTTGCCGACAATTTAAAAGAAGCCACCCAGTGCAAACATATGATGTGGGGTGGCGCCTGGATTGCAGATTATCCGGAAGGGGAAAACTTTGCTCAGTTGCTGTATGGCCCAAATGCCCAGCAAGGTAACCTGAGCTGCTATACCTCTAAAGCCTATGACGCGCTGTATCAAACCGCAATGAAGCTGCCACCTCAGCAACGTACTCCCTATTATGAGCAGATGAACCGCCAGATGGAGGCCGATAATCCATGGATTTTGCACAATACCCGGGTACGCAACTGGCTGATTCACCCACAGGTACAGGGCTTTAAGGCACATCCGGTGACCAGGGCAGTTTGGCAATATCTGGATATTGAACCTGTTAAAAAATAACTTGAGAAGATTAAGAACCAGTATGAATGTGAATACAAACACTTTAAAAAAGCTGGCCAGTGGGGTTTTAGTGGCCAGTTTAATGATGGCAGGTGCTGCACCCACATGGGCTGCCAATCCTGCCAATCCGAATAAAGTCTTAAAAACGGTCTTTCCCGCGGCTGAAACCGGTTTCGATCCCGGTTATATCCATGACCGTTATTCGGCCAAGATTAACTCGGCGATTTTCGAAACCTTATATACCTATGATTATCTGGCCTCCCCAGCGAAACTGGTGCCATTGACTGCGGTAGATATGCCTCAAGTCAGTGCAGACGGTTTGACTTATACCATTAAAGTTAAAAAGGGCATTTACTTTGCAGATGATCCGGTCTTTGGCGGTAAAAAACGTGAACTGACCGCCTATGACTATGCCTATTCTCTAAAGCGTCTCTTAGATCCAAAACTTAATTCACCAAATAGCTGGTTGCTGGATGGTCGGATCAAAGGGCTGGAAGCATGGACAGCCATGGCGAAAAAAAATGGCAAAGTCTATGAAAATCCATTTGAAGGCATTCAGACTCCAGATCGCTATACCTTGGTACTCAAGCTGAATAATCCGGATCAGAACTTTCCGATGTTGCTGGCACATGGTCCGGCTGCCGCAGTCGCACGCGAAGTCATTGAAAAGTATAAAGACAAAGCTGGCTGGGTGATGAGTAAGCCGGTCGGTACAGGGCCTTATGTACTTAGTCGCTGGACACCGGGATCACGCATTATCTTAAAGCCAAATCCGGCTTACCGTGGTTTTGTCTGGAATTATAAAGCCAATAGTGCAGAAGACCAGGCGATTGTCAGTGCGATGCAGGGCAAAAAAATGCCTCAAATCGGCACCATTGATGTGCGTGTCATTGAAGAAGCCCAATCACGGATGTTGTCATTCAAGAAAAATGAACTGGATCTGGTGGAAATCGACGGCGATCTGGTCGTGCAGGCATTGGATGGTGACAAGTTAAAACCTGAGCTGGTCAAGCAAGGCATCAAGCTGTCACGCATGTTGGAGCCATCGATTAACTACCATTATTGGAATATGCAAGATCCGGTAGTAGGTGGCTTTACGCCAGAAAAAATTGCCTTACGTCGTGCGATGGCAATGGCTTTTTCTGTTGAAAATATGATTAGCGTACTCCTTAAAGGAGATGGTGCAAAGCTGCACATGCCTATTCCGCCAGGAGTTGCAGGCTATTCACCCGCTTATAAAACCAGTACACCATATTCGGTCAAGGCAGCCAACATGTTGCTGGATCGCTATAACTATAAGATCGGTGCGGATGGCTGGCGGAGAACTCCTGAAGGCAAACCTCTGGTGATTGAACTGATTACGGCCAATACCAGTCGTGGTCAGCAACAGGGCGAATTCTGGAAAAAGACCCTAGATAATATTCATATCAAACTGACCAGTAAGGCCATGCCATTTGCTGAAGGCATCAAGCTGGAAAAGCAATGTAAAACCATGTTTAAAAGCTCTGCATGGATTGCCGACTATCCGGATGCTGACAACTTCATGCAGTTGTTCTATGGCAAAAACGTCAATGTCACCAATAATGCCTGTTTCAAGCATGCGGAATATGACCGTTTATATGAACAGAGTCAGAGCATGCCACCGGGTCCTGAACGGGATCTGGTTTATCGCAAAATGACCCGTATTCTGGAGGTCAATATGCCCACCATGATGCTGTATAGCACCTACCGTAATGCATTAGCGCAACCTCATGTTATTGGGCACAAGTCCCATCCGATTCTGTCTACAGAATGGATGTATATCGATATTGATACTAAAAAGTAAGAAAAAGCTGGAGATGATGATGACATTAAAACACTTGAAATTTACCACACTCTGTCTGGCGATGATCGGGGGATCTCAAACCGTCATGGCAGAGACCCAAACCCAGCTTTTGCCTTTATTCAAGGCTGCAGAAATTCCGGCATTGTGCGATGCCAATTTGGATAAAATGCAAAAAGATATCCAGAAATTTGAAAGCCAGAAAATCAAAAATAAGGCTGAAGCCCGTCCTTATCTGGCAGCTTGGGATACATTGCAGGCATCGATCGGTGATTTTGTTTCGCCAATCGGTCTATATAGCAATGTTGATCCTGATCCGGCCTTGCGTCAGGCAGCAGATGACTGTGAGCTGAAAATCAGTAAATACCTGACTTCCATGTATCAGAGTCCAAAACTGTATGCCCAGTTCAAGAAACTGAAAGCCACAGATCCGGTCGATGAAAAATTCCTGAAAGATATTCTGAATCAGTTTGAAAAAACGGGGGTACAACTCAGCGCAGAGAAGCAGAAGCGTCTGAAGGAGATTATTGAAGAAAGTACCAAACTGGGGCAGGACTATTCCAAGAATGTACGTGATAACCCTGAAAAAGTTGAATTCACTGTTGCAGAGCTGAAAGGTTTACCTGAGAGCTATATCGCCGGTTTAAAGAAAAATGAAAAGGGCAATTATCTGCTCGGCTTCGACTATCCGGAATATCAGCCATTTATGGAGCTGGCAGAGAGTGATGAAGCTCGTAAACGTTATCAGACTGCCTATACCCGCCGAGGGACTGAGAAAAACCTCGAATACATGAAAAAGGCTATTGATCTGCGTTATGAACTGGCCCAGCTATTCGATAAAGACAGCTATGCTTATGTTGCCTTAAAAGATCGCATGGCCAAAACCCCAGAAGCAGTCAATAGTTTTCTGGATGAGGTCTATGCCAAAGTTGCGCCATTAGAAAAGCAGGATGTTGAAGAATTACGTCAGTTCAAGGCAGAAACCTTAAAAATTCCGCTGGAAAAAGCAGAGATTGAGCGCTGGAGCCAAGGCTACTGGAGTGAAAAACTGCGTCAGGCCAAATATAAGGTGGATCAGGAAAAACTGCGTGATTATTTCCCGACTGAAGCGGCGCAAAAATGGTTATTTGCCATATCTTCCGATTTATATGGGATTGAATTCAAGCCGGTAAAAGTCAAAGCCTGGCACGATGAAGTTGAATACTATGCCGTGCATGACAAAGCCACTGGTGAGTTTATGGGCGGACTTTATGTCGATAAATACCCGCGTGAAGGCAAATATGGCCATGCTGCAGTTTGGGGCGTTTATGGTGGCAGCCGTTTAAATCATCGCCGTCCGGTCTCTGTTTTGGTGACTAACTTTAATCGTAAGGGTCTGAACAGTAATGAGCTGGAAACCTTTGTGCATGAAATGGGGCATGCGCTGCACGGAATTTTATCAAAGACCCGTTATACCGAGCAGTCAGGTACATCGGTAGAGCGTGACTTTGTTGAAGCACCTTCGCAAATGTATGAAGAGTGGGCGCGCCGCTTCGAGACTTTATCTAAAGTAGCAGACTACTGTGAACCCGCTTGTCCTCGTGTCGATGAAGCCATGACCGAGCGCTTAAAGAATGTGAAAAATTATGGTCGCGGCCTGCATTATGCCCGTCAGACTTTATATGCTCAGTACGACATGGCCCTGCACGGTAAAGATGCGAAAAGTATTGATCCATTAAAACTCTGGCAAGATATGGAAAGTAAAACTGCGTTGGGCTCTGTTCCAGGTCAGCAATTCCCGGGTCAGTTCGGACATTTGATGGGTGGCTATCAGGCGGGTTATTACAGCTATATGTGGTCTGAAGTGCTGGCACTCGATATGTTGTCTGCTTATGGAGACCATCTGATGGATCCAAAAGTCGGCATGCACTATCGCGAGACTGTACTAGCACAAGGCGGACAAAAGCCGGGCGATCAGATGGTTAAGGATTTTCTGGGCCGTGATCCGGACAGCAAAGCTTTCTTTAATGAAATTTCAGGACATTAAGTCAAGGAAGGAAAGCGATGCTGGCATATATTATTCGAAGGATTTGGCAAATGATCCCCACCATGCTGGGGGTGATTCTGCTGATATTCCTGTTATTTAACTGGGTCGGGGGAGATCCGGCCTATATCCTGGCCGGTAAAATGGCCAATGCTGAGCAGATTGAAAATATCCGCCAGCAGCTCGGGGTCGATCAACCTTATTACGTACAACTGTGGATTTTCATCCAGCAGATTTTGACCTTTGATTATGGCGTGAGCTGGAGTACCGGTGAGTCGGTATCCCAGATTATTACCACGCGTTTGGGGCCATCACTGACCATTCTGATTCCACTGACTATCCTGCAAACGATTGTTTCAATCATTTTGGCACTTGGGGTAGCTTCAGTGCGCGGTTCACTGACTGACCGCATGATCATGATGCTGTGTACCATCGGTATGTCGATCAGTATTCTGGTCTATATCATCGTATTCCAGTACGTCTTGGCTTATGAACTGAGCTGGTTCCCGGTACAGGGCTGGAGCGATAACTTTACTGAAAACTTATTCAAATATGCACTATTGCCAGTATTAATCATGCTGGTGGTGAGTATTGCACCGACTTTACGTCTCTACCGCAGTTTTGTTCTGGATGAAGTCAATCAGGATTATGTCCGTACCGCACGTGCCAAAGGTCTGGGCGAAAGCCGCATTCTGGGCGTGCACGTACTGCGCAATGCTTCGATTCCAATCATTACTGATGTCATGGCGGGACTTCCGGCTTTACTGATCGGTGCTTTCCTGATTGAACGTTTCTTCGGTATCCCTGGCATTGGCCGTGAAGTGATTATCGCAGTTGAACGTTCTGACTTTCCGGTAATTAAAGCGATTACGGTCTATGTTGCGGCTGCGACCATGTTATTTAACCTGATTGCCGATCTGATCTATAAATGGGTCGATCCACGTGTACAGTTGAAGTAGGTGAATTATGCTGAGTGCGATATTTAAAAAAGAGCAACATGCTTCAGCAGTGCCTGAGTCTGCTTCAACCGGATTATGGCAGCTGGCGTTGCGTCGTCTGAAACGTGACCGTATTGCGATGTTCTCCCTATTTGTGGTGCTGTTTTATCTGCTGATGTTGCTGCTTTCCATGACAGGTGTGATTGCCAAGGACTGGAATAAAGAAGTAGCGGTGAGTTATGCACCCCCAAGTTTTATCTATACACCGTCTATGCCTGGAGCGGCAGGTGAAGATCAAAGTACTGAATCTGCCGTAGTACCAGTTAATCCAGTTGATCCTTTAAAAGATGTGATTGCAGAACTGGAAGCAGAAATTGCTGCTGAACAGGGCGCAGGTGTGATTGATTATTATGGTGTAGTCGATCCACTGGCTGAAGATATGAAAGCCATTGATCAGGAATTAGGGGGTCAGTTACTGGATCAGAGTAGTGAGCTTAAACAGAGCCTGTTCTTTGGCGCAGATAAATGGGGTCAGGATGTACTACTGAAAACCATTAAAGGTGCAGAAACTTCAATCTTGGTTGGCCTGATTGCTGCGCTGGTTGCGGTGGTGATTGGTACAGTACTTGGTGCGATTGCTGGCTATTTCGGTGGTTGGGTCGATGATGTGCTGAACTGGTTCTACAATATCTTTACTTCTATTCCTTATCTGTTGCTGGTGTTAGCGATTGCAGCAGTACTGCAACAAAAAGGGATTTTATCGATTATCCTGATTTTGGGTCTGACCGGCTGGACCGGGGTATTCCGCCTGGTTCGTGCGGAATATATGAAGCATACTGCACGTGAATATGTACTGGCAGCGAAAGCCATTGGGGTAAGCAATATGCGCCGTATCTTCGTGCATATTTTTCCGAATGTCAGTCATATCGCTTTGGTTCAAATGTCCATTCTTGCAGTGGCCTTTATCAAGTCCGAAGTGATTCTGAGCTTCTTAGGCTTTGGCGTACCGATTGGTGTGGTGTCATGGGGTAGTATGCTGAATGAAGCGCAAAGCGAGCTGATTTTAGGCAAATGGTGGCAGTTGACTGCGGCATCGGTGGCGATGGCGGTACTGGTGACAGCTTTCTCAATGTTTACTGATGCATTACGTGATGCATTAGATCCAAAACTGAAATAGGAGCGCAGCGATGTCTGAAATGAATCCAAGCACAGCACCCGCGTTACTTCGCGTAGATAACTTACGTGTCAGTTTTAAAGGTGAAAATAAACAATATGTGGAAACGGTCAAAGGAATTTCATTTGAAATTCCGGCCAATACCACAGTGGCGTTAGTCGGTGAATCCGGAAGTGGTAAATCTGTGACTTCATTAGCAGTGATGGGACTTTTGGCGCCAGAAAATTCTAAGGTCGCTGAAGACAGTCAGATCCTGTTTGAAGGTCGGGACTTATTGAAACTTAAGTCGAGTGAAATGCGTCAGATCTGTGGCAAGGAAATTGCCATGATCTTCCAGGAACCGATGTCCTCATTAAATCCGGTGTTTACCGTAGGCATGCAGATTTCTGAAATTCTACGCCTACATTTGGGCATGAATAAAAAGCAGGCCCGTCAAAGAACACTGGAACTTTTGCAGGAAGTCGGTATTCCTTCACCGGAAACCAAGATTGATGCTTATCCGAGTCAGTTATCTGGTGGACAGCAGCAACGGGTCATGATTGCCATGGCCATTGCCTGTGAACCGAAACTCTTGATTGCTGATGAACCAACGACGGCATTAGATGTGACTATCCAGAAACAGATTCTGGACCTGCTTGAATCCTTGCGTCAGCGCCGTCAAATGTCGATGTTATTCATCAGTCATGACCTAGCGGTAGTTGGTGAAATTGCGGATCAGGTCATTGTAATGCGTTATGGCGAGATTCGTGAGCAAGGTTCGGTGACAGAAGTCCTGAACAATCCTCAGGATATTTATACCCAAGCCTTGTTGCATTGCCGTCCACAGCTGTCGCACCGTCCTTTGCGTTTGCCGGTGATTAGCGACTTTATGAAACAGGATAGTCTGGCGCATGACCTGCATGCGAACGCTCCGCTACAACAGGAGCGTTCTCGTGGTTTAAAAGGTAATGAAGAGATTATTCTGGATGTGCGCGATCTGAAAAAATCTTTCTATAGCCGTAAAGGCCTATTTGGCAAAGATGAATTTCAGGCCGTGAAAGGGGTGTCTTTTCAGCTGGCTAAAGGTAAAACCTTAGGACTGGTTGGTGAATCAGGCTCTGGCAAAACTACAATCGGTTTGCTATTGATGCGTTTACAGCAGGCCACAGGCGGCAAGGCGTTGTTTCAGGGTAAAGATATCTTGTCGATGACGGAAAAAGAGTTTACGGCCTATCAACGTAAAATTCAGATCATTTTCCAGAATCCGTATGCTTCGCTGAATCCGCGTTTTACCGTGGGACAAATCCTGATGGAGCCGATGCAGATTCATCATATTGGCAAGGATGATGCAGAACGTAAACAGATGGCACTTGATTTATTAGAAAGGGTCAGCTTACCGGCTCAGGCCTTCTATCGCTATCCACATGAGTT
This sequence comes from Acinetobacter sp. YH12041, assembly GCF_013419975.1. Lineage (NCBI taxonomy): Bacteria > Pseudomonadati > Pseudomonadota > Gammaproteobacteria > Moraxellales > Moraxellaceae > Acinetobacter > Acinetobacter sp. YH12041. The sequence continues at coordinate 39,617 of NZ_VOZC01000011.1, read as the reverse complement.
TTCAGGTGGCCAGCGTCAGCGGATTGCAATTGCACGCTGTCTGACCTTAAAGCCTGAGATTTTGATCTGTGATGAATCCGTGTCCGCACTGGATGTATCGGTACAGGCGCAGGTACTGAACTTATTGCAGGATTTACAGGATGAGTTTAGTCTGAGTTATATCTTTATTTCGCATGATTTGTCAGTAGTGAAATATATTGCTGATCAGATCATGGTGCTAAATCATGGTGATCTGGTGGAAATTGCCAACTCAGATGACCTGTATCAGTCTCCGCAACACGACTATACCAAGCGTCTGCTAAGTGCGATTCCCCAGGGTATTCCGCAGTAACTTGCTAAAGCACGAAATAAAAAAATGTCCACATTGCTGGGCATTTTTTATGATGGGAATTCACTTTCAGGAAATCGCTGAGCCAACTGCTCGTATATTAATTTTTGGTCTAGCATATTAAATTGACTGAGATTAAGATCATAGTTTTGTGCCGCTGTATGTAAGCGGAGCAATACCATTTGATGCTGGTCATTGGGAGGAATTGCAATATATTCAAGCTGCTGAACTTCACTCAATTTACATACCTTGCGGTAAGGATGCTCAAAGAGAAACCAGTAGATACTATGCTCAGAAATGACCAGTGCCCGGTATGTTTTTATAAGATGGATGACAAGAACCAATAAGAGGGAGGAACCGATTAGGATACAGGTCCATAGATCCAGCACTTGCAAAGGATGCGTACTAAAATCACGAATAAAATGAAAATCACTAAAAGGGATAGGGCTGCGCTCTGGATCAGCTCTTTGCCAGATGTTGTAATGAACCAGCATAAAATGGATCAGCATCAATATATAGAAGCCGTAAAGCCGGTTAGTCTTAGTAGACATAGGTTTATAATATTGGTTTGTCATTATTATTGTTCTTGCAAAAAAAGAGCCACCGAAGTGACTCTATCTTATTCAAAGCCTAGAACTTTTTAAAGCCTTTATTCGCACCATATAAACCGCGTGGTGCATTACCTTCACGGTTTTCGCGGCGGCCAAACTGGTTGTCTTCACGGTTGTCACGACGTGCAAACTGGGTGCCATTCTGGTTTTCACGACGACCAAAGCCCTGATCATCGCGACGTTCACGGTTGTTGTATTGCGGCTGCTGCTCATCGGTATCACGGCGTTGCTGACGCAGGTAACCACCACGGCGCGCTGCCATTGGTTTTTCCTGCATACGCTCATTACGACGTTTCGCCATACCGAATAAGCCGGTACCTTGACGCGGTTTCAGCTCAACTGATTTGGTCAGGTTATCGATATCCTGTTTATCCAGTTCAATCCAGCGACCTGTACGAAGTTCACGTGGCAGAATCACGGTACCATAACGGGTACGTAATAAACGGCTGACTTTCAGGCCTTGTGATTCAAAGATACGACGAACCTCACGGTTACGACCTTCTTTCACGACAACTTGATACCAACGGTTGATCCCGTCACCACCCAGTTCAGAGAATGATTCAAACTTCGCAGGACCATCATCTAGCACCACGCCTTTCAGCATGTTGTTTTTTAGTTGAGGAGTCACTTCACCCATGACACGAACCGCATATTCACGTTCGATTTCATTGGATGGGTGCATTAAACGATTCGCTAGTTCACCGTCATTTGTGAACAGTAACAGACCGGTCGAGTTAATATCCAGACGGCCGACCATGACCCAGCGATCGCCTTGAATTGATGGCAGGTTGTCAAATACTGTTGGACGCTGTTCAGGATCGTTACGTGAACAGATTTCGCCTTCTGGCTTATAGTAAATCAGGACACGACGACGGATTTCGTCTTCGATCTGGAACTGCACTTTACGACCATCGATGCGAAGCTCATCACCTGGTTCGATTCGTTCACCCACTTGGGCAATCTGCCCATTCACACTCACACGACCTGCGGCAATGACTTCTTCCATATAACGGCGAGAACCCAAACCAACACGTGCAAGCACCTTTTGCAACTTTTCACTCATGACAGCATAACCTTAGAAATAATTATTCAACAGTTCACCTATTTATGACTTCGGTGCATTCGCATCGAGCGCCATAAAAGCTTCCTTGGCATCCTGCAGGGGAGGCAATTGGCCTAAAGAATTTAAGCCAAACGCATTTAAAAATTGTGGCGTTGTCACTAACAACGCAGGTCTTCCAGGGAGTTCACGAAAGCCGGATTCTTTAATCCAGTTCCAGTCAAACAGCGTACGCAAAATCTGACTGTTATTCGTGACACCACGAATTTGTTCAATATCAGCTCGGGTCACTGGCTGATGATAAGCAATCACCGCAAGCATCTCCAGTAATGAAGGTGACAGGCGTGTCGGTCGCTCGGGCCAGGTCTGTGCAATAATATTACGATATTTTACACGCACTTGAAAACGGTAACCTTGCACAGTTTCAACCAGTTCAATAGAACGGCCATGCATCAGCATGGAAAGCTGTTGTAAATACTGGCGCAGCTCCTGCTTGTTATAGCGATCCTGAAATGCTTCTTTCAGTCGAGCTAAGGAAACTGGGGAGTCACTGGCAAAAATAATGGCTTCCAGCTGCATCAGAATTTCATGCAGATTATCTTCCGCAGACAAGGAGATATTATGTTCTGTGTTCATGCGTGTGCTCCTTGAATTGCGAGCGGTGCCTCAACACCTGAGGCAATAATTTGAATTTTTTGCTGGCGGGTGAGTTCCAACACGGCCATAAAGGTCACGACTACACCCATGCGTCCCTGACTTGGCTTGAGTAATTTATCAAAAGATAAGACTTCACCAGATTCCAGACGGCTTTCAATATAGGCAATCCGCTCTTCTAGTAAAACAGGCTCCTGTTGCACTTGATGAATGACAGGTTCAGGGCGGTTAAAGACACAAAGCAAGGCATCACGTAGCAGATCAGCACTATGACCTTCATTCGGCTGGATAAACTCGCCTAAGTGAACATTGGTCTGAAAGGTATCACGTTCCAGAATCGTCATCTGACCCAGACGTTCCGCAGCTTGCTTAATCCGTAAATAATTTTCCAGACGCTCAATCAGATCCTGTTTCGGATCCTGTTCAACCGCAGCCACGCTTTTCGGTTTAGGCAGCAATAAACGGGATTTGAGATCGGCCAGTAAAGCAGCCATCACCATATAATCCGCGGTTAGCTCAATATTTAGGGATTTCATCGCATCCATATAGGACAGATATTGGGAGGCAATCGGCGCGATATCAACCTGCAACAGGTCAAAACCATTTTTCTGGATCAGGTAGATTAAAAAGTCGAGGGGGCCTTCAAAATGTTCTAACAGAATTTCAAACGCTGCTGGAGGAATATACAGATCCTCTGGAATCGTATTTTGCCATTCATCCAGAACCCGGATGTTTGGAGCAGATTCCATAGCGTTATGGGGCATTTGAGTCATTACAATTATAAGCCACGCGAATTTTCAAAGGCATGAAATGGCTTATTCCCCGAGCTCTTGTCAGGAGAAAAAGCACATAATTTAGTAGTTGGCATTGTACTGGAAAATTGTCGTTAAATAAAATAGATATGCATTCAAATGCAAAAAAACCATATTTATTTTAGGAGAAATTTTATTTTTTTAATTGGGTAAAACGCACAAGTCTGATATTAAACAGCATATTAGCTAAAATTAAATACAATATGGTCTGGGGGGCTTAAGAAACTGTAACTTCATATAGAAAATTTTTAAAAGATTCTCAACACCTATTAAATAGTGACTGAGTTAAAGCTCATCAGGAAATATGTGATAAAAATAAGAAAAAACAGTTATCTATCGCCTAAAAAATAAACTAATATAGCCAAAAAAATATTGATAAATAACAATCATAGATCAGGTTAATTATAAAAATGCCAATCATACTTGTGTTAATCGGCGTCATCGGCTTAGGGGTATTCTGGGGCTATCCTCAATATCAGCTCATGCAGCTTGAAAATGAAATGCGTACCAATCTGAAGTCTGGCGGCTTTTCCAGCTTTGTCGAGCAGGCCAAACCAGTGATGCAGGCCATGAAACTGGATTTTAGCGTACTGGACCAGTATCCTCATATTCGTTTCTATATGCGTAATACGCTTTATACGGGCAAAGATTTACCCGACGGTGTTACTGCAATGGTCAAAACCATGAGCTGTAATTCTATTGATTCTTTTAGGACTATGGAATCCACAGCCCGGACTGCGTTATTGAATGTGCTTGAAGAGGATCAAATCACTTTTCATGTTTCAGTCAAAAACAGGTTTGGTGCTGAACTTGCAACTCATCAGCAAAAACTGTCGGAATGTCCAAACTTCTTGCAGTTAAAACATTATAAAGAAGGTGATCCGTTACCCCCAATGCCAAGTTTGAATAATCAGGTTCCTTCGGTTGCACCAGCGGTCAGTACATCTACTCAGGAGCGTGCAGCGAGCTATTAAATCTTGGCATGCGTGATAAGGTTATTTTAATTCTGCTCTCGCAATACATATTCGATGATACGTTGGCAGGTAGCTGCCAGACAAACATTGCTTGTTGAATAAACTTGTAGAAGTTTTCTTGCCATCGCGATCTCAAGAAAGTATGAGTATTCAATATTGTTGATATTCAGATTTAATTCTGGCTTGGAATTTTTATCGATAGATATTGCCTTGGATTCCAGTGTCCAAGGCAATTCAGCATAGATCAGATGATCGGCAGGAAATTCATTCAGGTTCAGGAGGATATAAAACAAATCCATTTTATTTTCTTCTGAGACTTCATTAGAAGCAGCTTTATTTATTCAAAAGCACTGACATCACCAACACCACGACGAATCACTTCAGGCTGATCTCCTGATAAATCCACAATAGAAGTCGTACTTAATGTGCCTAGTCCACTGTCGATAAACACATCAATACGCTTACCAAGCTGCATTTCAATGTCATAAGGATCATCTAAAGGATCCGTCTGGTCTGGCAGGATGAGCGTTGAAGTGAGCAGCGGTTCGCCCAGCTCTTGAAGCAGCATCTGACACACAGGATTGGTAGGGATACGCAAACCAATGGTTTTTTTCTTTGGATGCATTAAACGTTTAGGCACTTCGCTGGTTGCCGGAAGAATAAACGTGGTCACAGCAGGTGTATTATTTTTCAGCAAACGATAGACGGCATTGTCGACTTTGGCATAAGTCGCAAGATCGGATAAGTCACAGCAGATAATGGCATATTGGTGCTTAGGTCCTAGACCACGAATCTGTGCGATTCGCTCCATCGCATGTTTATTCCCGATCTGGCAGCCAATCGCATAGGCTGCATCGGTCGGATAAACCACAACATCACCGGCACGAATACGTTCTACTGCCTGACTGATCAGACGAGCTTGCGGATTATCCGGGTGTACACGTAAATGCAGCATAAATATTCCTCCCAACCTGCCTTAAACTTATTATGAAATGCCTTTGTATAAAGTAACAATGACAAACAGGTAGATTTGTGTAATTTAATCAAGCATTTCACGTTGAAATTCATCAGATTGTAAACTTTTGCCCGCACGGGTACAGACACAGATACAATCAATGAAACGTTTGGCATCACGTGGCAGTTTGGCTTCACCACTAAAATAGCGTTGTACCTGAGCATAAACATTATCTTTAAAGCTGGAGCCATCGCCACCATCGCCGGTTAAATTGTCCAGGGACACACGGAACTTACGGCCAAATGCTTTGGAAAACATCCATTCAATCGCTTGTGGCTTGATTTCGACCTGCTCAAATAATGCTTGCTGTTCCTTGGTGCGACCATCTGGCGCATACCAATAACCTAGATCTGGTAGCAGACGGCGCTTATCACCGGCAATCGTCCAGTGACTGATTTCATGCAGGGCACTATTAAAGAAGCCATGCGCAAACTGGATCCGGGCAGGGCTATCTTTTGTTGCCGGGAAATACTCCGGTTCAAACTCACCACGGACTAAAGTGACATTTAGGTGGGAAAACCAGTGATTAAAGTGTAAGATGAGCCAATCAACCTGTTCCGCTTCTGAGGATAAATTCGCCCACGGTAAGCGTTGCACTTGCTGTAGTGAGCTGTCAGAATCGGAGGTTGAAAGTGTGCTAACGAGTGATGAAACATTCACTTCTGTTTGCGGCTGCAACAGATGCATGACTGAAATTACCCAATTGGTCTGTCTAAAAATAAGTACAAAATTGTATCTTAATCTTTGACAGAGTTCTGATGAATTTGTAGAATTGCCGCCTTAATTATGTCAGCAAATACCTTTCCGGCACAGATTGAGCCGTTTAAATGGGCTGAACAGGGCTTTAAATGGTCAGGTCAACTGCCTTTATCCCGCTTTGTTCGTATTGCTCGTGAAGCTGTTGGATCAATTGATGATCAATTGATTAACATAGACTGTAAGCTATCAATGGATGCCTATCATCGCATTGCATGGTTGGATGGTCATGTTGAAACGAAAGTTCCAATGGAATGCCAGCGTTGTCTGGAGACCGTTGAAATCGAACTCGTTTCAGATTTTCATCTAGCTCTTGTGGATGATGAGTCACTGATAGAGCGCTTGGATGAGGATGCTGATTTCATCGTCTTAGGTGAAAGTGAAGCAACGACGAAGGGTTCATATGATGCACCTGCCACCGCTGACTTACTCGCACTGATAGAAGATGAATTGTTATTGTTGATGCCGCTGTCTCCTAAGCATGACGTTTGTGAGCATAAGCATCAACCTGCCGCAGAAGAAGTTGTTGAAGAAAAACGGGATAATCCGTTTGAAGTTTTGGCAGCTTTGAAGGGTAAACTTAACTAATTTTTGTGTTATACTCATGCGTATAAGACAATCGAATTTGTTCTGATCCATTTTTTCGATATTTGTAAGGAGCCATCATGGCCGTTCAGCAAAACCGTAAAAGTCGCTCTCGCCGTGACATGCGCCGTTCACATGACGCTTTAACTGAGAATGCATTAACTGTAGACCAAACTACTGGTGAAACTCATCGTCGTCACCACGTATCTAAAGATGGTATCTACCGTGGTCGTCAATTATTCGCTAAAGCATCTGCTGAATAATTGATGATGTATTAAGCGTTAAAGCTTAGTAGAAAAAATGGGAGCGTTAAGCTCCCTTTTTTTATGCCTGATTTTATGTTCAGGTTTTGCGGCCATCATGTGAAGTCGCGGTTTTTGTTGTATTTGGCAATTACCCAAGCCAAAATTACGTGTTAAATTGCGCTCCACAATGGGTAAGGTGATCTGATCGGCCAATTTTAGGTCTAAGAAAAGATTCGCACCTCTTGAATGAAAGGATTTTATTTATGTCTGCTAAACAACTCGAACAAGCAGCTCAAGCAACTAAAACTGCATTTGTGTTCCCAGGTCAGGGTTCACAAAAAGTCGGCATGCTCGCTGAACTTGCAGAACAGTTTAGTGGTATCCGCGATACATTTGCTGAAGCATCTGAAGCGGTGGGTTTTGATCTGTGGCAGATTGCACAGACGGGTGAAGGTCTGGATCAAACCGAATTTACTCAACCGGTACTATTAACAGCATCCATTGCTTTATGGCGTGTATGGTTAGAGTTGGGTGGGGTAGCACCAAAATATATGGCGGGCCATTCACTCGGTGAGTACAGCGCATTAGTTGCAGCGGGTGCTTTAAGTCTGGGTGATGCAGTCAAGCTGGTGAACCTGCGTGGTAAGTTGATGCAAACTGCTGTACCTCAAGGCGTAGGTGCAATGGCAGCGATTCTGGGTCTGGATGATGCCAAAGTGATTGAGCTTTGTGCACAGGCGACAGCAGCGGGCGAAGGTTCAGTTGAAGCAGCCAACTATAATGCTCAGGGTCAAGTCGTAGTTGCCGGTAATAAAGAACGTGTAGAAGCCGTGATGGCACTGGCGAAAGAAAATGGCGGTAAAGCGATTGCACTGCCAGTTTCAGTTCCTTCACATTGTTCACTGATGAAACCTGCCGCTGAGCAGTTCGCAACAGCTTTGGAACAAACTGCCATTGAGATGCCACGCATACCTGTATTACAAAATGTAGGCGCAAAAGCAGCTGCGGACGTGAGTGAGCTTCGTCAGGCTTTGACTGAGCAGCTGTATGAGTCAGTACAATGGACTAAAACACTACAATTCCTTCAAGATGAAGGCGTTGAGTACATTGTAGAATGTGGCCCAGGTAATGTACTGGCCAATATGGCAAAACGTTTACCAAATATCGAAAAAGCACTTCCATTAGATACTCAATCTCGTCTGGAAGATGCGCTTAACACCGTATTGGTGGCAGAAGGGAAAATTGCATGACACAGGAACGTAAAGTTGCCTTGGTGACAGGTGCAAGCCGCGGCATTGGTGCTGCAATTGCACAACAATTAATTCAAGACGGTTATTTTGTCGTAGGTACTGCAACTTCTGAAGCGGGTGCAGAGAAACTTAACGTACAATTTGCTGAACATGGTGCCGGTAAAGTTTTAGATGTACGTGATGGTGCTGCGATTGATGCACTGGTCAGCGATATTGAGCAAAACTATGGTCCTGTGCTGGTACTGGTGAATAATGCCGGTATTACCAAAGACAATCTGTTATTGCGTATGTCGGAAGACGACTGGGATGATATTTTAAACATTCATCTGAAAGCCGTTTATCGTTTATCTAAACGTGTGCTGAAAGGTATGACTAAGGCACGTTTCGGCCGTATCATTAATATCAGTTCTGTGGTGGCGCATTTTGCTAACCCAGGTCAGGCAAACTACTCTGCAGCAAAAGCAGGTATTGAGGCATTTGGTCGCAGTCTGGCTAAAGAAATGGGTAGTCGTCAGATTACTGTCAATGCTGTTGCACCAGGCTTTATCGCGACTGAAATGACTGAACAGTTAAGTGAAGAAATTCGCAAGAAAATGAGTGATCAAGTGGCTTTAAACCGTTTAGGTGATCCACAAGATATCGCGAATGCCGTAAGTTTCCTGGCATCGGACAAAGCCAGTTACATTACAGGTACAGTCATTCACGTTAATGGTGGTTTATACATGAGCTAAACGGCACATGTATTAACTTTCCAAATTTTATAGATTCAATTAAACTAACGGCATTAAAAACGCCACAAGCAATGAGGAGAATTCCTGTGAGCGATATCGAACAACGCGTTAAACAAGCGGTTGCAGAACAACTTGGTATTAAAGTCGAAGAGATTAAAAACGAAGCATCTTTCATGGATGACTTAGGTGCTGACTCTCTAGACCTGGTTGAACTTGTTATGTCTTTCGAAAATGACTTCGACATCACTATTCCTGATGAAGATTCTAACGAAATCACAACTGTTCAATCTGCTATTGACTATGTTACTAAAAAACTTGGTTAATGCTGATTTTCAGCTTTGCTGAACCTAAAGACCACCGCAAGGTGGTTTTTTTGTGCCTGTAGAATAGATATAGGGTGATTTTACAATCGATAACCTTTTGCTTACCAATGACTAACTTTGTATCTGCTGCTTTCCTTGTACAAATAAGAATGATCTGATGAATAGCAAGAATGGAGTCCACTATGGGTCTTTTTGATTTTGTAAAAGGCATTGGTAAAAAGAACACTGCAGCTGCGGAGCCACAACAAACACCTGCAGCAACTCAGCAAGCGCCTGCAGCTGCACCTAAGGCAGCACCGGCTGAACCTTCTGCACAGGAAATAGCAAATAAGTTGTTAGGTCATGTCAAAAGCCTAGGACTGCCAATTACAGGATTGTCGATCAGCTATAACTCAACCTCAGATCTGGCAACCGTACGCGGACAGGTACAAAGTCAGGCGGATCGTGAAAAGATTATTTTAGCGGTAGGAAATGTTGATCATGTCGCTAAAGTGGATGACCAGCTGACTGTGGCGAATCCGGAACCTGAAAGTAAGTTCTATACGGTTAAATCGGGTGATACTTTGTCTAAAATTTCGAAAGAGTTTTATGGTGATGCCAATCAGTACAACAAGATTTTCGAGGCGAATCGCCCTTTACTGAAAAATGCAGATGATATTTTCCCGGGTCAGGTACTACGTATTCCTGCCTAGTTTTAAATAATCATCAATATAAATAATAAAATTTTATTTTAAACTTATCTGATTCAGATAAACGGTTCACAACAAAGCCCCTTATGGGGTTTTGTTGTGTCTACCACTTGAACTCGGGTCAGAATTAGATTCCTACATCCAGATATGAACTTTCCTTTACTTCTTCCATCACCACATAACTATGTGAGGAAGCAGAAGAGGGGAGCTTTTTTAATAAATCCCCAAGCAGACGCCGGTAAGCACTCATTTCCTTTAGGCGGGCTTTCACCAGGTAATCAAAATCTCCCGAGATCAGATGACATTCCAGCACTTCAGGAATTTCACTTAAGTCACGCGCGACCTGTTCAAATACATCGCCCGATTTGGCAGAAAGTTTGATTTCCAGAAATACTAGTAAGTTCTTTTCCAGCTTTTCCGGATTGAGCCGGGCATGGTAACCCATGATGATTCCATCGCGTTCTAGCCGCTTCACTCGCTCGGAACAGGGTGTGGTGGAGAGGTTGACCTGAGAGGCGAGTTCACTGATTGCAATGCGTCCATCGCGCTGTAGGATATCTAAAATCATGCGATCAATGCGGTCTAATTTGCGCATCTATTATTCCCTTAATTTTTAAAAATGACGCGAAAAATCTAGTGAATTTACTGAATATATCAGTTTAAAACAGTGAAATTCACTATTGATCCAAAAATATACTGGTGAAATAAACTATAAATGTCATTGAGGGTAATGTCATGCGCGTAATTGTATTAGGTGGTGGTGTCATTGGTGTAACGAGTGCCTACTATCTTGCGCAGCAGGGAGCAGAAGTGACTGTCCTTGACCGTCAGGCAGGTCCGGCTGAAGAAACTAGTTTTGGCAATGCAGGCCAGATTTCTCCTGGTTATTCGACACCATGGGCAGCACCTGGCATTCCATTTAAAGCAGTGAAATGGATGTTCCAGCATCATGCACCATTGGCGATTAATGTTGATGGTAGTCTGTGGCAGCTACAGTGGATGGCCCAGATGCTCAAAAACTGTAATGCTCAACATTATGCAGTGAATAAAGAACGTATGGTGCGGGTCGCTGAATATAGCCGTGACTGTTTACGTAATCTACGTCGTGATATCGGCATCTCTTATGAAAACCGTTCTAAAGGAACCTTGCAGATTTTCCGTAAGGAAGCACAGCTCGATGCAGTGCAACGTGATATCGAAGTGCTGAAAGAAACCGGCGTGGATTTTGAGTTGCTGGATCGTGAACAGCTAGCAAAAGTTGAACCGGCACTGGCAGAAGCTAAAGATAAACTGGTAGGTGGTTTGCATCTGCCAAATGATGAAACTGGAGACTGCTACCTGTTCACCAATGCGCTGGCCAATTACGCCAAAGGCATGGGCGTACAATTCAAGTTTAACCAGCATGTTGAAAAACTGCTATTTGAAGGCGACCACATCAAAGGTGTACTGGTTAATGGTCAGGTGTTGACCGCAGATAGATATGTGCTGGCTTTCGGCAGCTATTCCCGTGATTTTCTGAAGCCGTTACACCTGGATCTGCCGGTGTATCCAGTCAAAGGTTATTCATTGACCATTCCAATTGTGGATCAGACTCATGCACCACAATCGACTGTGCTGGATGAAACTTACAAGATTGCATTGACTCGTTTTGATCAGCGCATCCGTGTCGGTGGTATGGCAGAGCTGACAGGCTTTAATTTGGGTCTGAATGAAGATCGTCGCGCAACCTTGGAAATGGTCACTCGTGACCTGTTCCCGGGCGGCGATATGGCGCAGGCCAGTTTCTGGACCGGCTTACGTCCAATGACCCCGGATAGTACGCCAATCATTGGACCAACACGCTTTAATAACCTGTTCCTGAATACTGGACACGGTACCCTAGGTTGGACCATGGCCTGTGGTTCAGGAAAGCTGATCAGTGATCTGGTACTGGGTCAAGCACCTGAGATTAGTACTGAAGGCTTGTCGCTGAATCGTTATCAGCAGGTTGCTTAAGCTTTTAAGGATTATCAGTTTCAGGGAAGAAATTTATGCCACGTCCAATACACGCGGTGATTCATCAACAGGCATTGCAACATAACCTGCAAGTTGCACGTTCCTGCGCACCTCAAAGCCAGGTCTTTGCAGTGGTTAAAGCTGATGCCTATGGGCACGGTATTGAGCGGGTTTATCCCGCATTAAAAAGTGCTGATGGTTTTGCCTTTCTGGATCTTACTGAAGGAAAGCGTTTGCGTGCCTTAGGCTGTGACAAACCCTTATTGTTACTGGAAGGCATTTTTGGCCTTGAAGATTTATTCGACTGCGCCAAGTACGGGATAAGTTTTGCAATTCATGCCCAGCATCAACTGGAATGGTTAAAAACCTTTGTCGACTTACAACCAGACGTACAGTTTGATGTCTTTTTAAAAATGAATAGCGGAATGAACCGACTGGGTTTTTTACCTGAGCAGTATCGTGTCGCTTTTCAGGAATTAAAAAATATTAAGCAAGTATGCTCCATCAGTCATATGACACATTTTTCCGATGCGGATGGCATGCGCCTTGGACAGGAAGGTATTGAACATCAACAGCTGGTCTTTACCGAAACCATTCAAAATCTGCCGGGCAAAACTTCACTCAGTAATAGTGCTGCCATTCTGCGTCATCATCAGCATATACAGTCAGACATTGTACGTAGCGGCATCATGCTTTACGGCAGCTCACCTGACTATCCCGCCCATACGATTGATCACTGGAACTTAAAGCCGACCATGAGTCTGCGTAGCGAACTGATCGCGATTCAGCAGGTTCGGGCAGGAGACAGCATTGGTTATGGCTCTACTTTTATAGTTGAGCAAGATATGCAGATTGGAATTGTGGCCTGTGGTTATGCGGATGGTTATCAGCGAATCACACAAACTGGAACACCAGTTTTGGTAGATGGGATTCGAACCCAAACGGTCGGTCGCGTCAGTATGGATATGCTGGCGGTTGATCTAGGTTCTGTACCTGATGCGCAGATTGGTAGTGAAGTTGTGCTGTGGGGACAATCCATACACGGCACAGTATTGCCGATTGATGAAGTGGCCGCGGGTTCGGGTACGGTTGGCTATGAGCTGATGTGTGCCATTACTCAACGTGTGCCCGTGCAGATTGAAAGCTAAAGATTAAACAAATATTAGAAATAAGAGAGGATAAAATTATGACGGAACATGCAGATATTCAGCGTTTGAACAGCAATCAGGTCATGAGTGCTGTCACCATTCACAATAAAACGGTGTATTTATCAGGGCAGGTGCCAGACAGCAGCAGTCTGGATATTCGTGGTCAAACGCGGGAAGTGCTCATGAAGATTGATCAACTCCTTAAACTGGCAGGTACAGACAAAAGCCGTCTGTTATCTGCACAGCTCTTTGTTAAAAACCTGGAAGACTTTCAAACCGTCAATGCACTCTGGATTGAATGGCTCGAGGGATGTGGCACACCAGCACGCGCAACCATTCAGGCGGATCTGGTGAATCCCGCCTGGTTAATTGAAATTGCAGTGATTGCAGCACTCCCTTAAGTTGCTTCAGATTTTTATATCTCCCAACTTGATTTTGTAAGCACATCAGGCCTGATCATTTAATTCATTAAATGAAACTGCATCTGCAATCAGGATTTCAGGAAGAAATCCGATCAGATGAGCGAGGGCCTGATGTGAAAAAGGAACTGAATATGAATACAGCCTCTTCTAAAAATGATGCATCATCATCTCCCCATGAATTACAGCGTAAGCTCTCTAACCGACATTTGCAGTTAATTGCCATTGGTGGTGCCATTGGTACAGGCCTGTTTATGGGTTCTGGTAAAACGATTGCACTGGCAGGGCCTTCAATCTTATTTATCTACATGATTATTGGAGCCATGTTCTTTTTCCTGATGCGTGCATTAGGAGAAATTTTACTGTCCAATCTGCACTATAAATCCTTCATTGATATGGCGCATGACCTGATTGGTCCGGGGGCTGGCTATTATATTGGCTGGTCGTACTGGCTGGGCTGGATTCTGGTCGGCATTGCTGACTTAGCGGCAATTATCAATTATCTGAATTTCTGGTTGCCGCCCGACATGACCTTTACACCCATGGGGCAGGCCATGATCAGTGCGGGCTGTGTATTGCTGGTACTGGGAATTAACTTGCTGACCGTGAAGCTGTTTGGTGAAATCGAGTTCTGGTTCGCCCTAATTAAAATCTTGGCGATTCTGGGCCTGATTGCGATTGGCGGATATATGATCTTCAGCGACTTTCAGGCACCAGGTGGATCGGCTGCCAGCCTGACCAATGTCTGGGCCTATGATGGTATGTTTCCTAAGGGCACGATGGGCTTTCTTGCCGGCTTCCAGATTGCGATGTTTGCTTTTGTAGGTGTGGAACTGCTGGGTACGATGGCGGCTGAAACCAAGGATCCGGAAAAGAACTTGCCTAAAGCCGTGAATGCGATTCCTACGCGAATCATCCTGTTCTATGTATTGTCTTTGCTGGTGATTATGTCTGTAACACCTTGGGTAGAAATTCCTGCTGATCAAAGTCCTTTTGTGACTCTTTTCCTGCATGCGGGTATTCCGGTGTCAGCCATTATCATGAATCTGGTGGTGCTGTCTTCTGTAATGTCTTCCATGAACAGTGGTGTGTTCTCTACCAGTCGAATGTTGTTTGGTCTGGCACGTGATGGTCAGGCACCTCAGGCTTTGGCTGAGCTTTCGAGTCGTGCAGTTCCGGCTAAAGGTCTGTTATTTTCTTGTGCCTTTATTATGGCAGGTGCGGCTTTCCAGTATTTTGTGCCGAACACCATGGAAGCCTTTACGCTGGCCAGCTCACTCTGTGTGATTCTATTTATCAGTATCTGGGGGCTGATTATGGTGTGTTATATCCGTTACCGTAAACAGCAACCTGAAAAACATGCCACTTCGACCTTTAAGATGCCAGGCGGAATCTGGATGTCCTATCTGGTGCTGATCTTCTTGTTCTTTGCCTTGGTTATTTTAAGTCTGGAAGCAGATACCATGAAGGCACTGATGATTAGTCCGCTGTGGTTAGTGATTCTGTTTGCTACCTATCATACTTTGTATAAACCACGTCTTCGTAAACGTCAGCAACTTCTCTCCGGAGAATAAAGTGCAGATAAAAAAATCCCCGATCAATCGGGGATTTTTTTATTTTAGGGAATTTTAGAAAGTAGGTTTTACAACCACTAAAATCACTACTGCAAACAGGATCAAGGTTGGCATTTCATTAAAGAAGCGCCAGAACTTATGAGACTTGTAATGTGCATTTTCCATCAGTTTCTTGCGGTAATAACCACATACCAAATGGTAAATGACCAGCAAGCCGACTAGGCCGACTTTCAGATAGAACCATAAGGCTTCATGGTAATGACGCGTTGCATCACCCCAATCGACCAGAAAGTGTGCTGTAATCAGCGTGGCGACCATGGCTGGCCACATAATCCCGCGATACAGCTTGCGTTCCATAATTTCAAAGCGTTGATGACTTACGACATCTTCACTCATGGCATGGTAGACATAAAGCCGTGGCAGATAGAACAAAGCAGCGAACCAGCAAACCACAGCAATAATATGTAATGCTTTTACCCACAAGAAAGCATCAGAAGGAGCATCCATCAAGTCACCCTAAAATGGGCGGCTTAGCCTTCCCATTTTTTGAAAACGAGACAAGCATTTACGCCGCCGAAACCGAAACTGTTACTCATCACAGTATTCAATTTTGCGTCACGTTTTTCAAGTACGATATCAAATGGTTTTGCGCCTTCATCCAGTTCAGTCACGTTGATGTTTGGTGCAATAAAGTCATTTTGCATCATCAGGATAGAGTAGATCGCTTCCTGTACACCTGCAGCACCCAGGCTGTGACCTGTCATAGATTTAGTCGAGCTGAGTGGAGGAACCTGACCTTCACCGAAGGCACGTGCCATAGCTTTAAGTTCAGTAACATCACCTGCTGGGGTAGAAGTACCATGTGTATTCACATAGTCAATTTTATCTACACCATGCTGTTTGGCTTCTTCTAGAGCCATCAGGATACAACGTGTTGCACCTTCGCCAGATGGAGCAACCATGTCAGCACCATCAGAGTTGGCTGCATAGGCTACAACTTCAGCCAGAATATTCGCACCACGTGCCTGAGCATGTTCCAGTGACTCAAGCACCACAAAACCGCCACCACCAGCAATCACGAAACCGTCACGGTCTGCTGAATATGGACGAGAAGCTGTTTCAGGTGTG
Organism: Acinetobacter sp. YH12041; assembly: GCF_013419975.1. Taxonomy (NCBI): domain Bacteria; kingdom Pseudomonadati; phylum Pseudomonadota; class Gammaproteobacteria; order Moraxellales; family Moraxellaceae; genus Acinetobacter; species Acinetobacter sp. YH12041. The sequence continues at coordinate 23,320 of NZ_VOZC01000011.1, read as the reverse complement.
TCGTTGTATTTAGAGCACAGTGCACCCATCGCATCAAACAGCAGGCTTTGAGACCAGTGATCTTCTTCGCCACCACCGGCAAGCATTAGATCCTGTTTGCCTAATTGAATCAGGTTATAAGCATAACCAATGGCATCGGCAGAAGTTGCGCAGGCGCTGGTAATCGAGTGGGCAATCCCTTGTAATTTGAATGCCACACCGACGTTTGCTGTAATGGTATTCGACATGTTACGTGGTACGAAGAATGGACCAACTTTGCGTGCGCCTTTTTCTTCCAGCAATTTTGTCATTTCTACTACAGAAGCTGTCGAGTTGCCACCTGAACCACCCGCAATACCATAACGTGGATTATTCGCCAGATCTTCCTGCTTTAAACCCGCATGCTCAACAGCAGCCACAGCAGCATTATAGGCATACATCGCGCACACGCCCATAAAGCGTTTCAGCTTACGGTCAATACCATCAAAATCCTGTTCAGCAGCAGCGCTAACATGACTCTTGAAATTCAGTTCAGCATAAGTCGGATTAAAACGTGTTCCTGAAATCCCGTTTTGTAAAGAGTGATTCACATCCTCTAATGTATTACCAATGCACGAGTTAATACCCATACCAGTGATGACAACACGTTTCATCTACAGATCCTTATAGTTTATCTCTGGGGCAGCGGGAGATATTTGGCGTTGATAAGACTGCAAAATATAGCGCTGACCCCTATTTCACAATGCAGAACATCATAGCAGAAAGATTTTTGAAATCTTATGGCAAATGTTATGCCGTGTGACAGTAGGTTGAGTTTATAAAGTACTGTGTAGAGCTTTTACTAAATGAAACAGAATAAGGTTGAGATAAATGCTGACTACACCTAGTATTTATACCAAATACAAGCACGTGCATGCTGAGGTAAAAAATGGTAAATGCTAATAATAAACAATCTAATGGTCTGATTTCGAATGCCTTTGGAGTGGCGAAAAAGTTCAGTTCAACAGGTTTGGAATTGTTAAATCATGTTGCACCAGATTCTGTGACTAAAACCTTCAATACCGATCATGCTGTTGATGGCTCGGCAAAAGTCAAAAGCCCTTTTGCTTCAAAAAAATATGAAAATCCTAAAGACATGCTACGCGAACATCTTCCCAATGTTTCCCGTCAGCTGCTGGGCCGTCGTTTTAATACCGTGAATAATGTCGCGCATTTTGTTTCTCCCCAGCTGGCCGACAAAGTATCTGACTACTTTTATAATCACCTGAATCAATTCAGTAACCAGATGAGTTCGGTTGATGCCATTCTGAATGAAGCAGGGGCGAAGGATCTAGAAGAATTAACTCAGGATACTACGCGTTCACAACGCATTTCTCAGGCGTTTGCCGAACAAAATAAATGGATGGCGACAGTACAAGGTGCTGTAAGTGGCGTCACTGGGGTATTGGGAACTGCGATTGATATTCCGGCTTCTTTATTGATGGCACTGCGTACCATCTATCAAGTAGGACGTTCTTATGGTTTTGATCTGAGCAAGGAAGATGATCAGGAAATCGTACAGCATATCTTTAGACAAATTGATCTCAGTCTGATTGCAGAAAAACAAGCACTCTTAATGGGGCTTAAAGCGCTGAGCAGTACCTTAAAGACACATGACCTGTCCCAGCTACAGACCATGCTCGGGTCAAGCAATGATATAGAAACACTGAAAAAATGGCTCAGTAATCAGGATGGCAGCATGAAGTGGGAATGGATGAACCATTTTCCGAAACTGTCTTTATTAGAGCAGCTAACCAAACTGACTCCATTGGCAAGTGCAGGGATTGGTGCAGTCTATAGCCATCGCTTTGTGAATGATGTGAACCAGAAAGCTCAAGAAGTATTCTCGCATGCTCGTCAGTATTTGCAGCAGCATCAGGATCTAGGTTTGTCGCCATATGCTGCCTATGAAAAAGCCGTTGACCTGCTCCAGCAGGCGACCCCGAAGCTGATGGAAAATCTTGATCATTCAGCCGCTGATAAAGATAAGCCAATTCTGGATAAAGAAATCCTAATTGAAGGCAATCAAACCATCAAGCAAGTCAAACTGGTTAAGAAAGAGCAGGAAAGCTTGAGCCCGGAAGAAGCTGAAGTGAAAAAAGATGAAAAGGTCAGTGAAGGTCTGGATGAATTGACCGATAAACTGGTTGAACATGCCGACGCTAGACAGGAACAAAAACCGGCTATTCCAAAAGATTCTTTTGATGCAGATGCAGCCCTAGAAGAAGAGCTCGGCTTGCAGGAAAATGACACAGAAATGTTACAGGCAGCCGCTGAAGAAGAGACGGATACAAATAATCCAGAAAACTCCGAGACTGCAGACAAACAAACGCAAGCTGAGGAAACTACGGAAGATGTTACAAAAAATGCTGCCACGAAATCGAAAAAATAAGTGATTTTCGCCATAAAATAAACGCTTAAAGTCGAGATGCGATCGTGTTTTGCCTGACTTCGGCATATTGACCGATTTTGCATCTTGACATACAATTGCATGCCCTCAAAAAGTAGTATTTTTTTGGGGCTTTTTATTAACGGGAGAATTGCCACATGGCAACAACAAATCAGTTGATCCGTAAGGGTCGTACGACTTTAGTTGAAAAATCTAAAGTTCCTGCGTTGAAGGCTTGTCCACAGCGCCGTGGTGTTTGTACACGTGTTTACACAACTACACCTAAAAAACCTAACTCAGCAATGCGTAAAGTTTGCCGTGTTCGCTTAACTTCAGGTTTCGAAGTTTCTAGCTACATCGGTGGTGAAGGCCATAACCTGCAAGAGCACAGTGTTGTTCTTATCCGTGGTGGTCGTGTTAAAGACTTACCAGGTGTACGTTACCATACCGTTCGTGGTTCTTTAGACTGTGCTGGTGTTAAAGATCGTAACCAAGCTCGTTCTAAATACGGTACTAAACGTCCTAAGAAATAATCTTTCGAGATTAAGCTCTTAGTTCGCTAGAACTGCAATCCTTTATCGTCTCGCTTGTCTGATTTCTGCATTTAATTTTGTGAAAATTCAAGCGACGTGTAGTAAGGCCAGCGAATGCACACGACACTTTGTGCTACTGCTGGATTAACCTGAAGTGTCATATTTATAGGTAGTTTTAAAATGCCAAGACGTCGCGTAGTCGCTGCTCGTGAAATCCTTCCGGATCCTAAGTTCAGCAGCCAAACAATCGCTAAATTCATGAACCACGTAATGCAAGATGGTAAAAAATCTATTGCTGAAAGTATCGTTTACGGTGCTTTAGACCGCGTTCAAGAAAAATCTAAAGTAGATCCAGTTGAATTTTTCGAGACTACTCTTGAAAAAGTTCGTCCTATGGTCGAAGTAAAAGCACGCCGTGTTGGTGGTGCTACATACCAGGTACCTATGGAAGTGCGCCCATCCCGTCGTACTGCCTTGGCTATGCGTTGGTTAGTAGATGCTGCTGCTAAGCGTTCTGAAAAAACTATGGCTTTACGTCTTGCTGGCGAGTTGCTTGATGCAGCTGAAGGTAAAGGCGCAGCGGTTAAAAAACGTGAAGATGTGCACCGTATGGCTGAAGCCAACAAAGCCTTCTCTCACTATCGCTTCTAAGCGGTTAAAACAGCCCCTATTCAGGAGGATGATGAGCCAGTTTTCGCTGTTTTGTCATCGAATCGCTTTAAGCTGCCCAGCAGCTTAAAGCGTCCTGTTTTAAACAACAAAATTTAGGAATGCAAGAAATCATGGCTCGTCAAACCCCAATTTCTCGTTACCGTAACATTGGTATCTCAGCGCACATTGACGCTGGTAAAACAACGACTTCTGAACGTATTTTGTTCTACACAGGTGAGAGCCACAAACTAGGTGAAACTCACGAAGGTTCGGCAACTACGGACTGGATGGAACAAGAGCAAGAACGTGGTATTACCATTACTTCAGCAGCTGTAACATGCTTCTGGAAAGGTATGGGCAACCAGTTCGAACAACACCGTATTAACGTTATTGACACCCCAGGACACGTTGACTTCACAATCGAAGTTGAGCGTTCTATGCGTGTTCTTGACGGTGCGTGTATGGTTTACTGTGCTGTAGGTGGTGTACAACCTCAGTCTGAAACTGTATGGCGTCAAGCGAACAAATATAAAGTTCCACGTATTGCGTTCGTTAACAAAATGGACCGTACTGGTGCGAACTTCTTCCGTGCGGTTGAACAAATGAAAACTCGCTTGGGTGCTAACCCAGTGCCAATCGTTGTTCCAATCGGTGCTGAAGAAAACTTCCAAGGTGTTGTTGACCTTATCGAAATGAAAGCGATTATCTGGGATGAAGCATCTCAAGGTATGAAGTTCGAATATGGCGACATCCCAGCTGACCTAGTTGATACTGCTAATGAATGGCGTACAAACATGGTTGAAGCAGCTGCGGAAGCATCTGAAGAGCTTATGGACAAATACCTTGAAGAAGGTGATTTGACGAAAGAAGAAATCGTAGCTGGTTTACGTACGCGTACGCTTGCAAACGAAATTCAACCGATGATGTGTGGTTCGGCGTTCAAAAACAAAGGTGTTCAACGTATGTTGGACGCAGTAATTGAATTCCTTCCAGCGCCGACTGACGTTGAAGCAATCAAAGGTATCTTAGACGACAAAGACGAAACTGAAGGTTCTCGTGAAGCGTCTGATGATGCACCGTTTGCTGCGTTAGCGTTCAAAATCATGAACGACAAATTCGTTGGTAACTTAACGTTCGTACGTGTTTACTCTGGTGTTCTTAAAGCGGGTAGCCCGGTTTATAACCCAGTGAAAATGAAACGTGAGCGTATCGGCCGTATCGTACAGATGCACGCAAATGACCGTCACGACATCGAAGAAATTCGTGCGGGCGACATCGCGGCATGTGTAGGTCTTAAAGATACAACGACTGGTGATACATTATGTGATGAAAACCACGTAATTACACTAGAGCGTATGGAATTCCCAGAGCCAGTAATTGCACTTGCAGTTGAGCCTAAAACTAAAGCTGACCAAGAAAAAATGTCAGTTGCTTTAGGTCGTTTGGCGAAAGAAGATCCATCGTTCCGCGTACGTACTGACGAAGAATCTGGTCAAACAATTATTGCTGGTATGGGTGAGCTTCACCTTGACATCATCGTTGACCGTATGAAACGTGAGTTCAACGTTGAAGCAAACATTGGTAAACCAATGGTTGCTTACCGTGAAACGATCAAAAAATCTGTTGAACAAGAAGGTAAATTCGTTCGTCAAACAGGTGGTAAAGGTAAATTTGGTCACGTATACGTACGTCTTGAGCCAATGGACCCTGAATCTGGTAAAGACTACGAGTTCGCTGAAGAAGTTGTCGGCGGTGTAGTACCGAAAGAATTCTTCGGTGCGGTTGACAAAGGTATCCAAGAACGTATGAAGAATGGTGTCCTTGCTGGTTACCCAGTAGTTGGCATCAAAGCGACATTGTTCGACGGTTCTTACCATGATGTCGACTCTGACGAATTATCGTTCAAAATGGCGGGTTCTTATGCCTTCCGTGACGGTTTCATGAAAGCAGATCCTGTTCTTCTTGAACCAATCATGAAAGTTGAAGTAGAAACTCCAGAAGACTACATGGGCGATATCATGGGTGACTTAAACCGTCGTCGTGGTATGGTTCAAGGTATGGACGATCTTCCTGGCGGTACTAAAGCAATCCGTGCTGAAGTTCCACTTTCTGAGATGTTTGGTTACGCAACTCACATGCGTTCTATGTCTCAAGGTCGTGCGACTTACTCTATGGAATTTGCTAAATATGCTGAAACTCCACGTAACGTGGCTGAAGGCATCATTGCTAAGTTCCAAGCTGGCGGCAAAAAAGGTGACGACGAGTAATCTTTCGATTACTATATTGCCTAACTAAATTTATAGTTAAAATCTAATACTCATGCAGGTTTACTGCATGAGTAATCTACAAAGGAAGATGAACATGGCTAAGGCTAAGTTTGAACGTAATAAGCCACACGTTAACGTGGGCACAATCGGTCACGTTGACCATGGTAAAACAACTTTAACAGCTGCGATTGCAACTGTATGTGCTAAAAAATTCGGTGGTGAAGCGAAAGACTACGCTGCAATCGACTCTGCACCAGAAGAAAAAGCACGTGGTATTACAATTAATACTTCACACGTAGAATACGATTCTCCAACTCGTCACTATGCTCACGTAGACTGCCCGGGCCACGCCGATTATGTTAAAAACATGATTACTGGTGCTGCTCAGATGGACGGTGCGATCCTTGTATGTGCTGCGACTGACGGTCCAATGCCACAAACTCGTGAACACATCCTGCTTTCTCGTCAGGTAGGTGTACCTTACATCGTTGTATTCTTGAACAAATGCGACCTTGTAGACGACGAAGAACTTCTTGAACTGGTTGAAATGGAAGTTCGTGAACTTCTTTCTACTTACGACTTCCCAGGTGATGATACTCCTGTAATCCGTGGTTCTGCTCTTCTTGCACTTAATGGTGATGACAGCCAATACGGCGAGCCAGCAGTAGTTGCGCTTGTTGAAGCTCTTGACTCTTACATCCCAGAACCAGAACGTGCAATCGACCAAGCATTCCTGATGCCAATCGAAGACGTATTCTCAATTTCTGGCCGTGGTACAGTTGTAACTGGCCGTGTTGAAACTGGTATCATCAAAGTTGGTGAAGAAGTTGAAATCGTGGGTATCAAAGACACAGTTAAGACTACTGTAACTGGCGTTGAAATGTTCCGTAAACTTCTTGACGAAGGCCGTGCTGGTGAGAACTGTGGTATCTTGCTTCGTGGTACTAAACGTGAAGACGTACAACGTGGTCAAGTACTTGCTAAACCAGGTTCTATCAAACCGCACACTAAATTCGATGCAGAAGTATACGTACTTTCTAAAGACGAAGGTGGTCGTCACACTCCATTCCTGAATGGTTACCGTCCACAGTTCTACTTCCGTACAACTGACGTAACTGGCGCGATTTCTTTGAAAGAAGGCGTTGAAATGGTTATGCCTGGTGACAACGTAGAAATGTCAGTAGAACTAATTCACCCAATCGCAATGGACCCAGGTCTACGTTTTGCGATCCGTGAGGGTGGTCGTACAGTTGGTGCTGGTGTAGTTGCTAAAGTAACTGCATAATCGCTGATTGTGTGAAAAAAGCGTCCCTTTGGGACGCTTTTTTTATATCTGTAAATTCAACCTACTCATTTTCAAGCATATTTAAATTGTCTAACAATATATTTACAAGCTGTCCTTAAGTGATATTTCACTGACCTTATCTACCCTTATGTGAAAAATTCAACGCAGTAATATAACTATAAGAATTTTAATAATTAGATTTCAGCTCTATATAGAACTGATGGGAGTAAGTGTATGAATGCTCAAGTGAAAATTACCAATCGTGCAGGCGCAAGTTTTCCGGTACGTCGTATGAGTTTTGATTTTGATCAAGTGCCAGAATACTGGATGAATGGTTCAGCAGGACTGACTCACTTTATGGCTGCACTCTCTGCATTATTCCCGGCAGGTGAAAAATTCTTTATTGATTCTGTTCGCGCTGTACGTCAGCACCCAGCAATTAAAGACAATGAAGCATTGCAAAAAGAAATTTCTGCCTTTATTGGTCAGGAAGCCATGCATACCCAGGAACATGTTGGCTTTAATGCCTCAGCGCAACGCCATGGCCATGATGTTGATACGCTAGATCATTATACTGACCGAGTCATTCAAACTGCACGCAAAATCTTTGCGGCAGTCGGTAAGCCAGTTGGTATTACCCAGGAAATGGTCGACCTCACTGCGACGACTGCACTAGAACATTTTACTGCGACCATTGCATCTCAGTTACTGACCAATCAGCATATTCAGGAACTGATGAAAGATGACACCATGAAAACCATGTGGCTCTGGCATGCAATTGAAGAGAATGAACATAAGGCCGTGGCCTATGATGTATTCGAAGGTGTTTTCGGTAAAGGTTTAAAATCTTATCTACTGCGTACCACTTCACTGGTTGCAGCGATGGTCACGCTATTCTTTGTACAAAGCTACTTCGTATTGCGTTTATTGAAAGAAGACCGTCAGTTAAGTCTTGGAGCTTTAAAAGAAATCTATACTTATGGTTATAGCCCATCTAAAGGAATTATTACCGGTATGGGTAAAGAAATGCTGATGTACTTTAAACCTGGTTTTCATCCAAATGATCATGACACCCATAGCTTATTACAAAGCTGGAAACAAAAACTGGGCCTTTAATTTAAAACTAGATTAAAAGACTGAAGAGCAACCTAAGTTGCTCTTTTTTTTGCTCGATTTTTTAAATAAAGTTTCTATAATGCGGAGGTTAATTCTAGATAAGATGAACGAAGATGATTCGTTTGATGCAAGCTGCGGATGTACCAGCCGTTGCCAAGATTGAAACCAAAGTACAATCCCATCCCTGGACCTTTAAACAATTTGAAGATGCTGTTACTGCCTATCAAAGCACTGTGATTGAACAAGCAGGGCAAGTCGTAGGGTTCTGCATTTTACAGCCGGTGTTGGATGAAGCCAATTTATTACTGATGGCAATTGATCCTGCGCAACAGGGCAAAGGTTTAGGTTATCAGTTGCTAGATGCCTCAATTGCATTATTGAAAAATAGTCCAGTACAAATCTTTCTGGAAGTACGGGAAAGCAATACTGCTGCAATTAAACTGTATGAAAAAACCGGTTTTCATCAAATTGATCTGCGCAAGAACTATTATCCGAATTCGAATGGCACTCGGGAACATGCCATTATTATGGTGAAGTCCTGTACTGATGATTTTGCCAGCCTGTTTAAATAATATTCCAGCTCTTATTTGACGACTAAATTACTTGATGATGGGATTATTCCATCCGCTAGGCAAGGTCGTCATCAAGGAGTTTCCCAGATGTTCAATCTCCACAGGGGTAAGGGTGCGGTTTAATCGGCGCCATTGCCCGTCAATCAATAATTCAAGTGGCAGGTATTGAGACTTGTAGTTCATTTTGGCTGAATGTGGCACCCAGTAGCCCAGATAAACAAACTGTAAGCCAAGTTTTTGAGTGTGCTCAATCTGTTTCAGAATCGCAAAGGCACCAAGGGAACGGCGGTTCTCATCAGGATCAAAGAAAGTATACACCGCTGAAACGCCATCATCGAGCAGGTCACAAGTCGATACACTGATGAGACGGTCATCTTTCCATAATTCCAGAAAGAAACTATCGGTACAGCTTTGCAGTAAAAACTTTTCGAACTGGTCACGGCTAGGTGGATACATATCACCATCTGCATGACGTTCATTAATATAACGTTCATAGAGGGCGTAATGTATATCTGTGGCCTGTTCAGGATGGGTAATTTTAACCGTCAAATCCTGATTACGTTTCCAGGCTTTTTTTTGCGAGCTGTTCATTTGGAATTCATGAACAGGAATACGTGAAGATAAACATTGACGGCACAGGTGGCATTCAGGCCGATAGACAAAATCACCACTACGACGGAAACCGGTACGAGAAAGCTCGGACAGCGTCACTACATCAATACGGTGCGCTGGATCAAGAAAAACCATGCGCGCGGACTTGTTGGGCAGATAGCTACAGTCATGCGGCGGCGTAATATAATACTGTAAATCGTTCAGTAGGGACTGTGGTTGATAAGAGTTCATAACAAGTGCCCTCTGTTATTTTCATTCACTTAATCGCGCAGACTGCGCTATTGTTTTACTTGAAAATACACCGTCTTGATACTTTTTCCAATTGATCGCAGGCTGTTTTATCACATCTTGTAACGATTTAAGATATGTATGGCGAGAAATTGTACAGGCACCTAGACTCATCAAGTGATCATTCACCAATTGACAGTCAATCCAGGGCAGCTGATTTTCTCTGCCAATCAGCATCAGGGCATAGAAAGCCATTTTAGAAACATCGGTCTGGGTGCTAAACATGGATTCACCGAAACAGCCCTTGCCGATAGTCACCCCATAGAGTCCACCTACTAGGCGATCTTCATCCCAAACCTCAATACTATAACCATGACCCGCATTAAACAGGTCGCAATAACCTTGAATGATCTCTTCACTAATCCAGGTCTCATCTGCATAAGCGCGAGGCAATGAGCAGGAACGGATGACTCTTTCAAAAGCATGATTCACCGTAATTTTATAATCCTGTTTTTTCATGCTTCGAAGCAGGGATTTACTTGGATGATAATCTTCTGGCCGAATAATACAGCGTGGTTCCGGACTCCACCAGCAGATCGGATCACCTTCAGAAAACCAGGGGAAGAGACCATGGGTATAGGCCTCATACAAAGTAGAAGGGGAGAGGTCTGCACCGATACAAATCAGGCCTTCACCCTCAAGATCTGCTTCTTCAGGATTGGGGAAAATGTACTGTGAAGGAGGAAGAAGATGCATGCAGAACCCTGATCTTGAAATAGACTGTTTTTATCATACATAAAAAAACCGCCCATGATGGACGGTCTTTTTATTTTCGCTGCTTAGTCTAATTTACCCATTGCATCGAGATATTTTTCTGCATCCAGTGCCGCCATACAGCCTGAACCTGCAGAAGTAATCGCCTGACGGTAGATACTGTCTGCGATATCGCCTGCAGCGAATACACCCGGGATAGAGGTTTGGGTGGCATTCCCTGCGGTACCACTTTGAACCTGAATATAACCATCACGCAGTTCTAGCTGGCCTTCGAACATGGTGCTATTTGGTTTATGACCAATAGCAACAAATAGACCTGATACTTCAACGTCCTGAGTTGAATCATCTTGAGTTGATTTTAAACGTACCGCAGTGACGCCAGTGGTATCACCCAACACTTCTTCTACCTGATGATTCCAGATAATACTGATTTTGCCTTCTTTTTCTTTTTCAAAAAGATGGTCTTGCAGGATTTTTTCAGAACGTAGTGTGTCACGACGGTGAACCAGGGTCACGTGAGAAGCGATGTTAGAGAGATATAACGCTTCTTCAACAGCGGTATTACCACCGCCCACAACCATGACTTTTTGCTCTTTATAGAAGAAACCGTCACAGGTTGCACAAGCGCTCACGCCTTGACCCATAAATGCAGCTTCTGATTCCAGACCCAGGTATTGCGCAGTTGCACCAGTACAAATGATCAGGGCATCACAAGTGAATTCTTCCATATCGCCTTTGAGAACGAATGGACGAACGTTAAGGTCAACTTCATTGATATGATCATAGACAATTTCAGTACCAAAACGTTCTGCATGAGCCTGCATACGTTCCATTAAAGCTGGACCTGTCAGACCTTCAGGATCGCCAGGCCAGTTATCTACTTCAGTCGTTGTGGTTAATTGACCACCCAGTTGCAGACCTGCAATCAGGGTCGGTTTTAAGTTTGCACGCGCTGCATAGACTGCTGCGCTATAGCCAGCAGGGCCAGAACCTAAAATAATCAGTCGTGAGTGACGTGCGCTCATTCGCTGTATCCTTTTTTATTTAGAAATTTATTGAATTATACGTGAAACTGTATAACAGTGGTGTGAGATTAAAGTCGATATTATTGATCATCGAAATCGATTTGGGCTATATAGAAGAAGTACACAATAATGCATCTTTTTTGATGCAACAGGTGCATAATATGCATTTTATTGCGACGCTTTTTTTGAAGCATACCAGCAAAAGAATATTCATGAAGAATTGGTTACAGGACAGTATATGACAGCGGTGTCGAGTGCCTATGCACAGCGCTTAGTAATGACATTATTTTTAGTCTCATTTGGGATTTATCTGTTTCTTGCAACAGTGACCTATACACCATTTGATCCGGGGTGGATGCATATCTCTAGTGATACGCAGACAGTTTCAAATGCGAGTGGGGTTGCAGGGGCCTGGATTTCAGACCTGTTATTTGGTTTTCTCGGTTGGGCAAGCCTGCTGATCCCTGTGTATCTGTTTATGGAAGCAATCCAGGTCTGGTGGCCGCGCAGCTTCCTGAACCGTCCATTCCGCTATGCTGCCCAATTCTTCCTGTTATTGACTACATCGGCGTTGCTGTTCCTGTTCTGGCAAGTTCCAGCCGATACGCTGGATAATTCTTCAGGCGGGATCATTGGCTATGAGCTGGGCCAAAGTCTTGAACAATTACTAACTGTCTATGGCGCAGCTTTTTTCTTGCTGGTGCTTTGGGTGGTTCTGTTTACCTTGGCATTTGGTGTGAAATGGAACAAGACCTGGAGCAGTCTCAAGGCAACACCTGCTTATCTGCAAGACCTGTTCTACCGTAATGTGCCAGAAGGTATGTCTGATTTTGACCGTACCGCACCTGTAATTAAAAAAGAAGCGGTAAAAGCAGCTGCCAAAAAAGTGACAGTACCAGTCACTGCCGCACCTGAGCATGATCTGGTAGAAGTCGACCCTGTAGTTCGCGATCATGTCGCTGAACGCCTGTTTGAGGATTTTGCAGATAAAGAATCGCACCAGCCTCACCACTATGAAGAAGATATTTCTGAACCTGTACAGACATCAGCTTCAGAACCTGTTCAGGAACAAGCACCGCGAACAGTAGAGCCGGATCGTGTGGTGGCAACAGGGGAGGTGTGGCGTGCGTTACATTCCAATGAAGACCAGCGTCACAAGCAGGATATCGATGCTTTGCTTAAAGCTGCAGAAGAAGAGCAAGCTGATTTTTCTCCTGATGCATTTGCAGCTGCGTCAACGAATCACAATGCTCATGAAGTGACATCATCATCTACCGCCAAGAATAATCTGGACTGGGATGATGATGAAATTTTTGATGAGTTATTGGCCGCAGTCCCGCAAGGTAAAACCGCAACGGATGTGCATAGCCCGTTCAATTCAGCAGCAGCTGAAAAATCCCTCAGAATTGTAGAAGATGCTGGAACAATCAGCTCAACTGCGGCTGCTCCACTTATGGCTGCACATGCGATTAAAAATACCAGCCTGGAAGCGGACTTTGAGGATCTGGACGATTTACTGGTTGAAGCTGATGAACCAAAACCTGCACCTGTACGTGCATCAAGTTATGCCCAATCTTCTGCTTTTGTTCAGGCACCGATTCAGCGTGTAGAGACAGCAGCTCAAACCGCAGCGACCAATGCAGCAGTTCGGGAAGCATTGTCCAAAGAAGAATTTATTGAAGCTTGGCATGAAACTGCCGGTAAGCCTCAGGATGAAGACGAGTTTGACTTCGATGCGCCACTGACCGATGCCGCTGGTCGTCCAATGTCACGTGCCATGCAGGTCGCTGAGCGCCGTAAAGACCTGTCACCATTGCCGGGTCTGGAATTGCTGGATAAAGTCGATCCGAACAAAAAAGTGAATTTCACTGAAGAGCAATTATCCCGTTTATCAGAACTTCTGGAAATCAAGCTTCAGGAATTTAACGTTAAAGCCAAAGTGGTCGAGGCTCAGCCAGGCCCAGTCGTGACCCGTTTTGAACTGGACCTTGCGCCTGGTGTGAAAGCTTCCAAAGTCACTAATATTTCACGTGACTTGGCTCGTTCGATGTCAATGGCTTCAGTACGTGTAGTCGAAGTTATTCCAGGTAAGCCTTATATCGGCATTGAAGTTCCGAACAGTAGCCGTGAAATGGTGCGTTTGATTGAACTGGTACAGATTCCAAAATTCAATGATCCAGATGGCATTTTGTCGATGGCCATGGGTAAGGATATTTCGGGCAATCCGGTGATTACTGAACTGGGTAAAGCACCGCATATGCTGGTAGCAGGGACTACGGGTTCTGGTAAGTCGGTGGCGGTTAACTCGATGATTCTATCGATGCTATTGAAGTACACACCAGACCAGTTACGCCTGATCCTGATCGATCCGAAACAGCTTGAATTGGCCAACTATAACGATATTCCACACCTGTTAACCCCAGTTGTGACCGATATGAAAGATGCAGTCAGTGCCTTGAACTGGTGTGTGAATGAAATGGAACGTCGTTACAAACTGATGTCTTTCCTGAAAATTCGTAAGCTCAGCGACTATAACCGTAAGGTAGAAGAGGCGCTTGCCAATGGTGAAGAGCTATTTGATCCAACCTGGAAAGCGAGTGAATCAGTCGCAGGGGAACGTGCACCGCGCTTAACGCCATTGCCATCGATTGTGATTGTTGCCGATGAGTTCGCGGATATGATCATGCAGGTCGGTAAGAAAGCTGAAGAGATGATTACCCGTCTGGCACAAAAATCCCGTGCTGCCGGTATTCACCTGTTACTGGCAACTCAGCGTCCCTCAGTAGATGTGATCACTGGTCTGATCAAGGCGAATATTCCGACACGTGTCGCACTTCGTGTGAACTCAAAAATTGACTCACGTACTATTCTCGATGCAGGTGGTGCAGAAGACCTGCTTGGTCACGGTGACATGCTGTTCCTTGGCCCGGGTAAAATTGAGCCGGAGCGTGTACACGGGGCTTTTATTGCCGATGATGAAGTGAACCGGATCTGTGATGCATGGCGTGAGCGTGGTGCGCCTAACTATGTGGATGAGATCCTGACCCCATTTGATGAAGAACCGTCTAGCCGCGGCTTTGAGGATGGTGGAGATGGCGGATCGGATCGAGATGCACTCTATGACCAGTGTGTAGCCTTCGTCTTGGAAACCCGCAAAGCATCAACTTCATCTTTGCAGCGTAAGTTCAGTCTGGGTTACAACCGTGCTGCGAGGATCATTGATCAGATGGAAGAAAATGGCATTGTCAGCTCAATGGGTGCCAATGGTAAGCGTGAGATCCTGGTTTAAATCCAGAATCTTTAGCGATTAAAAAAGCCTGCTTAAAGCAGGCTTTTTTATGCATTACAACTTATGCAAATTTTTCTAATACTGCGAGGAACTCGGCACTTTGACGCGGATAAGTGGCAATCACGTCATGAATGCGCTGTCCTTCCGGATTGGTGGCGTTAAGATCGCGACCGTCTGCGACAAATTTGGTTAGTAGGCGTTCATAATCAAAAGGGCGCATATGCTTGAATGCATGATAAAGCACATGAAAATCTGCATTGACGCCTGCAGGAGGAAGCTGATTCAGGTAGGCATATACACGCTCATCTGACCATTCTTCGTTAAAGGTCGCTGGTTGAGATAATGCCATCGCAATCTCCTTGATGTAATTCTTCGGCATGAAAAAAGGCAAAATATGAGTTCGCAAGAGGCAAAGTCTTATCATGCACTTTGTCTATTCGAAGTATCACTTCACGTTTTGAGATGAGGTAAAAAAAATACTAATTACTATCAAGTCTACGCGAAGCCAAGCTTCTGGTCTTGCGTCTCAACAAAGCGGCGCTTTGTTGAGGCTCATATTTTGCCTTGAATCAATTTACTTGACTAATCAAAATTCAGATTATCGCTCTTCAGGTAAATTGATATTCATTTCAAGCATTTCAATGTTTGCTTCAGAACGTACCTGCATCTGAATGTGCTGTTCATCAACCCCGCGGACGTAGCGATTGACCACTTGCATGATCTCTGTCTTCATCTGGTCAATTTTATCCTGACTCAAACGGCGCCCCAAACCCTGTTCAGAAGCAACAATGACTTTCAAACGGTCTTTCGCGGTTTGTGCGCTTGATGGTTTATCCTCGCTACTAAAAAGTTTACTCCAGAATCCAGCCATGTTTACGCTCCAAATAATCGTGCTAACCAGCCCTTAGGTTTTACTTCAATATGACGGTAAGGACGCTCTTCACCCAGGAAACGTGCTACAAGGTCATCATAAGCCTGACCTGCGGCAGATTCGGTAAAGTGAATCACTGGTTTACCTTCATTCGATGCCTGTAGAACGCTTGGACACTCAGGAATAACACCTAAGGTTGGAACACGTAAAATATCTTTAGAAATATCGTCAATCGTTAACATTTCCTGTTTATCGGCACGTTCCGGATTGAAACGGGTAATACACAGGTGTTTACGGATGCGACCTTCGTTTTGTTCTACTTTTTTAGTTTTACTATCTAACATGCCAATGATGCGGTCAGAGTCACGTACTGAAGAAATTTCAGGGTTAGTCACAATGATAGCTTCATCTGCATGGTACATGGCTAAAATGGCACCACGTTCAATACCTGCAGGTGAGTCACACACGATATAATCAAATTCCTGTGAAAGCTCATCCATTACACGTTCTACGCCTTCATCAGTTAAAGCATCTTTATCACGTGTTTGTGAAGCAGGTAAAATATATAAATTTTCAATATCTTTATCGCGAATCAGTGCTTGTTGTAATCGTGCTTCGTTATTGAGAACATTTACAAAATCATATACTACACGGCGTTCACAGCCCATAATCAAATCAAGGTTACGCAAGCCTACATCAAAATCGATTACCACAGTTTTGTGGCCACGTAGGGCTAAACCTGTTGCAAAAGATGCACTTGTTGTAGTCTTACCTACGCCACCTTTGCCTGATGTTACGACAACAATTTTCGCCACCGAATCCACTCCTGTTATGGTTCAAATCCCCTATAAAATGGGGTTTTTGGTGTTTATTTATACATTAAAATTGTAGAGCTTCAAATACAAGCTCTTGTTGATCATTCAAGTAAATATGCACGGGTTTTTTCACAACATTCGGTGGAATGTCGTCGGCCACACAGTAAGTACCTGCAATAGAAATCAGTTCGGCCTCCAGCGCATGGCAGAAAATACGCGCTGCAGTATTGCCACCTGCACCTGCAATCACACGGCCACGCGCGCTGCCATAAATATGGATATTGCCTGAAGCAATCACTTCTGAACCACTGTTTATTCCGGCCGTAATAATAATGTCACCCTGATTCTGCACAATGCATTGGCCGGTGCGCAGAATTTCATCGTGATAAGAAGTCACATGCGCGACGATCGGTGCTGCATCAGCTTTTTCATCGTCAGCAGCAGATTCGGATTTGACTTCCATGACCTGTTCTTTGGTCGCCTTAATTTCCTGTAACTGACGGTCAGGTGGCAGAACAGGGAACTGAATCGCACGAGCCTGATCCCCCAGAATCCCTTCAGTCACCGCCATAGGCTGAACTTCGAGATCAATCAGTAACTGGATCAGGGCAATCAGTTCCTGGTCGACTGAACTTTCAATTACCGCCAATGTGCCTGGCGGAAAAGCCGCTTGTAATTTTGGTTTCAGTTGCTGGCGGATTGCATCATGATCATTGGTATCGAGGCTAATGCGTAGCGCATTGACCATTCTGCCTTTTATCCGTATGTCAGCCATAATTTTTCCTTAATACTTCTGACTTGCTGTTTTATGTCGAAGCAATGTTGTAAATAGTGCAAATCCTAGAACAAATTTCGTTAATTCTCTAGCGATCCAAGTTATTTTTTTATACGAATAGAATCCACTTATCTTAGCCGATTCCACAAATGAAAACTCATCTATCGATTGAGCCCTGATTTTGTTCGTGTTCTTCTAAAATCTGTTGCCACTGTTTTACTTTGACCTGTTTTTGAATGGCTTCAAGTGTTTCAAAAACAGCCGATTCGACTAATTTATCAATATGTGGATTATGTTCAATCTGAATCTGGCTAATCTTATCTGAAATCATGGCAAAAGTCGGGTTTTCTTGTGATCCACTATGTGTAAAAGGATCGATCAGGCCTTGAGTGATATTTTCTCCCAGACGTTGACCAATACTCTGGATCTGGCGTTCCAGCCGTCCACCCACAATGGGAATCAGACGCAGAAGCTGGGTGAGCTCAGGTGTATCTTCAATGGCCTGATTGACGACTTGCCCGACATTTTTTGAAATCATGAAGCGCCGTGCCTGTAATTCCTTGCCCAAAGACTCTTGCAAGATATCTGTCAAAGCAACAGCCAGTAATTTACGGTGATGTTCCACCAAATCATCAATTAATTGTTTATGTGATGTGCTGGTGCTGAGTTCACGTTTAATGCCATCCAGTACCGTCAATACTACACGGCTCGAAAGTTCTTCCATCAGCAGGTTATAGTAGAAATTACCCCGTCTATACCAGCTTGCCGGTATGACTTTGTATCCATGGCTATGCAGATTGTAGCCAATCGCGACTGCACGTAACAAACGCAGAAAACGTAGCTGTGGGATGATGGATAAAATTTCATACCAGTGCACAAAGGGAAAGAACCACCAGCGGGCATGGTGGCGCATAACAATGGCAATGAACCAGCGAACGATGAGTTCAATAATCAGGAAGGTGGTAAACCATCCCTCGGTAATCATTACCCAGGGACGTAATTCACTTTTATAAAACTGCAAGACATCAGGCAGACGAATGAAGTCAAACAACCAGTGCCCAAAATCGCTCATCAGAATGGCATTGGCACAGAGACAGAACAAATTGATGATGATGACAACCATCATGAAAATGTCATAAATCAGTGCAATTTTCCAGCCCCAAGTGCCTTTGCGAATAAACTTAAATGAGCTGGACACGAGGTCCGGGTTGTCGTTCTTCATAGTCTCTCTGGCAAATGTCAGGCAGAAGCGGAAATCAGGTTCTGCTGCATTTGCTCAATTAATTGGTCTTTTTCAGTCCAGATTTGGTCTACCCATTGCTGGAAACGCGCACGGTAATCTGCATCATCTTCATAATTGCCGCCGAGTACCCAGTCTGGAATGTCAATTTTTCTCAAGTTCACGGCAATACGCGGGACTTCGCCTAACCAGAATTCCCCATAACCTGGCACACCGTCAGGATAAACAATAGTCATATCCACCAGTGCATCAATTTTGTCCCCCAGAATGTTCAGTGCCAGCGCGAGACCGCCCGCCTTAGGCTTCAACAAATGCTTATAAGGCGATTTTTGCTGTTCATGCTTTTCTGGGGTAAAACGTGTACCTTCCAGATAATTCAGCAAGGTAAATGGCTGGCTAACCAGTTGTTCACATGCCTTACGTGCTTCTTCCATATCCCGATATTTCAGGGAAGGGTTTTTGGCAATCTGTTCCTTGCTATGCCTTTTCATCATCGGGAAGCCCAGAATTTTAAAGGCTTGACCTACAAATGGAATAAAAATTAGTTCCCATTTTGTAAAAAAGCGGGTGAGAGGCATGCGCGTTAAACCGAAATATTGGTTTACCGTGGTATCCACCCAGCTCTGATGATTACAGGTCATTAAATAACGCCCCTGCATGTTCAGATCCAGAGATTCGTCAATACTGATTTGCCATTCGGTATTTTTCAGGACATTGTCAATCAGCCAGTTATTTACGCCCAACCAGCTATTGGTAATCTTGATATTGGTTTCATCAATCTTAGAAGATTTCTTAAAAAGTTTGGTCAGCCCCAAAGCCAGTACGGGTGGTCCATGAAAAAAAGTACTGCCAGTCATAACGGATGTCACCGTGAGGCCACGGGTAAGTTTTTTTAAAGTCGTTTGTTGCTTGCTTTTAGATGACATATAAAAACAGTCCCAGAGAATAATCGTCTAAATTTCATCACATTTTGAACAATATAGAGGGAGTTGAGCGAATAGAAAAGTCCGATCGTTAAACTATGAAGAAACTATGATGAAATTCAGGAAATTGGTTACACATAAACATTATAAAATATTACTAAAAGATTTATTATTAACAAAAATTCAATGGTTATCCCATTATTTTTAAATCATTATCTGACCTAAGATACAAATTACACTACAAAGGAGGCATGCAATGCGTGCACTATTAATTTCAGCAGCTGTAGCAGGGGCAGTAGCACTTACAGGTTGTCAAACTACTGGCAATAACCTGGGTGGTGTTGAGTACGACAAAACAGCTTTGGGTACAGTAATTGGTGCTGCTGCAGGTTATGGTATTTCTAAAAGTAATGCCAATACTAGCCGTCAAAACAACCGTGCAGCTGCAATTGGTGCAGTACTTGGTGGTGCAGCGGGTGTTTACCTTGACAATAAAGAGAAAAAATTACGTCAAGCGACTGCGGGTACTGGTGTAGATGTAAACCGTAATCCAGACGGTTCAATCAACTTGGTAATGCCTGGTGCGATTACATTTGACACTAACAAGTCAAACATCAAACCAAACTTCTATGCAACATTGAATAAAGTTGCCCAAGTTCTGACTGAAGACAGCCAAAGCGGTATCTTGGTAACTGGTTATACAGACAGCACTGGTAATGACTCAATCAACATTCCATTGTCTCAAGCACGTGCACAATCTGTTGCGAACTACCTTGCTGGTCAAGGCGTAGCACGTACTCGTATCAATGCACAAGGTCTTGGTTCAGCGAACCCGATCGCAGACAACTCAACTGCAGCTGGTAAAGAACAAAACCGTCGTGTTGAAATTGCAGTATATGCTGTTCAGTAATCACTGATTTTGTAGAAAAACCACCTTCGGGTGGTTTTTTTTATGTCTGAAAGATGACGCAGGAAAATGAATTTTCAATTAGGCATCTGGGCATGAGATGACTATAATCGGAGCCGAATCTAGAAGAGGAAGCCATATGTCACTCGCCAGTCAGTTAAATGACAAGCAACTTGAAGCCATGAAATATACTCAAGGACCCTTGTTAGTACTTGCCGGAGCGGGTTCAGGCAAGACCTCGGTAATTACAAGAAAAATCGCGTACTTGGTCAAGCATTGCGGGATTCCGGCTCACCGGATTACGGCAATGACCTTTACCAACAAGGCGGCACGTGAGATGAAAGAGCGTGTCACCAAATTGCTGACCCGAGAAGAAGCCAAAGGCCTTTCAGTCTCGACCTTCCATACTTTTGGTCTAAATTTATTACGTTTAGAACTCAAACACACACCGCTAAAAAATAATTTCTCGATTCTGGATGCCGATGACTGTAAGCGGATTCTGATGGATCTGATGCATCGCGATAACTTGTCGGGTGCTGAAAGCAAAGAATTGATTGCCAAAGCGATGAAGATGATTTCGGACTGGAAAAACGATCTGATTCCACCAGAGCAAGCACATACCACCTGTGAAACGCCAGAAGATGTTCAGTTCGCGCATTTATACCAACTTTATGAGCGAAATCTGCGTGCCTATAATGCCGTCGATTTTGATGACCTGATTGTGATGCCAACGCGTCTGTTACAGGAAAATGCTGAAGTTCGGGATAAATGGCAGAACCGTGTACGTTATTTGCTGGTCGATGAATATCAGGATACCAATACGGCACAGTATATTCTGGTGAAATTACTGGTCGGGGTCATGGGGCAGTTCACCGCTGTAGGGGATGATGATCAGTCGATTTATGCCTGGCGTGGTGCCAAGCCAGAAAATATGGCGCTGTTACAACAGGATTTCCCGAATCTGAAAGTGATCAAGCTGGAACAGAACT
Source organism: Acinetobacter sp. YH12041 (assembly GCF_013419975.1). NCBI lineage: Bacteria > Pseudomonadati > Pseudomonadota > Gammaproteobacteria > Moraxellales > Moraxellaceae > Acinetobacter > Acinetobacter sp. YH12041. The sequence continues at coordinate 2,041 of NZ_VOZC01000011.1, read as the reverse complement.
ATCGTTCTACCAGTCGTATTCTGAAAGCTGCCAATACCGTGATTGGCAACAACCCGCATATCTTTGATAAAAAGCTCTGGTCAGATAAAGGCCATGGTGAAGTGATTCGGGTCATCACTTGTCGTAATGATGATGATGAAGCAGAACGCGTAGTGAAAGACCTGATCACGCATAAGCTGATGAATGGTAAAAACTGGAAAGATTACGCGATTCTGTATCGTGGTAATTTCCAGGCACGTATTCTGGAAACTCAGCTGCGCCAGATGCAGATTCCTTACAAGCTCTCTGGCGGTCAGTCTTTCTTTGCGCGTGCAGAGATCAAGGACATTATGAGTTACCTGCGTCTGATCATTAACCCGGAAGATGACAGCGCTTTCCTGCGGATTATTAACACACCGAAACGTGCCATTGGCCCGGTGACGCTGGAAAAACTCGGTCTGTTTGCCCAGGAAAATAATCTGTCTCTACTGTCAGCAGCAGGCGATCAACGTCTGACCATGGTGATCCCAAAGAAAGCGACCACACAACTGGCAGAATTTTCAGATTTTATCAATAACTTTACCCGTAACTTGCTGGAAGATGATGAGCCCGTACCGATTATCCGCCAGATGATGGTGGAAGCCGGCTATATTGACTATATCAAGGAATCCGCAGCGACGCCGGCACAGGAAAAAACCAAACTCGATAATATTGAAGTGCTGTATAGCAGTATTCAGAGTCTGATCAATCGTGCAGAAGATGTCGATGAAAAGAATATCGAAAGTGTCATCCGTAAGATGGTGCTTCTCGATATGCTGGAACAGCAGCAGGAAGAAGAAGATACCGATAAGGTTAACCTTCTGACCTTGCATGCATCCAAAGGTCTGGAATTCCCTTATGTCTACTTAATCGGACTGGAAGAAGAAATTCTGCCACATAAGAACTCGATTGCTGCCGAAACAGTCGAGGAAGAACGCCGTCTAATGTACGTGGGGATTACTCGTGCGCGTCAGGGCTTGACTATTACCTTAGCGGAACAGCGTAAGGCGGGTGGACAGATGAAGCAGATGACCCCAAGCCGCTTCCTGGATGAGCTGCCAGAAGATGAACTGGAGTGGTTAGGCCGCAAGAAAAAACTTGCAGGCAATATTGATCCAAAACAGCAGGCTCAGCATTATCTGGATAATTTACGTGCCTTGATTAAACGGTAAAAGTAACAGAACGCTACGATTTTGATTCTTTAAATTTTTTGATATTAAACAACAGGAATAAATACATGAAAGTTCAGGTGAAAGTCCTTGATTCACGTCTAGGTCAGGAATGGCCATTGCCGACTTATGCAACGACTGGCTCAGCAGGACTCGATCTTCGTGCATGTGTCAACGAAACGACTGTGATTGAACCGGGTCAAACAGTTTTAGTAAAAACTGGTTTGGCAATTTATATTGAAGATCCAGCATTTGCTGGTTTGATCTTGCCACGTTCTGGTTTAGGTCATAAACACGGGATCGTTTTAGGTAACCTGGTTGGCTTGATCGATTCAGATTACCAAGGCGAGCTGATGGTTTCTGTATGGAACCGTAGTCAGGCTGCATTTAGCCTGGAACCTGGTGAGCGTTTAGCCCAATATGTATTAGTCCCTGTGGTACAGGCCGAATTTGATCTGGTGAATGAGTTTGAAGCAACCGAGCGTGGCGCGGGCGGTTTCGGTCATACTGGTAAAAACTAAAATTAAAGGATGACTTAACTTGGATGTTTTGAGTTAAGTCATCTTTTTTTAGAGTTTTAATCATAAAAACAATAAAAAAATGACAGAGCTATTTAATAAACTTTATTCTTGAATTTTATTTCAATGAAAAATATTTAAATAAACTTTTAGTCTCATTTAAATAGAAAAATAAAATCATTTAGAATTTAAGAAAATAGGTGATAAATAATAGATCTCTTTCATAAATCAAAAAACGATCTTCTTTTTGGTTAATATTTGCACTCCGGATTTCTTAGCATTCGTGCATAATCTGCGGATGAAATACATCGATTCAAACAAGCTTTCTGATCCTCA
>NZ_VOZC01000009.1:0-25994 GCF_013419975.1 Acinetobacter sp. YH12041 | reverse complement strand
CCGCAGGTCCCTGGTTCGAGCCCAGGTGGGAGAGCCAAGATTCTGAAAAACCCACTCATTGCGAAGTGGGTTTTTTTATTCTTTTCTCTTTTATGATCCGTGTTTGATTTGAGTCAGTTTATATTCTTTGTGATTGGCTGTCTGGCAAGCTTTGCCTTAATTTGCCTGCTCTTCCCCCATCTGTTTACCCGCCAGAAGAAATTCTATCCCAAGCGTGTCATTACAGCTTTCGAAAGCAAGATGTTTACTCGCCTGAAAGATGCTTTTCCGCATCATCACATTCTGGCACAGGTCGCATTTAGTGCTTTGATCACACATGACAATATGAAAATGCGCAGCAAGTTCAACCGTAAAGTGACCGATTTTGTGGTGATGGACCGGGAATATAATGTAGTGGCGATTATAGAACTGGATGACCCTAGCCATATTGGCAAGGAACAGGAAGATGCGGAACGCGATGCGATGCTGATTGCTGCCGGCTACACAGTCATCCGCTACACTGAAATTCCAACGATCCGGCAGCTTCAAAGAGATTTGAGATAAATAGTTTAATGAGAGGAATTTGTTTCAGCTTCGGAAGCAGCTTGAGTTGCTTGAGCCGCCTGCTCTGCCTTTGATTTTTCAGCCGCTTCGCGTGCTTCAATCCGGGCAATCATGTCAGCCTGTTGCTGTTTATATTTTTCCTGATTTTTCGCATCACTATTAACAGCCAGAAATGCCATGGTCACCAAAAAAATCGGAACACATAAAGCCAAGGTTCCAAAGATAAGCAGTTTTTTGATACTGCGGGGTTTGGTCTGTTCCGACATAACGAGCCTACACTGATAACCTATAATCTTAAGCCACTATAACAAACTTAAATGATTGCTCAAGGCCTAGCATCACAAGGAATAAAAAGGAGCCGAAGCTCCTTTTAGGATTAAGGACTGACAGAAATACCTGAAGGCATATAGGTATTAATGAAGGTCAGCAGCTGGGTTCTGCTTTCTACAATAGCCTCGGTATGTGATGCGTCTTGTACCGGTACAAAAGTCACTGCGGTTCCCATATCTTCCAAGCCTTGTTGTAAAGTATTTGTCACTGGATACGGAACAGCCCTATCTGCAGTACCTTGAATGATCATCACAGGAACATTAATTTTTTCAGTTGCAGGCTGATTATTCTGAAGGAACTTTTCAACCGACGAATTATTCTGGAAGTTTTCTACTAATCCCGGATAGTCCACGACCGTTTTTTCCGGATTATTCACCAGATAATCATCAATATCTTGCATATATTCAGTAATCAGCGGCCCTAAACAAAGTCCATTTTCTCCAGTCGTGCCTTCTGCCTTTTCAGCCACAATCCCTGCACGGCTTGAAAATATATTGCGATAGTTAAAGCCTGGTTCATAAGCTTTAATCCCTACAGCCACATAAGCCGCATATGCCAGTAATTCTGCATAGACCGCTTTCGCAGCATTATCTTGTCCAGCCTCAACCAAAGCACTAAGCGCTTGCGGTGCTACTTCACTGATAATATAACCCAGACTTGAAGCCGGAGCTGCTGCCACTGCTGCCTTATAATTTGGATCTTCATCAGCAAACTGGGCTGTGGCAAGTGATGCATGTCCTCCCTGGGATTGTCCCACTGAGACCCAGGCACCATTAAATCGATTTCCTTGCTGTTCTTTAAAGGCTCTTACTGCATAGATAGCCGATTGTGCGGCACTTTTTAAATTTAAATAAGGATGAATCCCCCGAGTACCTAATCCTTCATAATCGGGTGCAACAATCACATATCCCTGTGCAAGCAAGCTGCTGGCTAATCCTCTAAAATTATTATTCAGCTGGTTATTACTTGGTGCACAAGAATCACCACTACCCACCGTGCCATGTTCCCAAACCACCACCCTCCATCCGTCTTGAGGTTGAGGTGTATTTGGATAAAACACCATGGCTGTCGCTTCAGCCCGTTCACCATTTACGTTTGGCATGTTATAGCGTATGACTTGAATATCTGACGCTTCAGGCAAGGTATCCTCATCATAAGACTGTTGACTTAAAAATACCCTTTCCTGTGGTCGGAACGAATCATTATCATCGTCATTACACGCAGTCATGAACAATGACATGGAACATACCAGTGCCAGACAGGTTTTTTTGAAACCGTTTTTCACTACATTATTCATATTCTAATCCCTTATTGTTGTTTATGATTTTCATGAAGAATCTTGAATTAAGCATAAAAAAAAGCACCCTTATAGGATGCTTTTGTTATGAATCGACAAGGTGCAGTTACAGAAGCGCGGCAAAGATTCCAAGGAAAATCATCAGCCCCACCCAACGGTTATGACGGAAAGCCCAGAAACAGCGCTGTGGGTCCTTATCTCGAGTTTTGGACCATTGATAAATAAAATCAATTGCGACGGCTAGAAGCCCCATCAGGCCAAATGGAACAAGCAAATCCTCAATCCATAATACCGTGCCAATCAAGACCAGACTTAGAACCTGTAAGGTACTAATGATCTGAATATCATGCTGACCAAATAAAATGGCTGTGGATTTTACCCCAATCTTCAAATCATATTCACGATCGGTAATCGCATATTGCGTATCATACGCCACGGTCCAGGCCAGATTGCCAAAATAGAGAAGCCAACAGGTTAAGTCCGGTGTCTGTCCCACTGCGGTATAGGCCATAGGAATGGACCAAGAAAACGCAGCTCCCAAAAACACCTGCGGCAAATGGGTATAGCGTTTCATAAACGGATAAATGAACGCTAAAAACAAAGCTCCAAAAGACCAGTAAAAGGTTTCTATCGGCAGGAAAAATAACAGGCAGGCACTGGCTGCGACGAGCACCAGAAAGACCATCACTGCTTCTTTAGCGCTAATAATACCGGTGGCCAATGGGCGAGTTTTGGTGCGTTCTACATGCGCATCCACTTTACGGTCGGCAAAGTCATTAATGGCACAACCCGCTGCGCGCATAAAAATTACACCTAGAATCATTAGCACTAGAATACTGAAATCAGGGACACCTTTTGCTGCGACCCATAGTGCCCACATGGTCGGCCAAAAGACCAGCTCTGTGCCAATTGGTTTATCAAAACGACAAAGATAATAATAGGCGCTCAGACGTTCACGCCAAGTAATTGCTTGTGCAGTTGCCATATCAAGTTAAGCCTGTTGATTTTGTATAAAGTGTTCAAATGCCGGTAAAAATGTTTCTTGTACAATAAATTTACAACCATGCCAAGTATAGCAGCTCTGGCGGGTCCAGCCCTCTTCCAGATAAATCACACGTCGCTCACAGTTTGGATTGGTCCGCTGGAATAATAGCCAGCCAATCGGCTTCGATCCAATGTGCTGAAAAATCCGCGCACGTTTTTGCAAGCTTAATATCGGAAATATACTTTTTGCTTTGACCCATGGCTGCTCTTCACAGCCATATAAATAACTTTCCCGCACCCAGGACGTATGCTGATGTGGCATCTGCATCCACCGCGCATCCACAAATTCCAGACGCTGAAAATGTTCCTGCTGTGGTTCTACCCGAAACTGTCCACTAGCCAGATCCGTTAATTGCTGCGTCAATGATCCTGAGGCATACAGCCATTCTCGAAGCGCAGCAGGTATATGCGGTCCATGTGGATTTTTAAATTTTACACTCACAACGTTATCAACTTCACGATTAGGCATTATCTGTCTTTGCAATGACTTCATATTTTCCATTTGGCAGCTTTTTCAAAATCATGCCATCTGTAGTGAGATAAAAACTTTGCGGGTATTCATAGTCCAAAGCCAGCTCAGGATGACGTAATGCCACAAACTCGACCTGCTTATAACCTTCAGGTGTACGCGCAACTTCCACATAGGTCACTTCAGAAAAATTCAGTTTAAAGCCTTTACTATGATCCTGAGGATCAATCCAGGGAAAAAAACCGGTATGTCTTTTACGTTGTGCCATAACTTCATATCTTTGATCAATAACAGCATCATACAAAAAAACCCGCACAAAGGCGGGTCTTTTTTACAGTGAAATTCAGATCAGAATTACAGGCTGTAGTACATGTCGAATTCAACTGGGTGAGTAGTCGTGTTCAGACGACGAACATCTTCAGTCTTAAGTTCGATGTAAGCATCAAGCATTTCTTTAGTGAACACGCCACCTTTAAGCAGGTAGTCATGATCTTCTTTAAGAGATTCAAGTGCCATTTCAAGGCTGTGCGCCACTGTAGGGATTTTCGCTTCTTCTTCAGGAGGAAGATCGTACAGGTTCTTGTCAGCAGCTTCACCTGGGTGAATCTTATTTTGGATACCGTCGATACCCGCCATCAACAATGCAGCGAAACCTAGGTACGGGTTCATCATTGGATCAGGGAAACGTGCTTCGATACGTTTGCCTTTAGGGCTAGAAACGTAAGGAATACGGATAGAAGCTGAACGGTTACGCGCTGAATAAGCAAGCATAATCGGTGCTTCGAAGTGAGGTACCAAACGTTTGTATGAGTTTGTAGATGGGTTAGTGATCGCATTCAATGAACGAGCATGTTTGATCACACCACCGATGAAGTACAATGCCATTTCTGAAAGGCCTGCATATTCATCACCAGCAAACAGGTTCTTGCCATCTTTAGAGATCGACATGTGAACGTGCATACCTGAACCGTTATCGCCTACCATTGGTTTAGGCATAAAGGTTGCAGTTTTAGCGTATTGGTGCGCAACGTTCCAAACAGCATATTTGAACTGTTGTACTTCGTCAGCTTTACGAACCATTGTGTTGAAGCTCACACCAATTTCTAACTGGCAAGATGCAACTTCGTGGTGATGTACTTCTACACGACCTGGGCCCATGATTTCTTCAATTTTTGCACACATATCTGCACGCATATCTTGATGAGAATCAACAGGAGGAACTGGGAAATAACCACCTTTAACACGTGGACGGTGACCAGAGTTACCTGCTTCGTAATCTTTACCAGTAGACCAAGCAGCTTCTTCAGCGATCAATGTGTGGCGTGCGCCAGACATGTCGATGTCCCATTTCACTTCGTCAAATACGAAGAATTCTGGTTCTGGACCGAAGAATGCAGTATCACCGATACCTGTAGATTTCAGGTATTCTTCTGCACGGCGAGCAATCGAACGTGGGTCACGTTCATAACCTTGACCAGTTGATGGTTCGATAACGTCACAAGTCACAACAACAGTTGGCTCTGCAAAGAACGGGTCGATGAAACCTGTTTCTGCATCTGGACGTAAGATCATGTCCGATGCTTCGATGCCTTTCCAACCTGCGATTGAAGAACCGTCAAACATTTTGCCGTCTTCAAACGTATCTTCATCAATACTGTCTGCTGGATAAGTAACGTGCTGTTCTTTACCCTTGGTATCAGTAAAGCGAAAATCGACCCATTTCGCGCCACTTTCTTGTATGAGTTGAAGGACCTTGTTCGCCATGCTCATTTTGCTCCGATGTTTTTTGTTGCACTCGCAAAGTGCGTGTTAGAAGTTGGTATCTATTAAGCAATTAGCGTACCAACTTTTAAAAGTATATCTAAAATCTTGAAATCTTTATAAGAAAACATAGGAAGATAAAAATACCTTGTCGCTATTATACTGTGACTTAAACTAAATGCACTATATTCAAGCATTCTTCCTGAGATTTGTTGCAGGTATTTTTTTAGCGCACCTAAATAGTGCGACGATTTCATATTAGGTAAGAATAGGAGCACTTTTCAGTGAGGATTTGCGTTTTTATGCTAATTTAGTTTAAAAAATATTCAATTTCGTTTAATTCTGGTTAATTTTTACCAGTTACAAAGCGCAATATGTAGGTTTATGTACTTAAAAATATCACTATTTTGAGTCACTTTTATTCAAATTGCCGATCTTATCGTTTGATTTATCCCATGCATTATTATTCAAATGATGTTTTTTTCAGCATCATTACTTTAATAATTTAAAACCTATTTATTTTTAATTTAAAAAAATAATAACTGCAATATTTATTTAAACTTACTTTTCGTCAGTTAATTACTTATACGCACATTTAAAATATTTAAAAGGCTGTGAGCTAATCACCAGGCTGAAAATTGAAAAATTATTGCGCCCGATGTGGCTATTTTTTGCTATGATGAGGCGTGCTTTATTTTCACACAATGAAATCAACGATTTAGTCGTGTATTCCCTAGACTTGCAACAAGTCCCGATAAAGCTCAATCTGGATCACTTTAGCACAGTTAAGTGCAATAATTTCAATAGGTTAAGCTCATGCTTCTAATGATCGACAACTATGACTCCTTTACTTATAACATCGTCCAGTATTTTGGCGAACTGAATCAAGAAGTAAAAGTAGTCCGCAATGATGCCGTGACATTGGAGGATATTGAGCGATGGCAACCCAAGTATCTGGTGATTGGTCCTGGTCCATGTTCGCCAAGTGAAGCGGGAATTTCGATTCCTGCCATTCAGCATTTTGGCGGCAAGATTCCCCTGCTCGGTGTTTGTTTGGGGCATCAAAGTATTGGTCAGGCTTTTGGTGGCGATATTATTCGTGCCAAACGCGTCATGCATGGGCGTTTGTCTGATATGTATCACAGCGACAAAGGTATTTTCAGCAACCTACCGAATCCTTTCTCTGCGACGCGTTACCACTCGCTGGTGATTGATCAGGCCACTTTGCCAGAATGCCTGGAAGTGACCTGCTGGACCAATGAAGAAGATGGCTCTATGGAAGAAATTATGGGGATTAAACATAAGACACTACCGATTGAAGGTGTGCAGTTCCATCCGGAATCAATCCTGAGCCAGCATGGTCATCAAATCTTTAAAAACTTTCTTGAAATTTACGCATAATGGGCAAAACGCAAGTCATGAATATTCAACAAGCTTTAAGCAATATTACTAAAAACATTCACCTGACTCAGGAACAAATGGAAGACGTGATGCGCACCATTATGTCTGGCGAAGCAACCGATGCCCAGATCGGTGCTCTGCTCATGGGTCTACGCCTGAAAGGCGAAAGTATTGACGAGATTACTGCTGCAGCACGTGTCATGCGTGAACTGGCAACCAAAATTGATGTCAGTGATGTCCCTCATCTGGTGGATATCGTCGGTACAGGCGGTGATGGACAAAACCTGTTTAACGTATCTACCGCTTCAGCCTTTGTAATTGCAGCAGCTGGTGCAACGATTGCCAAACATGGTAACCGTGGTGTTTCTACCAAATCAGGCTCTTCAGATTTACTGGAACAGGCAGGCATTAATCTTGATTTGAATATGCAGCAAACCGAACGCTGTATCCGTGATATTGGTGTGGGCTTCCTGTTCGCACCGAATCATCACAAAGCCATGAAATATGCGATTGGTCCACGTAAAGAACTGGGTATTCGCAGTATTTTCAACCTGCTCGGCCCGCTTACGAATCCGGCCGGCGTAAAACGTTTGGTCATCGGGGTATTTTCCAATGAACTTTGCCGCCCAATTGCAGAAGTCATGAAACAGCTCGGTGCTGAACATGTCATGGTCGTACATTCACGTGATGGCTTAGATGAAATCAGTCTGGCTTCTTCGACGCATGTGGCTGAGCTGAAAAACGGTGAAATCACTGAATGGGAAATCATTCCTGAACAGGTCGACATTGAATCGCAAACCTTAACTGGCTTAATTATTGAAAGTTCAGCAGAAAGTCTGGCTCTGATTAAAGATGCCTTAGGCAAGAAGAAATCTGAGATCGGTCATAAGGCTGCCAATATGATTGCCCTAAATGCCGGTGCTGGTATTTATGTATCAGGCCTGACTTCAAGCTATAAGCAAGGTGTGGCATTAGCACACGATATTATTTATGGTGGCCAGGCACTGGAAAAAATGAGCGTGCTGTCTGAATTCACCAAAACCATCAAACAATATGAAGCTTAATACGGTCAGGAATTTGAATCATGGTTGATATTGCAAATACAATTTTGGGTAAAATTGTTGATCGTAAGAAAGAAGAGTTCGCTCTTCGTTTGAAGCAGAAAAGCTATAAGGATATAGAAGAGTTAGCTCAAGGCGCGACACCTGTACGTGGTTTTGCTCAATCTTTAATGTCTAAACGTCCGGGTGTAATCGCTGAAATTAAAAAGGCTTCTCCGTCCAAAGGCGTGATTCGTGAAAACTTCAATCCTGCAGAAATTGCGGCACAATATCAGGATGCCGGCGCTGCCTGTTTATCTGTACTGACTGATGTGGATTTTTTTCAGGGTGCTGATGAAAATATTCAGATCGCCCGTTCGCACTGTGACTTGCCTGCGTTGCGTAAAGACTTCCTGATCGATCCTTATGGCGTGATTGAAGCGCGTGCACTACATGCAGACTGTATCTTGCTGATCGTGGCCTGTCTGTCTGATCAGCAGTTAGAGGAAATGTCTAAAACCGCATTTGAGCATAATCTGGATGTACTGGTTGAAGTGCATGATGAAGAAGAATTAGGACGTGCTTTAAAACTGTCTGATCGTTGTCTGCTGGGTGTGAACAACCGTAATTTAAAAACTTTTGATGTCGACCTGAATACATCACTACGTCTGAAAAAATTACTGGATCCTTCACGCCTGCTGGTCACTGAAAGCGGTATTGCGACCCCTGCTGATGTTTCGATGATGCAGGAACATGATATTCATGCCTTCCTGGTCGGTGAAAGTTTCATGAAACAGCCACGTCCAGATCATGCTTTCCGTGATTTATTCGGTGAGCCTGAATCGGTTTAAAATATTAAGTATAAAAAAAGCCCCATCTCAGCATGGGGCTTTTTTTATTTCTATTAACCAAATTCATTTAATACTGAGTTGAATGATCAAAATAAGAGATTAATTTTTCAAATTCTGGCAGTTCAGAATAGGACTCATCCGCCTTGATTTCATCTGCCCAATCCACCTTCGAGTTCAGACAAAAACTCAGTCTGTGCTGAATTTTGGGTGCTTGATCCAGAAGCCCTAAAGGAATCCAGATCAATGCAATTGTACCTACCTGATTCGGTACAGGCGAGCCACAGTGTTGACAAAAATGAGAACGAAATTCGGTCTCTTTTTGATAGCAGGAAATTGAAGTCTGTTCTGAGGTCCATTCAAAATATTGCTGATGAACTAAAGTTGCTGCATTCGCGGCCGTACCACTCTGTTTACGACATAAACTGCAGTGACAATGATACATGGCCTGAATATTCGTATTTACTTTGAACTGGACATCGCCACACAAACAACTGCCTGAATAACTCATTTTTTTATTTTCCAGGTTTGATTGATTTATATTTAAAGAGAGATGTTCCATCGAGGCAACTGTTAAGATGATAAAAGGAGAATATTCATGAATTATTTTCTATTTAAAGTTCATCAAGCTATACAATCTTAGAAAACTATTGAGAAATTAATGCTGGGTTTGGGATATGTTGTATTTAGTGCAATTCATTTCTCCTTTCAGTCATTTAAGACTATAATTTACCAAATTCAGTATCTCCCCCGTTTCCAGATTATGAGCAAACACGATTCTTCGCTTTCTAAAGATCAGTACAATTTACTCAAAGATCTTAAAAAGCAAATTAGTCATCCTCAGCCTAAGGCTGAACCTGTTGCCCCTGTCGTGAAAACAGCGGAGCAGGAACAGGAGGAAGACCTCGATCTATTTCGCAAGCAGATGCAAGGCGTACAAAAAATTGATGCCGGCAATATTGCGAAAATAGAAAAATCTCCCAAGAAAAAAGTCGATGCGCAAACTTTGGCCAAGCGTGCTGCTGCCGAAGGCCCCATGCATACCGATGAAACCGTCCTGTCTGATACTCAAGCCATGCTCAATCCGGTTGGCAGTCAAGCGAGCTTAAGCTACCGCATTGCGACCTTGCAGCATAAGGTTTTTGAAGATTTAAAAGCAGGCAATCTGCGCTGGTTCGAAGCTGTCGACCTGCATGGTTGTACGGTCGAAGAGGCACGTCAGGCTGTGCTTCAGATTATCCAGATCGCCAAAGATGAAAACCAGAACGTGATCAAGATCGTACATGGCAAAGGGCCGGAAGCGATTTTAAAAACTTATGTCAACGGCTGGTTACGTCAGCACCGTAATGTTCTGGCCTTTGTCAGTGCGCCTGAAAAACAGGGTGGCACTGGCGCAGTTTTAGTTTTGCTAAAACGTGCAGAAAAAAATCCAAAGTTTAAACAGTAAGCGGATTTACCCCCAAAATAAGGCATTGTAAAAGATTTCTGCTACAATGCCGTCCTTGTTCATTCTCAGTTTAAGTGAATACGTCATATGACTATGCAGCAATCTTACGCAAACATTCTTACTGCCGTTGGTGAAGATCTCAATCGCCCTGGTCTCAAAGATACGCCCGTGCGTGCTGCGAAAGCGTTTTCGTATTTAACCTCAGGTTATAGCCAGACTCTGGAAGAAGTGACCAATAGTGCGGTTTTTCCATCAGATAACCGTGAAATGGTTTTAGTGAAAAATATCGAATTTTATTCACTCTGCGAACACCATTTATTGCCATTTTATGGCCGTGTACATATTGCCTATTTACCTGAAGGCAAGGTATTGGGGCTGTCTAAATTTGCCCGAATTACTGAAATGTTTGCCCGTCGTTTGCAGATTCAGGAAAATCTGACCCAGCAAATCGCAGAAGCGGTTGCTGAAGTCACCAATGCACGTGGTGTGGCTGTGATGATTGATTCAGCACATATGTGTATGATGATGCGTGGTGTTGGCAAACAGGAATCGACGACGCGTACGGTGTCATTTATCGGTGACTTTAAAACCGATAAAGAAGTCCGCCGTGAGTTTTTAGGCGCTGTACCAGAAAGTTATTAATATAGATTCATACATGAAAGCCTCAATTGATATTGGGGCTTTTTTACACGATGAGGTTACGAAAATGTCATCTATTTGGATTGCGGGTCAAGGTTTAGGCCAGGCTGCAGAAAGTATCGATTATCCACGGCCAGACCGGCTGGTTAAAGGCAATCCTAAACGCCTGACCCAGAGTGCCTATCAACATCCCAATATGGATTGCGGAATCTGGCAATGTGAAGTGGGTGCGTGGAATATCGTATTTGCCGAGAATAAACAGGAATTCTTTCAGGTAATCGAAGGGATCGTCCGTTTACATGATGCTCAAAGACAATCCTTTGTTGAAATCAAGGCAGGTGAAGCCGGCATTATTCCACCCGGTTTTATTGGCACTTTTGAAGTGGTTGAAGCCGTTAAAAAATATTATGTCGTGGTAGAAAGTTAAAAGATAAGTACGAATTCAATATCTTCATCAGTTAAGGAATTTTGCAATCAATTCCTTAACTTTTCTACGTATTCATTCAATTTCTTAAAATTTTATCCCTACATTCTTTTCAAAAAGTTGTCTCATTAACTTAACTTCCCTAGTTTTAAAAATAAACAAATTGATGCTGCATAATTAATTTCCTGACTACATTTCCTGCCATGTTTAAATACAGATCTTTTGTATAGAAGGCTGCATGATCCAAGTGTATAAATTCTGGAAACAGCCATGAGTAGAAAACAGCCTGATCCGCCTAAACGCCCTTCACGTGTTCATTCAAATAGTTTTGACTATAGTCTAGATTTTAAAAAAATTGATTTCCGTAAACGTCCAGACTTATACCGGATTGGACGCGGTGAGCAAGGCGTGCTTTTAGTAGAACCTTATAAGTCGGAAATTCTGCCCCACTGGCGTTTTGCAGATGCGGAAAAAGCCCAAGCCAGTAGTGAAAAAATTTATGCCCTGTTTCTAGAATATTTAAAACAGGAAGATTTCGTCGGGGCCGATATGGCACGCAAGTTTTTACAAATGGGTTATACCCGCGCCCGACGTTATGCCAATCATAAAGGCGGCAAAAAATACGATGGTCCGGTTCCAGATGATAAAAAGGGTTTAAGTGGTGCGCATGGGCGTGAGGAATTGCCGCGCAGTTCTGAAGATCCGGTTAAAGCTGCTGCAGCGAAAATATTTAAACAAAAATGGGATGAAGCCAAAGTCCATCCCGAATATGTACGGCAAAAACAGCAATTTCAGGCTGCGATTCAGCAGCAAATTTTAAATTAGACAGACGCTTTTTGTGCGCCCTGAATTTGAGAAGGTTGCGCCAGATAGACCCTGTTACGCCCTGTATTTTTAGCCATATACAGTGCGGCATCTGCGGCATCCAGGAATCTTTGGTAATCTGGGTGACCATCAAATAACGCACAGCCGATACTAACCGTGAGTCTAAATTGCTGTCCTTGAGCCGTACTGATCAGGCCATGCTCTACATATTTACGGATATTTTCAGCAATATTCAGCGCGCGTCTTTCATCGGAATCGACCAGCAGCAGCAGGAATTCCTCACCACCGACACGGAATGCATAGTCACTACCCTGAATATATTTCTGTAAGGCATCAGCAATAAATTTCAAGGCCAGATCACCAGCTGCATGACCATATTTATCATTAATGGCTTTGAAGAAATCGGCATCAATCGCTAGCAAGGATAATGGTGTCTGGTTATCACGAGAGAAGTTGATTTCACGTGAAATAATGGTATTTAAATAACGGCGATTCAATAACTGGGTTAGAGAGTCATTTCCAGATTCGATGTAATCTGCAACCTGAAATAATTGATCGACCAAGTGCTGTATTTCACGGTTTAAATCACGAATACTTTGAATCAGATTCAGCATCTGATCTTTTTCAGTACATTCCAGCACTGCCTGATTTAGCGTATCGATCTGATAAATTCGCTCGATAATTAAATCGACCTGATCAGAACCGGTAAAGGCATAAGACGCCTTATGAATAAACCATAAGCCAAATTCTGACTTGGACAGCATTTGATGTCTAATGCCTGTAGTTCCAGAAAAGACCTTGAACATCAGCTCATTTTCCCAATCCAGCAATGAACTGCGCTGTTTATCTTTTTGTACCGCGACATCTTGCATTGCAGAAAATACCCGGTAACTGTGCTTCATTTCCTGATTCTGGACGGATTTCGCCTCATAGGAACGACACATAATTTCTGTGGCAAATCCCATGATTTGTACAATATAGCTACAGGTAGTAAGCATGTTCGGCTGCGGATTTAAACTCAGCAATTCAAACATTTTGCGCTGAATTTCTCGTACACCGCGCATAATCAGCCAGGATGGAATCCCGACGCGTGCATGCACATGTCCAACGATATTCTGTTTTTGCACGGCTTCTGCATAACGCTTATTCAGCGCCACACTGAAACTTTCTGAAAGCCATTGATGTAAAGTATCGCGTAAACGCTGCTGAATCAGCTCATCAGTAAAATATTGAGAGGCTTCTTCTTCCAGAAGCATATTTTTATAGAATTCTTCTACCAGTACCGACGAGTGGTCTTGAATAAACTGAAATGCGTGTAGCAAATCATCCGATGAATAATTTTGACAGATCTGCTTCCACTGCTCCGCCAGCATAGCCATACACTCATTATTCATATAACTTTTCCCGATACTTGCGATTCGCAGTGATCTTATGTGACAAATACAACAATATTCAGGCATTTTAATCCAATTACTGAATACAATCTTTGATAATATCGGTAGAAGTCTCCGAACATGAATTTATTTTAAACATTCAAATACAAGTCATTTGATCTATAAACTTCATTTACTCAATATTCGAGGTTATGTTAGCCAAATTAAAAATAATGGACTAAGCCCAGACTCCATTTTTCCCAGTCTTTCGATTCCTGTTGCTGATATTCCCAGCCCACCCGAATGGCATTTTGTGCATTCCAGGCATATTGCAACTGGTTTTTCAACTTCAGTTGCCACTGATGAGAATCTTCCCAATACGGCAGTTCCACCTGTACCAGACTATTGATCTGATCCGTCCAGATATTCTGACAACCCACCGTTGGCCCCATACCGACACGCCATCCTTTGTCAAGCGCTTTTCCGGCCTGCACATGATTTTGTAGCTGCACATAGCAGAGATGTTCACGTGCTTCATTTGCCCAGCTATAGCCACCCTGAACCTGAAAATTGGCTACGCCATGCTGCTGCTCGGTACTAAACTGACCATGCTGATCCAGTGCTTCCTGTTTCCAGCCCAAACTAAAACCCCAAGATAACGGCGCTTTAAATGCATTGATCGGGTTATAGGAATTCACTGTAAGTAGATCCAGGTGCTCCAGCTTCACGCGGTCATCACGGTATTGCAATGCACCATCCAGGAATAATAATTGGGTTCCTGTACGCAGCCCGCCTTGCGGATCCATGAGGTCGTGATAAGCCTGACGATGACCGAGCTGCACAAAAGTCTCACCCTGTACTTGCCCAGTTTCAAGAACGATATTTCGGGCATGATGGCTTTGAACCGGATCTATTTTTGGGCGCTCTGGCTGCTGACGCTGTTTGTCTATCGCCAACTGACTTCTTAGGCCCAATAATTTGCGAAAGCGCGGCTGGGCAAAAGATTCATCAACTTCTTGACGAAGAAAATCCAGATATAAATGGTCGTAGGCCATTTCCAGAATCTTGGCCTGATCTTCAGCCGGATAATTTTGCAGCATGGTTTCCATTTCAGAGGTTTCTGCATACGCTACCTGATGCGCAGTTTTTGCCAAGGATTTGCCATGTTGCCGGGCTTGAGCCAGTAATTGAGTTTCCAGTGCCGGACGGTAAATCTTTTTCCTGATCAGTCCCTGCTGTTCCACAACTTTTAAAGTTTCGACCGGAATCGCGGCGGTATCGAATTGCTGCTGCAAGTTCAGTTCAGGACGCACCAGATCAAAAAGCCCTAGTAGACGATAAGCACAGTTATCATTAATGAAATAATAAGGGAAACTTACCTGCTGCATTTCCCAGAGATGCTTCACCAGAAAACCGGTTTCTTCAGGTGTTAAATTAAGTTCATATTCCCATAAATCACGGCTTTCAAAGTCACCATATTCCTTGACTTTGCGGTAATACGGCATCAAGGAATATTCCCCCGGATATTGTCCGGTCAGCCCTTTCCAGGCAAAGGACCAGTTATCATTACTGTCAACTGTGGCAGCATAATTGACCGCATAAGAAACCAGATTCAGTTGCTGCTGGTCTTTGGGATCCAGACGCAGCAAAGTATGACCAAACATGGAGCTGGGATTACCCATATAATCGGTGGCATAAATCAGGGTCGCTTGATAAGGCTTGACTTCATTCATCCAGCGCTCAAAATCCGGGCAACTCGCTTCAGGCAATTGCTGTTCAGGAATATTCAGCTGTTGCATTAACCACTGACTACGCGCCGGAAATTTACATCGTACAGACTGATTGGGTTCTGCTGGCTCAAACAATGCCTGTATATTTTGCTCCAATTCAAGTTGCAGGTCTGTCTTGCTCTGCTTTGCCAGAAAATAGCCAGCATAGCTGACTTCACTTTTTCCTTCAGCATTGACATACATCAAACGCTGCCAGGTCGCGGTCTGGTGCAATTTTTTTTGTGTGGCTTGTTCTAGATAAGCTTGAATATCTGGAGAAATTTCGGATGCAAAACTTAGGGGACTCCACAGCAAGGCTGAGAGCAAAAAAGCATATTTCATTCAGTCAACGGTTCTTTTCAGTTTTTATTTATAAGAAAACCCTGCCAGGACAGCAGGGTTTTTACAGCGATACTTAGATATAAGCTTTTAATACTTCATCTTTAGCCATGACTGTTTGTAGAGTACTTAACACTTGTAAAGTATTCTGGTTTTCTTCTGAATAGATTTCAGAGAAATTCTGCTTAGATACAGTGAAGAAACGTGCTTTGTCTTCTGCCTTGATATTTAGCAGTTCAGCCAGTACATTCAGGCTTTCACCTTCACCTACGGCCATATCACGTGCCAATGCCTCAGCATTTTCATTGGTAAAAGTCACGACTTGAGCCGTTACTGTACCGCCCTGGCTACATCCTAAAGTACCGAAAGTAATACCCAGCCACTGGTTAGTAAACAGGACGTTTGTTGTACCTGCAAGCAGCTTAGGAATAATGCCTGACTGGCCTGCCCATACCTGGCTACCAATACCACAACCTACATCTCTATCCGCCATCGCCATACCAGAACCCGTTGCCAATACCACAGCGAGCATAATCTTTTTTAACATACTTATTCTCCGGTTATTCTCATGCATCTTTTGTTATTACGCTAATGATGTAATCTTCATTACACATTCAGGAGAGTAGCGGGAAGTCTAATTTGGCGCAATGAAAAAACTGTCTGATTTACATAAAGATAAACAGAATAGTTTTACCGGGTTTTTAGACTCCAGTTACCTTGAGAATTACGCTGTCCTAGAATCTTTAATACCAGCACCAGACTGAGCAATAAAAGTAAATACCAGGAACCGAGCTTGCCCCAACCGACCATGTGCCATTTTTCTACCTGGCTTGGATATAGCCAGATCTGATAAAAGGTACTGATGTTCTCAGCCACCCAGATAATGAAAGCCAAAATCAACAGGACAGGTAACATCGGCAGCTGAAAAGCATGCTGATTCAACTGAAATCGAATTCTGGTTTTCCAGAACATCACTACACTCCAGACAAATAACAGCAAGCGATAGTCCGGAATAAAGAATTTGCTCATGAAGTTGATGTAGGACAAGACTGCCAAGGCCAGCATGTGGCTAAAGCGCGGCAATTTTTCAAATGAAACTTGGTATAAGCGTAAGGAACGTGCAAAAAAACTGCCGACAGCCGAATACATAAAGCCGGCAAATAAAGGCACCGTCAGTATTTTAAAAATTGCAGGTTGCGGATATTGCCAGGATGCAATTGCCGGATGGGTCAGGAAAATTTCCATGACCATCGCCATGATATGGAACAAGGCAATTACTTTGGCTTCGGCCCAGGATTCCAGTTTGGTATAGAGCAATACCACCTGAATCAGTAAAGCGAAAAATAATAGATAGTCATAGCGGTAGAAACCATAAAAAAGTTCACTACCCATTGATGCGGTTTGTGCAAAAGCAAACAGGAGCAGAATCCCAAATAAGGCAGCCGAAGCTGCCTTATAGATAAATTCAAACCCTGATTTAAAAAAGTCGATCAAGGTTTACATCCTAAAGGTATTTAGCGCTGTACTCATGTACGGTATCAATAAATACTTTAGGATTGGCTGGATCCACCCACTGGGTAATGCCATGACCTAAGTTGGCTACATAACCGGTTTTTTCACCGTTAGCATAGGCATCATCCAGCATCAACTTGGTTGCTTTAGCAATCGCGTCTGGAGTGCCATATAAAGTTGCCGGATCCAGGTTGCCTTGTAGTGCGGCACGGCCTGCAACAGTCTGACGCGCAACATTAAGCGGTGTAGTCCAGTCCAGACCAAAAGCATCTGCACCGGTCGCAACCATTGGCTCCAGCCATTGACCTCCACCTTTGGTAAACAGAATCACTGGAATCTTGCGGCCATCTTTTTCACGTTGCAAACCTGCCACAATTTTCTGCATATAATTGAGTGAAAATTCAATATATTCACGATGAGCAAGTGCCCCGCCCCAGCTATCAAAGATCTGTACTGCCTGAGCACCTGCATCAATCTGGGCATTCAGATATTCAGTCACAGCATCTGCTAAACGTTCTAATAAAGCATGCAGAACCTCTGGCTGTGCGTACATCATGTTTTTAGTGAAGCGGAAGTCTTTGCTCGAACCCCCTTCAACCATATATGTCGCCAAGGTCCACGGACTGCCAGAGAAGCCGATCAATGGTACTTGCCCACCCAAAGCGGAACGAATGGTCGATACTGCATTCATTACATAATCAAGGTCAGACTTGGCATTGAATTTGGGTAAATTAGCCACATCCTGTTCAGTCCGCACAGTTTTGTGGAATTTCGGACCTTCACCTGCTTCAAAATACAGACCCAGACCTAAAGCATCTGGTACAGTCAGAATGTCCGAAAATAAAATGGCCGCATCCAGCTCATAACGGCGTAAAGGCTGCAAAGTCACTTCACAGGCAAATTCAGTATTTTTGCAAAGAGAAAGGAAATCCCCTGCTTTGGCACGTGTTTCTCGATATTCTGGTAAATAACGGCCTGCCTGACGCATCATCCATACAGGGGTAGTATCTACAGGTTCACGTAACAATGCGCGCAGAAAACGATCATTTTTTAAGGTCGTCATTCACTTTCCTATCTATCTTTGATATTGCCCACATCATAACAAAATGGCTGCATTTTGAATAACTTCTCATGACTTTAAAAACCGATCATGTTAAGTGATCAAATGTGAGGAATTACACAAAAGAACTACTGCATCTCCACATTTTTTCTGTAATACTTATAGTGTTTTTTCACATAGTTAACGAAATATTTTTAAGGTTGAGTTACATGTTAGTTCGCACAATGCTCGCTGTGAGTCTAGGTTGCATTTTCGCAGGTACTGTTTTCGCTGCGTCTACTGCTGAACAACCATTAAACCCCCAAGTTGTCACTGATGTTGCGGTTCAGGATCCGATTGATCCTTTAGCAACTGAAGCTTCGGCAGCACAAGCAGAAACTCGAATTAGTGCTCAAGAACAACAAGATCTGAAGAAAGCTTCTGAAGCATTAGATGTATTACAAGATACTGAAGACCAGACTGCCGATATCGGTGCTGCTCCAACCACGACTAAAGCACCGACGAATTCTGCTGCTGCGAAAGCATCTTGGACTTTAGACGGCCTTAATAATGCAAGCTGGTATGAAGATATTGGTAAAGGCCAATTTCCGGTATATGCACGTGCGCATGTCATGTTAAATAATGCCCATGCTTCTCCAGGTGCGATTGACGGTACTAGCGGTAAAAATACCTTGAAAGCGATCGCATCTTTCCAGCAAATGAATGGTATTAAACCAACCGGTACATTGACTCAGGAAACTTGGGATGCCCTATTGGCTAAACAGGGTTCTAAGCCTGCTTTTGTGGAATACACCATCACTGAAGAAGACCTGAAAGGTCCTTATGCCGAGTCTATTCCTTCTGACTATGCCTTACAGGCAAAAATGAAAGGTCTGTATTACACTCGCGTAACTGAAATGCTGGGTGAAAAATTCCATATGGATGAAGACTTTTTGAAAAAGTTAAATCCAAAAGCTACCTTCAAAAAAGCTGGGGAAAAGCTGATTGTTGCCAATATCCGCAATGAAGTTCCTGAAGATATTCATTTAATTGTGGCGCATAAAGGTGCTAAGCAGCTTTATCTGTTCAATAGCCGTAACCAGATGATCGCTTCTTTCCCTGCAACGATTGGCAGTTCGAGTACTCCATCGCCAACAGGAACTTATAAAGTGACTGGCGTAGCGAAAAACCCATGGTATAGCTACTCACCATCTAACTTTGTTCAAGGCAACAACAAGAAACCACTTTCTTTACCACCTGGTCCAAACGGTCCTGTAGGTAATATCTGGATCGGTTTAAGCAAAAAATCATTTGGTATTCATGGTACGCCAAATCCATCTGCAATCTCTAAAACTGCATCACACGGTTGTATCCGTCTGACTAACTGGGATGCGAATGATTTAGGCCGTAAAGTGAAATCAGGCGTAACTGTCCGTTTCCTTGAATAATCTTTATTTAAATACCTAAGCCCGCTTACGAGTGGGCTTTTTTATACCTGCTTTCTCTTATATCGTTGCAAAAATGCAATGATCTGTCGCCTGTTTATAATTTTTTAAGAATTAAAACAACGTTATGATGATCTCAAGTTAAAAATTAAAGTGAGATAAATCCATGAAAGCTTTTCTGCATCCAAGTGAAAATCGTGGTCATGTAAAAATGGGCTGGCTGGAGTCTAAACACAGCTTCTCATTTGGCAACTGGTACAATCCGAACTATATGGGCGTGAGTGCTTTACGTGTCATTAATGACGACCTGATTGATGCACATCGGGGCTTTGGTACCCATCCGCATGACAATATGGAAATCCTGACCTGTGTATTGAAAGGTACGATTACTCATCAGGACAGTATGGGCAATCATGGCGGTATTGCAGCAGGTGAATGGCAACTGATGAGTGCCGGAACCGGTGTGCGTCATAGTGAAATTAATCAGGGTGATGAACAAGTGCATCTCCTGCAAATCTGGATCATTCCGAATGAACGTGATGCTCAGCCGAATTATCAGCAAATTCGTCTGGATGCCAAAGAACAACCGAATCAATGGCATTTAATCTGTGGACCGAATGACAATGCACCCATGCACATTCGTCAAAATGCAGAAGTCAAAACAGCAGTGATCCAGCAAGGTCAAAGTCTAGATATTAAGGCAACCCAGCATATCAATTATGTACATGTGATTTCTGGCTCAGTACAAATTGCAGAATATACAGTTGAAGCTGGTGGTGCGATTGCCTTTATGGATGACGCAGAAATTAAAGCAATTGAAGATGCTCAGGTGATCTGGTTTGATTTACCAGAAGCTACCCATTAAAACTTCTATTTATATTCAGTCTATGCCGACTCATCATTTTGATCAGTCGGCATTTTTATAGAAAACATATAAAAATAAAAGTGATTCATTCTTTATAAGGATTTGAACTTCAATATACCACTATACAAATTAAACCAATTCACATCAGTTTTTTACCGAACAACAGCAAATTTTGGGCGAAGATTGAGCTGATCCATTTTGATTGGATCAATATAGCGAATGAATATAGCGAATGGCTGTTCTGGTCATTATCTTGTATAGATTAAACAGGTGTATGCACCTTTTCATTTATTCTGAATAAACCGAAGAGCACATCTAATGAACCAGATTTTAGAAATTCAAAATAGCCAGCAACAAGCTCTGCACTTTCTATTAAATTTTTTAAAACAACAGCAATATCAGTTTACCGCCATTACCCCACTTTCCCATCAACGGATTCTGGATCGTAAAAGAAGCGAAAAAAATAAATATAAAACCCTACAGGATATCTTTGGCTGGAATCTGGAATTTACAATTACCGATCTTGATCCTGTTCTTTTTTCATTATTATTAGAGCATCAGCTTTTGGAAGTTCAGGATAACGCATATAAAAGTCTGATCAGAGTCGCTTCACTCGAAGACGAATTATTTATTCACTCAGCCTTTCCCACCACCCAACAGGACGCTGTTTTTTTTGGTCCTGATACTTACCGTTTTGCCTATCATTTAAAGCAGTATTTATCTTGCCAGGCCAATTCTTTTAAACGGGCGGCTGAAATATGCTGTGGCACTTCTGCTGCTGCAATTCATATAGCTAAACATTTTCCAGATCATGAGGAAATCTTTGTCGCAGATCTGAATCCGAAAGCCCTTCTCTATAGCCAGATTAATATTGATTTTTCAGGTTTTAATTCGATTCATCCTGTGCAGAGTAATTTATTTTCTGGTCTTGAAGGTCAGTTTGACCTGATTTTTGCCAATCCCCCTTATTTAATTGATCCAGATCAACGGCAATACCGTCATGGTGGCAATGAACTGGATGGTAATGAATTGTCTTTTAAGATTATTAAACAGGGTTTACAACGACTCAGTCCAGATGGACGTCTATTTTTATATACTGGCGTCACTATTTGTCAGGATGGCAATCGCTTCTTACAGCATCTGGAAGCTTTGATGAAACAGCATCAAAATATTGACTGGTGTTATGAGGAAATTGATCCGGATATTTTCGGTGAGGAGTTAGAGCAACCTGCTTATCAACATGTAGAAAGAATCGCGCTAGCCCTGCTCAAGTTCGAAGTCAAAACTGATAGAACATGAAATTTCAACTCGGGTTGAGGCCATTTTTAAACTGCGGCCTAATTAAAACAAATAAAAATTAAATCAACCCACATCACATTTAAAATTATTTTTAATAATTATTTATCATTAAAAAACATATACTTAAATTAAATATTAGTTCTATTTTATCGACACTTACTTCTATAATTCTCATCTGATATTTACGACAACTTTAAAAATAATGTCGTCTTTTGGGTTATACCTTGGGGAAAATTGTGGAAAGAAATTATTTGAGGTTGAGAACAACCTTACTAGCCTTATCGCTATCGATGAGTCTGATTGCCTGTGGCGGAGGTGGCAGTAGCGGGACATCTTCTCCTGCAGAAACACCAGATTCTGCTGTTAATCCACCATCAACAACTAATCCATCTGATAACGAGGAATCATCCCCCTCACCTGTAGAAACACCTGATGGCAGTACACCACCTTTAAATCCACAAACGCCAACGACCACCCGGATTAATAAGGCATTGAGTACAGGTGATGCCCGACCTTTGATTCAGCAAGATTCCACCACATTGTTAGACTGGGCCTTGCAGCTCGCCAAGCAACAACAAACATGGCAAAAGGGTTTAATTACCTCACTCTATACCAGTTCGAATGGCAAAGTTTTGCAACCTCAACTGCAATTTACGCCAACTGCTTCGATTAATTTTTATCCTTATGATTTAAGCGCAGCTTTGCCAATCGCAGTTTCAGATCAAGCCTGCGGCTGGAATTTAAGTCAGCAGGCGAATAAAGGCTGTGGTCTGGGAGTCGCATCACAAATCAGTAAAGGCCGTGCGCTGGCTTTTGGCCAGAATATGCTTGGGGGAATCTCAGCGAATAGTCCTGACGTGGTAGATTTTGCACCCGTGCTCAACAATGGTTTTCGCTGGCTATTGACGGGGAAAACACAAGCACAGCCTAAACAAGAACTAAAACTTACCGTGAATGGTCTGGCACAAACCAACCTGAGCATGATAGAAAATATTTTGCCCAGCATTTAGGGGTTAAAGTTACCTTTCTACATTGTAATGTACTGGATCAAACCAATACCTGCTGGAAAGATGCTGACCTGATGATTTTAGGCAGTAATATCGGCGCCAATAATTTTGAATCCAGCTTGATTCAGGAATATCTGGAGGCAGGTAAGCCAATATATTTCCAGGCAATGGGTTATAACGTCACTACACCGATGGAAAAAATCTTTTCGGCATTGAAGATTGAGACCAATAATAATTACTGGCGTGGCCAAGATACTTTACTCATGTCTTCAGGACGTTCTATCACAGATCAATGGAATAAAGTGAATGACATTGATAGTACGATCCAAATGTTGGAATATTTCAAGTCACCAAGTGCGGCACGTCTAGGTGATTTAAATGCCAATAATCCGTTGATTCAAACCATCAATAAAGCTTCTACCAATCTACAAAATTTAAATGCACAAGGCATTACTGCATTTAGCGCAAAAAATAATAATCAGATTCTAAAAGCTTTGGTGTTATTGGCAGATCTCTGGCGTCCAGGCGTGAATTACAGCGGACTGTCGAAAAATAGTGATGCTCTAACTTTTATGCGTACTTATGCCAGTGATTCCTGGACGGACTATAAACGCAAAACCACATTGGTGAATCCAAATGGTGCTGGCGATTATATGCCAGCATCTGCACAAAATATGGCTGTCAGTGCTCAAGCCGAAACCATTACCGTGACCATTCCGCAAGGCAGCGGAATTACCGCAATTGGTCGTGCCAGCATTCCGGGCAAACCTGTCAGTATTGAGATTGTTGATGCTCAGGGTGCGCAGCTTTCAGTCCAGACCAGCTATTTACGTGCCTGGGGCAATCCCTTTGATGATGGCGGCTATAAACGTCCTCGCCGTCCCAATAGTTTCACCGTAAAATTAGACGCCACTCAAAGCAATGACTTTATTAGCCCGTTCGGTGGACCATTGATGTTGAATTACAGCAATGCCAAAGCAGGCTCGGTGGTGACCTTAAAAATCAAAGGCGCAGCAAAATATGCGCATTATGATTTTACTCAAATGATCACTGAAGCGGATATTAGCGAAGCCACCAGCATCCTGCAAAGTAGAAACTTCGGCTGGAACACTTTTAAATTTGTTGGTGGTGAAATTCAACAGACCAATGACTATGCTTTAAAAGCCATTGGTGATCGATCGGCACGTACCTATGTGGATCAGATTAAGGGCGTAATCTTTGACAGTAACCACATTGCCAACGGTTATAACAACATGCCGCTGGATAGCAGTACGGCACAGCGTTGTAATGAATTAGGCTGGGATTGTACCGGCACAGTTCATCGTGCCCCGAATGTTCAACATTTTGTGGGCTGGATTGCGACCTGTGGCTTCCTGTGCTCAGGAAATCCATCAGATGGGTCAACTGGCATTGATACCGGTTGGGGCTGGGTGCATGAACTGGGACATAATACTGTTCAGGATGTCTTAACCATGGTATTCCCTTCCACTGAAACCGGGAAAACTATTGGTTGCGTAGTGGAATGTAATAACAACATTCTGGCAGGCCTAAGCATGATGCGTAAATATCATCTATATGCTCAGGACAGTAATGCCAGCAATTTCCGTCACCCAACTTTATATGCCAATATCAAGGATACACGAAGTCTTGGTCTGTCAGGTGAGGCACAACGTGCCGCCATGGAAAAACGCTTATGGCAAGATGGCTATCATGTATCGATGCAGGCTTTCCATATCCAGATGGCCATGAACTATACCCGTTTACATCAAGGTAAATCACGACCTGATCTTCAGGGTGTATTTGAGTTCATACGCCTACTGAATACGGCACAACGTTTATATAACCAGATCGATTTAAGTAAAGCTTCTCAAGCAGATAAGAATAAACTGGGACTAGCTGCATTTAATGCGAAAAACATGAGCCGCCCTGACCTGATTTATGTACTCAGTTCAAAAATCATGGGCTATGACCTAAAAGATTTCTATGCACTTTATGGCTTGCCTGTAACTGCAACCGCACATGCTTCAGTCGCCATGCTTAATCTGCCTACCGCACCTTTGTATTTCTATGCGCAACCAGATGGCGGTTCAAATCGCCTGGCAACAGGACAATGGCTCACCATTCCAGCAAACGGCCCTCTCCCTAACTATCCTTACTAATTGACCAATTTAATATAAAAAAATCCCGGCTTCGGCTGGGATTTTTTATAGCAGAACATTTTCATGATCTGTGTATTAGCGATCAGTGAGAACTAAATAAATAGCTATTTATTTTTCTTGTCCCGACTGCCTTCAAGGATTTCAATTAAGCTCAGATTGATATTTCTCGCCAGTTTTTTTAATTTCTCTCTCGGTTTTCCTCTGCAAAGAAAGCGGAAACTATAAAGCTCATCTTTATAAGAAATTACATAGAAAAAAGTTCCTACTGGCTTTTCTTTGGTTTCTGTCCCGCCTCTTTTTAAGAGTCCTGTACAGGCAATATAAATATCAGAATAAAACATTTTCTTGGCTTTTCTGACCATTTCCTGCGTGACTTCCATAGATTCCGGCGTATATTTTTTAATAAATTCAGGTTTGATTTTTAAAATATTCTCTTTGACACCCATGTCATAACAGACCAGTCCGCCATATAAAATATCACCCGAATATTTATTTTGGGAAAATCGGTAAGCCAGGTAACCTGCTGATGCACTCTCTAGAAAAGTAATACTTAATTTTTTTTTGGCGAGTAATTTTATACATTTATTCATAGAGTAAACTCCTGACTTTATGATCATCTATTGAGTATTAAATATTCAAAAATAAAAGATTAAATACTTAGCGTCTGAATGTCCTAGCAAAACCAAAACTGAACTGCCCTTGCTCACCATCTTAAACCTGCTGTATATCCTCAGTCATTTATATGACTTAAGTTCATACCAACGAAACTTATAATAACCTTGACGGGTTTTAACTCTGATTGGCTTTCTGATTTGATGTGTATTAGATTTTTTATAGGTTCATGATAGTTGTATGCCTAAAAGCATAAATAGTAGAAGATATAAAATATAGATCACTGAAATGATGGCTAAGTCGATTTAAGTGTGAACTAAAATGTGCTTATTAATTCAGGGTTTATTTATAAGACGATGAATAGGTTTAATTAAGAAGTGAATAGATCTCTTTCATAAATCAAAAAACGATCTTCTTTTTGGTTAATATTTGCACTCCGGATTTCTTAGCATTCGTGCATAATCTGCGGATGAAATACATCGATTCAAACAAGCTTTCTGATCCTCA
>NZ_VOZC01000008.1:0-174079 GCF_013419975.1 Acinetobacter sp. YH12041 | reverse complement strand
AATTACGCAAAATAATTCGGTACTATTAAACATCGGGACTAGAGTTTTAAGTTTTGTGTGGTAACTCAACTGATGGCTCTAGTCCTCTTATTTTTCAAGTCAATTTTTTATCCGCGATTCGGGTTAAGTATATAGAGTCTAAAGGTAAAGAGACTGCAGTCTATAAGGCCAACTTTGAAAAAGACCGTCTGAAACTCAGCATGAGTTTAAATAATGATCAACAGATTTCCGGCCTTTTATTTACGCCCTATATCGAATCTACCGCAGCAAATAATAAGACAGTCAATGCTATTCAAGGCTATCCAAAAGCGATTGCAGAGAAAATTTATCAGGCTACTCGTACTTTTCCAGAACAAACTCAAGTAGCGATAGCGGTATTAGATCAGGACAAACCCCATTACTATGGAGTACAGAAGCATAAGGACAAAATCCAGGCCCAGGCCAATCAGGATAAAATCTTTGCAATTGGTTCTCTGACCAAAGTGATGACATCAACCATATTGGCTGAACTGGTGACACAAAATAAAATTAAACTGGATGACAAGATTAATCCTTATTATGCCTTTCCATTCAAGGACAATATCCAGGTTCGCTTTCAGGATTTAGCCAATCATACGTCTGGACTGCCACGACTACCGAGTAATTTGGAAGTAGATGATGATACTGATCCATATAAGGAATATGATGCAGCTAAACTGGAAGAATATTTAAAAAATTCCTTAGAGCTTGAACATGCAAATAACAGTGGAAAAGTGCCACATTATTCTAATTTGGCTGTGGCTTTATTGGGACAGAGTTTGAGTCAATCGCAAAATAAGGATTTTGCTGAGTTACTCAATGAATATGTCTTTAAAAAGTATGGGATGAAACATAGCTATACCTCGCCTGATCAAGCAGCTAAGCAACTTGTGTCTGCATTTGATGCCCAAGGAAAAGAAATCACCACCTGGGCATTTGATACCTTTTTACCTGCGGGCGGTGTACTCTCTACAGCTTCAGATTTAACCAGATTTGCACAAGCTCAACTCGATGCAAAAAATGCGGCAGTACAATTAACTCAGCAAGCAACCACAGAACAAGCAGGTAGCTACCAATTGGGATTGGGCTGGTTTGTGCGAGAACAGGAAAATGGCACCAAAATCATCTGGCATGGGGGAAATACCGCAGGGCATTCTGCTATTTTGATGATTGATTTAAACAAGAAAAAGGCAGTGACGATTTTAGCCAATGTCGCTGTTGTACATCCTGAAATGGGAAATATTGAAAAACTGGCTGCTCAACTTTTACAGGAATAAGTCAGCTTTAAGATATCTTTAAGATATAAAAAAAGCCCGCATTGCGCGGGCTTTTTTAATTCATGAATTTTAAATCTTACTGACCAGAGCGAATGATGTAATCGAAGGCAGATAATGATGCTTTGGCACCTTCACCAGTCGCGATGATGATCTGTTTGTAAGGAACAATGGTACAGTCACCTGCAGCAAATACACCTTTCACATTGGTTTCGTTGCGCTCGTTAATCACAATCTCACCACGGTTAGTTAACTCAACATCGGTTCCTTTCAGGAAGTCAGTGTTCGGCAACAAACCGATCTGAACGAAGATCCCTGCAAGTTCTACTGTGTGCTCTTCATCAGTTGCACGGTCTTTGTATTTCAACGCTGTGACTTGTGAACCGTCACCGATCACTTCGGTAGAAAGTGCATTTTTGATTACAGTGGTGTTTGGCAAGCTGTTCAGTTTGTCCTGCAATACCTGATCCGCACGAAGTTTGGTATCGAACTCAACCAGCGTTACATGCTCAACAATACCCGCAAGGTCGATTGCAGCTTCTACACCCGAGTTACCACCACCGATGACTGCAACACGTTTACCTTTGAACAAAGGACCATCACAGTGTGGGCAGTAAGCCACGCCACGAGTTTTGTATTCCTGTTCACCTGGAACATTCATTTCTCTCCAGCGTGCACCGGTAGACAGAATGACTGTTTTAGATTCAAGTTTGGCACCATTCTCTAAAGTCACTTCTACCAGACCATTGGCTGTGCTATCTGCACCTTTAATATCAGAGACGCGTTGCAGGTTCATGATGTCAACACCGTATTCACGAACGTGTGCTTCCATCTCCGCAGCAAATTTTGGACCTTGGGTTTTTTGCACTGAGGTATAGTTTTCGATGTCCATGGTATCCATCACCTGACCGCCCATGCGTTCAGCCACGATGCCAGTTTTGATGCCTTTACGTGCTGCATAGATCGCTGCAGTATTCCCTGCAGGTCCACCACCAATCACTAGGATATCAAATGCATCTTTGGCATTCAGTTTTTCCGCGTCTTTGGCTGCGGCATTGGTATCCAGTTTGGCAATGATTTCTTCCAGCGTCATACGACCCTGACCGATATGTTCATTGTCCTGGAAGACCATCGGTACGGCCATGATTTTACGTTCTTCCACTTCGTCCTGGAAGAAAGCCCCATCAATCATGGTTGCTGTTGTACCCGGGTTATAGATAGCAATCAGGTTCAATGCCTGAACAACATCCGGACAGTTATGACAGCTGAGTGAGACAAATACATCAAAGTCAGATTTGATGCCCAAACCTTTAATCGATTCCAGAACTTCAGCAGAGACTTTTGGTGCATAGCCTGAAGTTTGCAACAATGCCAGAATCAGGGAAGTAAACTCATGGCCCATCGGCAAGCCTGCGAAGAACACACGAGGCTGTTCACCGGCTTTTGCCACACCAAAGCTTGGTGCACGTTTGTTGGTACCGTCAAAACGCGCAGTGACTAAATCAGAAAGCTGAGCGATTTCCTCAACCAGTTCTTTGATTTTGGCTGATTTGTCAGAGCCATCCAGAGTTGCCACTAATTCAATCGGGCCTTCCAAACGTTCAAGTAGTGTTTTTAATTGAGCTGAAGTATTTTGATCTAACATTGCTAACGTCTCCAAAGGAGTAAGAATTCATTCGATAAGTAGATACTAAGCTAAATCGATAAATAGACAAAACAGTTTGTTTTTATAAATTTGATCGGTTTTGCAAATGTATTGAAAAATTCATGATTAATTTCAAGCTTATATATGAGTGCTTAGCATGAATTTTCAAGTAGTTTAGAATGATATTGCTCTTTTTCGGTTAAGATTGGAATTCTGCATTTGAGAGTTGAACGATGGAATTACAACGCGGTATTTATCAACATTATAAGGGCAAGCTTTATCAGGTCCTGCATGTGGCAACACATAGTGAAACGGAGGAAAAGC
Source organism: Acinetobacter sp. YH12041 (assembly GCF_013419975.1). NCBI lineage: Bacteria > Pseudomonadati > Pseudomonadota > Gammaproteobacteria > Moraxellales > Moraxellaceae > Acinetobacter > Acinetobacter sp. YH12041. Next base: position 170,818 of record NZ_VOZC01000008.1, on the reverse strand, counting down.
TGGTGGTTTATCAATGTCTTTATGGTGACTATTCGATTTGGGTTCGACCGCTATCCATGTTTACGGAAAGCATTAATACCAGTGATGATCGTGAAGTAGAACGCTTTAAATTGGTTCAGGCACTTTAATCAATCCATAAAAAATTTATTTAGATCACCTCAGGGAAGAGCAATGAATCAATTACAACATTTTGAAAGTTTCATGCAGGAGCTGTATAAGACCTTTCATGCGCATGATCTTCAGCAAACTGAACGTCTGCAACGCTATCGAAATATTGAGCCTGAATCAGGCCGATTTTTATCATTACTCATTCGTGCCCAGCAGTCCAAACGTATTCTGGAAATTGGGACTTCTACAGGCTATTCCACTTTATGGCTGGCCGAAGCTGCCCGGCAGACTCAAGCGACGATTACAACATTAGAAATAGATGCAGAAAGAGTTGCGCAGGCCGAGCAGTATGCAAGTCAGCTAGGCTTGAAGGATTTGATTGATTTTAAAGTGACAGATGCCTTGCATTATCTGCACGCTGAGCAGGACGTATTTGATTTTATATTGTTAGATGCAGAACGTGATGCTTACGTGGATTATTGGACCCATTTGGCCCGATTACTCAAGCCAAAAGGTGGAGTATTGCTGGTGGATAATGTGATTTCACATGCTGCGGAAGTAGAAGAATTTATTCAGCTGATCCAGCAGGATTCAGGTTTTATCATGAGTACATTGCCGATTGGAGCTGGCTTACTCATGGTGACTTATCGTTAAGCAGAAATTAGTTAAATTAAAACAGGCAAACTCGGTCGAAATGTAAGTTGTATTCAAGATATTTCTGTACAAAGGCCATTTTATCTTGTCGTCTTAACAGGTTGTCATAAACAAATTCGGGAACAGGATGGTAGAGCTCTATATCGCCATTGCTATAAATGATTTTCAGGTGGCGGCTAGAAGGACTATAAGCCCATGAGATCACGGTTAGCAGTTTTTGCATACGTTTTCCTCCACTGAATATTATTATCTTATGTCTTGAACTTATGCCAACTGACATTGAAGATGTATAACTGAATTGTAAGCATAAGTAGGGGATTGTTATGGAGAGGATGCAATATGCATGCCTGATTTTTATATGATCTTTAAAGTGAAAAATAAAGATTTGGCAGGATGGCTTTAGATAGAAGAAAAAGGAAAATAAAACAGTTGGCCAATAGAGCAATCAAATAAATGTTCAAAAAAAAACCACGCTAAAAGCGTGGTTTTTTTTGAATCAGTTCAATCTAATACAGATTAGATTTTACCAACTAGGTCGATTGAAGGAGCAAGAGTTGCGTCGCCTTCTTTCCATTTAGCTGGGCAAACTTCGCCTGGGTGAGCGTGTACATATTGAGCTGCTTTAACTTTACGAAGAAGTTCTTGAGCATCACGACCGATACCGCCAGCGTTGATTTCAACGATTTGGATTTTACCTTCTGGATCGATCACGAAAGTACCACGGTCAGCAAGGCCGTCAGCTTCGATTAGTACGTCGAAGTTTTTAGCAAGAGTCCAAGTAGGATCGCCAACCATTACGTATTGGATTTTTTTGATTTCTTCAGAAGAATCGTGCCAAGCTTTGTGAGTGAAGTGAGTGTCAGTAGAAACTGAGTAGATTTCAACGCCTAATTTTTTGAATTCTTCGTAGTTGTCAGCAAGGTCGCCAAGTTCAGTTGGGCAAACGAAAGTGAAGTCAGCTGGGTAGAAGAATACTACAGACCATTTACCTTTAAGGTCAGCTTCTGTTACTTCGATGAATTTACCATTTTGGAACGCAGTTGTTTTGAACGGTTTAACTTCAGTATTAATTAAGCTCATCATTGTCTCCATGATTGAGGTTTGTATTTAATTTCCAATAGGGTACAGAAATTATTTTTCTTGCTGAAACAGTATTTTTACATAACATACATCGGAAAAACCGAATTAAGCTAAAAATAAAACACCATCAGCACAAACAGCATTGCTCTTGATATAAATGATTCAACCGTAGAATGGTGAATACATCATGACAAGACTCACCCCGGTTTAATGCCTCTTCAGACATGATGCCGCAAGCAGTAAAATTCAAGGGCAAAAATTAAAAAATTATAAAAATATTCAAAATGGCCGTTCTTTCGCTTAGGGGCAATACAGCGTAAAATAGCTGCCTATTGTCTTTTTTTATATCAGGTGTTTTCTCAGTGCAGAGTCCTTTAAATGTAGATCAGCTCGTTATGGCGCGTGACCGTCATCGTTTAAATCGACTCCAAAAAGGTAAAGATGCCAACCAAAAGCAATATCAAGAATTATTTGAAAAATCGCATGCCAAAGTCATGCAGCGTATCGAACGCATTCCCAATATCAAGCTGAATCAGGATCTGCCTGTTACCCAGTATGCAGACAAGCTGATTGAAGCGATCCAGCAGCATCAGGTCATTATTGTGGCTGGTGAAACCGGTTCCGGTAAAACCACACAATTACCACAAATCGCCATGCTGGCAGGTCGCGGCCTGACTGGTCTGATTGGCCATACCCAGCCACGTCGTCTGGCCGCACGTAGTGTATCGCAGCGTATTGCGGAAGAAGTTGGCGAGAAACTGGGTGAGTCAATTTCCTTTAAAGTCCGTTTTAATGAACAGGGCTCGCAGGATTCGATCGTCCGTTTGATGACGGATGGTATTTTATTGGCAGAGCTGGCCAATGACCGGTTCCTGACCAAATACGACACCATTATCATCGATGAAGCGCATGAACGTTCGCTGAATATCGATTTCATCATGGGCTATCTCAAGCAGCTCTTGCCGCGTCGTAAAGATCTAAAAGTGATCATTACCTCGGCAACGCTGGATGTAAACCGTTTCAGTAACTACTTCAATGGCGCACCGATCTATGAAGTGGAAGGGCGTAGCTATCCGGTAGAAGTGCGTTATCGTCCAATTTCTGAAATGAGCATTGTCGGCAGTGATGACGACGAGTTTGATGATTTTGAAGAAAATCTGCCCCGTGCAGTGGTTGCAGCAGTAGAAGAATGTTTTCAGGATGCACAGGAAAAAGGTCATCCTGAACATGCCGATATCCTGATTTTTGCCAGTACCGAACAGGAAATTCGTGAACTGCAGGAAACCCTGATCAAGCATGGTCCACGTCATACGGAAGTGTTACCACTCTACGCACGATTAGCATTAGCAGAACAGCAAAAAATCTTTAATCCATCGGGCGGCGGTCGACGGATTATTATCGCCACCAACGTAGCAGAAACAGCATTAACTGTTCCGAATATTCGTTATGTGATTGATAGCGGTTTTGCCCGTATTTCCCGTTATAACTATCGTTCACGGGTGCAGCGTTTACCGATCGAAGCGGTTTCTCAAGCTGCTGCCAATCAGCGTAAAGGTCGTTGTGGCCGTATTGCGCCAGGTGTCTGTGTTCGTCTGTATAGTGAAGAAGACTTTTTAAGTCGTCCTGAATTTACCGAACCTGAGATTAAACGGACCAATCTGGCATCTGTTATTTTACAGATGCAAAGTCTGGGCCTAGGTTCACTGGAAGATTTTGATTTCATTGAGCCACCAGATCACCGTCTGGTCAATGATGGTCGCAAGCTCTTGATTGAGCTTGGGGCAATGACGGAGAAAAATCCCCCTAAAGTTGCCGACGAAAAGCAGTCGGCAACTTCTTCCCCCTTTAAGAAAGGGGGAACACAAGGGGGATTAACCAAGATCGGTCAGCAAATGGCAAAAATGCCAATTGATCCACGTCTGGCGCGAATGATTCTTGGCGGTGCGCATTTTGGTGCGCTGAATGAAGCTTTGGTGATTGTCGCGGCGCTGGCAGTACAAGACCCACGTGAACGTCCTGCGGATAAGCAGATGCAGGCCGATCAGAAACATGCCTTGTTCCGTGAAGCAGATTCAGATTTCCTGTTTTATATCAAGCTCTGGGATACCTTGCATAACAACCGTGAAAGTATGAGCGAAAACAAACGTCGTACTTTTGCACGGAATCATTTCCTGAGCTGGTTACGTCTGCGTGAATGGAAGAAAACTCATGAGCAGCTGGTGGATCTGGCTAAAGGCTTAAAGCTGTCCTTTAATGAAAAGAAAGCCAGTTATGAAAATCTACATCGTGCTTTATTGACCGGCTTACTGTCTTTTATCGCCAACAAGACTGATGAACGTAATGTGTTTATGGCAGTTCGTCAGCAGAAAGCAAGGATTTTCCCGGCATCAACACTGCACAAAACTAATACCCCATGGGTGATGGCTTTTGAAATGGTCGAAACCTCGCAGGTGTATTTACGAACTCTGGCAAAGATTGAGCCGGAATGGATTCTGCTGGCTGCGCGGGACTTACTGAAACATCACTATTTTGAGCCGCACTGGTCGAAAAAAGCGGGTGTAGTCAATGCGTATGATCAGATTTCTCTATTTGGTCTGATCATTGAACCGAAACGTCCGGTCAATTATGAGAAAGTGGATCAGCCAGCTGCGCATGAAATCTTCCTGCGTGATGCACTGACGACTGGCAATCTCGGTATTAATCCACCCTTCCTGAAGCATAATTTGCTGAAACTGGAAGAAGTGGAGCGGGTAGAAGACAAACTGCGCCGTCGTGATCTGGTGGTGGATGAAGAAACCATTTACCAGTTCTATGCCTCCAAAGTGCCACCTGAAGTAGCCAGTCGCCGCAGTTTTGAGGACTGGCGTGCGACAGTAGAACCACATGATCCACGTTATCTGTTTATTGATGATGATGCGCTTTGGCTGAATGATCGTCCAACCACGCAACAGTTTCCGGATTATTTACGTAATGGTGAATTGCGTCTGGCGACCAGTTACCGTTTTGACCCAAGTCATGATGAAGATGGTGCAACGGTTAAAATCCCGCTGCAGGCTTTGCCGCAGGTCGATGAAAATATCTGGTCATGGGGGATTCCGGGCTGGCGTCTGGAGCTGATCGAAGCTTTATTAAAGAGTTTACCTAAAGATAAACGCCGTAGTCTGGTGCCGATTCCAGATACTGCGAAAAAGCTGGCAGCCCGTATTGATGCAGTCAATTTACGTGAGCATATTTTCAGTTTTCTGGCTTTCCAGTTGCGTGGCGAGCAGATTACAGTAAAAGATTTTAGCTTGGATCGGATTGAGCAATATCTCTTGCCTTTGATCAAGGTGATAGATGAAAAAGGTCGCGTGATTGAACAAGGCCGTAATCTGGCCGAGCTGAAAGCCCGTTGCCGTACTGAAACTCATAGTCCGGTGAAACAGTTAAAAGGTGAGTTTAAAACCTTCCCGGAAAACTTTGTCTTTGAAGCGTCGCAGAAAGTGACGGGTGTAGTGGTCAAGCAATATCAGGCATTGGTTCCGACCAAAGACTTTGCTGCACTGGAACAGAAAGATGAATCTGGTGTCGTGATTCAGACCTTTAATGATCAGGCTGAAGCGGTCAAACAGCATCGTGAAGGGATTATCCGACTGGTGCATATGCAGCTCGGAGATCTGGTGCGTCAGTTGAAAAAACAGATTTCCAAACCGCTGGCACTGGCATATTCACCGCTTGGCGATAAGGCCCAACTGGAGCAAATGTTAGTTTATGCCACACTGCACCTGTCAATTAATGAGCTGCCTGTCAATATGCAAGAGTTCCAAAAGTTGGTAGAGGATGTAAAAAAATCTTTCCTGACTCATGGCCAGACTGCACTGAAAGAAATCACGGATATTTATATCCAGTGGCAGGAAATTCGTCGTAAATTACTGGTTTTAGACCCATCTATATTTGGAAAAAATATTGATGATATTGAGGATCAGCTTGATTTGATGAGTCTTTCTGACTTCGTTTATCGGAAACCTTCCGACGTATGGTCAGAATTTCCACGTTATTTGAAAGCCCTGATCTTGCGTTTAGAGCGCTTGCCAAATAACCTACAGAGGGATGATTCCGCCATTGACCAAATTGATCCGTGGATGGAAAAATTATTTAAGTTTAAAAATGACGCTCGCCTTAAAGAATTGTATTTTATGGTTGAGGAGTTAAGGATCTCATTGTTTTCTCAACCGATGAAAACGAAAACACCCGTTTCTCCAACTCGCCTGCAAAAAGTATGGGAACGTCTTGGAATCAGTTAAGATATAGGTCATTTTGAGAAGGAGTTTTACATGGGCATCCGTATTACGGGTACTGGCTTGTTCCATCCGGAAGATGTCATTACCAATGAAGAGTTAGTTGAAAGTTTAAATGCTTATGTGGAACTGTATAATCACGAAAATGCAGATAAAATCGCTGCAGGCGAATTAGATGCGCGTCGTGGTTCTAGCGCAGAATTTATTGAAAAAGCGTCAGGCGTACAACGCCGTTATGTGTCAGAAAAAACTGGCATCCTCGATCCAAAACGTTTACGTCCAAATCTACGTGAACGTTCAGATGATGAAATTTCCCTTCAGGCAGAATGGGGCGTGATTGCCGCAAAACAGGCGATGGAAAATGCCGGTGTCACTGCTGAAGATATCGATGTCGTGATCCTGTCATGTTCAAACCTGCAACGTGCTTATCCTGCGGTTGCGATTGAAATCCAGACTGCTCTGGGTATTCAAGGCTATGCGTATGACATGAACGTCGCATGTTCAGCAGCAACTTTTGGTTTAAAACAGGCTGCCGATGCCATCAAAGCAGGTGCACGTCGTGTATTGCTGGTAAATGTCGAAATTACCTCTGCACATACCGATTTCCGTTCACGTGACTGTCACTTTATTTTTGGTGATGTCGCAACTGCATCGATCATTGAAGATACTGAAACTAAAACCGGTTTCGAGATTCTGGATACATCATTATTTACCCAGTTCTCAAACAATATCCGTAATAACTTCGGCTTCCTGAATACGTCTGAAAATGCAGATATTGACGACAAACGTTTCCGTCAGGACGGTCGTAAGGTATTTAAAGAAGTGTGTCCACTGGTTGCCAAGATGATTACTGCTCAACTTGAGAAAAATCATATTGCACCTACAGATGTAAAACGCTTCTGGTTGCACCAAGCCAATGCCAGCATGAATGAATTGATTCTGAAACTGGTAGTGGGTAAAGAAAATGCCAAACCAGGTCTGGTACCTATCATTCTGAATGAGTTTGCCAATACTTCTTCCGCAGGTGTCATTATTGCCTTACATCGTACTGCAAATGAAGTTGAAGACGGCGAATATGGCGTACTGTGTTCATTTGGTGCAGGCTATTCAGTGGGTTCAATCCTGGTACAAAAACGCGTGGCGTAAGCCGGGAGTATATTTTGCAGGTCAAGCATGACGCAGCATGGATCAGGCGCTTAAGTGCCTTATCCAAACTGTATTTCACGCCTACTTTTTTAGGGGCTGAAAATATTGATGCCAGTCGACCTGCAATGTATGTCGGTAATCATTCCATGTATGGCATCTTTGATGCGCCAATGCTGATTGATTACCTGTACAATGAACATCAAGTGGCTGTGGTCAGTATTGCTGATCATAGCCATTTTTATGTGCCGCTATGGCGTGAAGCAGTGAAGAAATTTGGTGCTATTGATGGCATACAGGACTATGTCCGCTCGGCCATGCAGCAAGGCTACTCGATTCTGGTCTTTCCGGGGGGTGGCCGTGAAGTGCTGAAACGGGAAGGTGAGCAGTATCAGCTGATTTGGAAAGAGCGTTATGGCTTCCTTAAGCTGGCTCAAGAGTTTCAATACGATATAGTCCCTTTTGCTGCACTGGGCGGTGATGAAATCTATGAGATTGGATTTGATGCCAATAAGATCATTCAACATAAGTATTTTCAAAAATTATTAAAAATTCCCCAACTCAATAAATTATTACGTCATAGTGACGTGATTCCTTCCTTACCTAAAAATCTGTTTCCCAAACGCTTGCCTTTTTATTTTCAGTTTATGCCGCGGCAGCCAATTCATCATGTGCAGCACGAGAATGATCTGATTGATTTTCGTGAGTATTTACAACACAAGATCTATCAGGGGCTAGAACTGTTGGCTGACAGACGTCGGCAAGATGAAGTCTAGGTCTTTTCATCATTCCTGCTTTGCTTTACATTGAGATCGAATCGTCTAAAAAATCACCATGCTTCAATTTCTGTAATAGAAAGGAAAAAGCGATTTTAAAGGATTGAAATTCAGTAGGTCTGTAACTCAATAGGGTTAAAACGAAGGGGGAAATATGGAACAGGAGGGTTTGTTACTGCCATTCAGACAGCTCGCTGAACAATGCCTCAGTATTTTTCCTGAGTTAAATCAGCTGTATCTGGATCAAATGGCGCTTATTGGTCATGTGAATGCCCAGAATTTGTTCAGGATTCATCAGGATGAGCATCGAATTGATCTGCTTAATGGCTTATTAAATATACAGCTATATACACCTCAAGATTTAAATCTGGAAAGTCCCCATGCCTTAGCAGAAATGCAGATTGATTCCAGGCTGGCTAAAGCAGAGGCTTTGGAAGAGTTTTTCTTTCAGGATATTTACTTTCTGACTGGGGATTTAAAGCCCCAGCATTCCCTGTTTTTACGTGATAAAGCCAAACAGCTCCGTCAACTTATTATTGATCAAGTCTATATATGGGTTAATGCGCCTGACCGAGTTGCTAATTGCTTAAAACAGATGTCGCTTGTGCAGGCTGAAATCATCGACTCCTTTATGATTAAAGCCGAAGTTTATACTCAGCCTTGTATCAGTAATTGTCTTCAAAGTGGACATGAGATTCCGGCGCATGTTTTAAAACAGCTACAGCAAATCTTTTCCTTGCAATATTTGCAGCCAGATGAGTTTCTATCGATTCAGTCAGTGATGGACAGTCTGGATGCATTCTGTTTCAGTGCGCCTGAGTTTCTGCACCCAGCGACCTACCGGATTATCTCCTTATCCTTTGAAAACCGGTTCAATCTGCATGAACTGAATGACCATATTGACGATATCCGTTTGCTGTATCGGCATGCCGAAGAGCAAAGTCATCTACTGGGCTTTGTCCGGCTGATGAATCGTGATAGCTGGCATCGGAGTGATCTGCTATCCAAACGCAATTTTCTGGAAAATAATCCTTATTTATGGCAAAAAAAAGTCGCCAAACTTCCCTTATTTGATTGTCATCGGGTAGTGAACTGGCTATTTAAACAGCCTGCGGAAATCTTGGATTGGCTGAGCGGCAATATTCAACATAGCAGTGTGCGGGTGGCGGCAACAGCTTTAAGCTTTATTGATACGCATCATATTCATCCGCAGATTGTTTTAGCCACCTTGCAGTATTTTCAATATATCGCAGCACGTCTGTTTATTGATGATGTTCATCAATATGCCCTTCAGCATCACTGGTTTGAGCATGAGCGGAATCGAACAGTTGTTCTCAAAGGAACGCGTCAGGCTATTGAGGATCATCGCATTGCGATTAGTCCATCGATTTTATATCTGGATGAATGGATCGGATTATTGCGGGATGTAGTGGCAATGGATGATCAGATAACTAAAAGGGTCTATGCCAACTTAAGCCGAGTGATGCAAGCTTATATGCAGCATCTGTATAAGATTACCTGTGATTTGCCGGAGGATGTGTTGGCTTATATTCGGCCTCAAACTCAGCAAGACCGTAATTTTTATAACGTGCTACAACGTAACCAGATTCCATTTGTAGAGTTTAGAAAGCGTTTTTATTTACACGCTCGGCATGTACGTGAATCCTGTTTTGACGGTTATATCCGCGATTATCTGCCGCAGTATTTTTCTACTCAAACAGAAGTGCCTAAAAATTTAAGCTGGACCAGTTTATTTACGCAGGCAGTTGCCTGGCATGAACAGATTCAGAAGCAAGAGATTATTGCCAAGCTCAAAAAAGACTTTGCGCTTGCCAGCTGGAGACCGCTGACACAGGCACATTTTCTACTGTATTTTAATTGGCGTTTTGAGGAGTTGAAAACACTGGAGCGGATTATTGAAGAGGCCAGAATATTCCGGAACTGTCTGGCTGCAAGTTATGCACAGCGTATAGTCGAAGGTGAATATGTGGTCTTTCGCATGTCACATCCTGCCATCAAGTTACCTCTGATTTTAGGCTGCCAGTTGCAGAATGATCAAGTCATCTTTGACCAGCTTGAGTACCCAAATAATCAAAAAGCGGAAGTTGAATATATCAATATTGCCCAGCATTTTATTAACTGGTTAAACCTGCAGGCTTGACCTGATTCAGTGCTTTTCTGTCCGTGAAGCTTAACTTTTCCGGCAAAAATCGTTAGGCTATAGCCGTTCTTTTACGGTATCTCTTTTATGAAACAGGAAACTGCACTTAAGCTCTTAAAAGCAGGGGAAAATGTCTTTTTAACCGGTTCTGCGGGTGCAGGGAAAACTTATACGCTCAATCAATATATCAATTATCTGAAAGCCCGTAAGGTGTCGGTCGCCATTACTGCGTCGACTGGTATTGCGGCAACGCATATGAATGGTATGACCATTCATACCTGGGCCGGAATCGGGATCAAAGACTTTTTGTCTGAAGAAGACCTGAAGCGGATGAAAGAGCGTAAATACCTGAAAGAACACTTGGAAAATGCGCAAGTTCTGATTATTGATGAAATTTCTATGCTGCATGCCAAGCAGCTCAATCTGGTCAATCAGGTACTGAAATATTTCAGGGAAAGTGATGAAGCTTTCGGTGGGATTCAGGTCATTGTCGCAGGGGACTTTTTCCAGTTGCCGCCCGTTGGAAAAAATGATGAACGTAACCGCGATAAATTCTGCTTTATGTCGGATGCTTGGGTTGAAGCCAAGTTTCGGGTTTGTTATCTGACCGAGCAGCATCGTCAGGGTAATGACTATCTGAATGATATTCTGAATGCCATTCGTGCACAGGCCATTTCACCTGAACATCGTTCAGCACTGCAGGCTACACGTCAGCAGAATATTGGCGATAACTATACACGTCTCTATACCCACAATATGGATGTAGACAGCATTAACTTTAAGCATCTGAATGAAATTGATCAGGATCCACGCCAGTTTGATGCGCAATGTGATGGCAATGAAAAACTGATAGAAACCTTAAAGTCTTCAGTCCGTGCACCCGAAGCCTTAACCCTGAAAAAACATGCCAAGGTCATGTTCGTGAAAAATAACTTTGATATGGGCTATATCAACGGCAGTCTGGGTGAAGTGATCGGCTTTGAAGATGATGATGAGCATGGCGTTCTGCCAAAGGTCAAACTGACAGATGGAACTACCCTGATTGTAGAGCCTGAAACCTGGTCGGTGGATAATGAAGCAGGCAAAACCATTGCCAGTTTCCAGCAGATTCCATTACGTCTGGCTTGGGCGATTACCATTCATAAGTCTCAAGGCATGACGCTAGAAGCTGCTGAGATTGACTTGAGCCATACCTTTGAAAAAGGTCAAGGTTATGTAGCATTATCCCGTTTGAAAAGCTTAAATGGTCTACGTTTGAAAGGCTTTAATGAACAGGCTCTGGAACTGGATAGTCTTGCCATTAAAGCTGATCGCCGCTTTCGGGAACTGTCGGATGAAGCTGAAGCGAATTTTGAAAACGTGGATTTGACTGTACAGCATAAGGCCTTTATCCGTCATTGTGGTGGCACTTTGAACGAAGTCGAGATCCAGCGCAATGAGAAGAAAATTGCCAAAAATGGTGGCAAGCAAAACTACGCGACTGCAACCTTGGATGAAACCCGTGAACTGTTTGAAGAAGGTTATGAGATTTCCGATATTGCAACTGAACGTGGTTTAACGCCGGCAACCATCATTAACCATCTGGGGCGTTTGCATAAGGAGCAAGGGCTGGATATCTCAGTGGCTCATCCGGGTGAAGAAGTCGTTGAACAAGTCCGCAAGATTTATAAACGTCTAACCAAACGTCAAAACTCAGATCATTTTAATGATGATGGCAGTATTAAATTACGTCCGATCGTGGAACTGACCAGTCCGCGTATGGGTTATGATCAGGTACGTTTGGCTTTGCTGTTTGTGGAATAAAATTTGAGTTTTTAAATTTTAGTATTTAACCTGAGCTTTTACTTTTGAAAGATCAAAAGTAACAAAAATCTTTTGTTGGATTGAAGGTACATCCTGTACCTCAATCCAACGAGCGACATCCATGTCGCTGATCATGTGATTTAATACTTTGCAGTTCATAATTTTAGAATGTTAATTTTTAAGAATATTGCACAATCATGGTTAAAGGCTTATTGCGTTCCAATCAATAACGATAAAATCCCGGCCGCAATTAATGGCCCGACAGGGACACCACGAAGTACCGCGACACCTGCGACTGTACCAATTAATAGACCTGCAACGACATCAGGCTGACTCGACATCAGTTTCACCCCACGTCCACCAAGCCAGGCAACGAATAGACCGATTGCAATTGCCAGTAAAGATTTCCAGCTCAGAAATGATTTAAGAATACTGTCACCAGGAATTTTCCCGCTAGCAATCGGAGTCAATACGCCAATGGTTAAAATAATAATCCCGATATTTAGGCCATGTTGCTGTACATAAGGTAAGAGTTCATTGAGAGGCGTGATTTTTAATACGATCAACACGGCCGCAGCAATGGTCACAGCAGTATTATGACTAAAAATACCGCAAGCCAGTAGAACCAGAAGAACAAGCAGATTCAGATCAAGTTGGGACATGAGGAGATAAAAAAATGAAAAGTCACAGGATTATAGGCTTTTTAGCCATTTAAAGGGAGAATGCTCTACAAGAAATGAATCTGGTTAGTTTTCAGTATAGAATGCGCCTATCCCTCATTTAAACAGGTTTAGACAGATGCTATTGGAAAAAATGTTGCAATCACAAGGTTTCGGCTCACGAAAACATTGTCAGCAACTGATTAAAAATGGTGCTGTTTCGATTCAGGGCGAACTCATCGATAACCCCAAGCATAAGCTGAATCTGCAAGATCTGACTTTTAGCGTCTATGGTCATGAGTATCGCTATCGGGAAAAAGTATATATCGCGCTCAATAAGCCTCAAGATTATGAATGCTCACATCAGGCTACCCATCATTTCAGTGTATTTGATCTGTTTGATGATACCTTGTTAAACCGTGGAATCCAATGTGTAGGTCGTCTCGATCAGGACACCACCGGACTGTTATTGCTGACGGATGATGGTCAGTTTTTACAAGCGTTGACCCATCCTAAGAAACATGTGGCGAAAGTCTATCAGATGACTACTGCCGATCCCGTAACAGATGAGCAGATTCAACAGCTTGAACAGGGTGTGGAATTGAGAAATGAAAAAGGCACCTTTGCTGCTACAGATATTGTTCGTCTGAATGACAATCGACTGCAAATGACCATTCATCAAGGTGTGTATCATCAGGTGAAACGTATGCTGGCAGCTGTTGGCAATAAAGTGGAGCAGCTGCATCGTGCCCAGATTGGTGCATTGGCCTTGAATGAACTGGCAATAGGGGAATGGACCTATCTGGACGCAGAACAAGTGGCACAGGCAAAATTCCGTACCGAATAAAGTCTGGAATTTATTTCAGGAAACAATGAAAAGTTACGAATTCATTGTCCTGAATGAACCCAAGTGACTCATAAAGTTTATGTGACTGATAATTGGTTTTTTGCGTTTCCAGGCTGATTCGAAGCGCATTTTCATGCCGGGCAAATAAAATAGCAGTATCAATTAGTTGTTTGGCTGCACCATGCCGGCGATAAGGCGGGCTAATATAGACATCGTCCAGCACATAATAGGTAGAACATGCGACTGAGGAAAATCTTAAATACAGCAGAATAAATCCGGTAAAAATATCATCCTTGGTGTTGATAAAAATGACAGTTTGACCATCTTCAAAACGCTGTTTCAAAAACTCGTAAGATAAATCCAGATTGGAAGAAGTACCATAAAATTGACGGTACTCATCAAATAAAACGGCCAGGTTAGGTAGATCTTCTGACTGGGCACGTCGCACGATCATCGGCTTACTCCATGTTAATTTTATTATTTATCATTAACATCAAGCATAGCGAAGTTTGAAAGGAGAGAAACTTAAGAATTGTTCGTAAATGCAACAATGTTAAATTTTGTCGCTTTCACCTAAAATAGCATTCAGTTCTTCAAATAAATCAAAATGATCATCATCCAGATTCATTTCCTGATGATCTGCTGGAATCGCTGTAGCACTTGGACTTGAGCTTTGTTCTGCCTTAATTTCATTCTGTTTCTGCTTGCGTAACTTGATCAGCTGTTCCAGATTAATATTCTGATTTTCAATCGAGAAGGGGATTGATTTGGTCAGAACCACCTGTTTAAAAAAAAGACGAACTGCCTGAGCCGGCGTAATCCCCAATTGTTTAAATACTGCAAATGCCTGTTTCTTTTCTTGGGAATCCAGGCGAATTTGATAAACTTCAGTTTTTCTCATAATATTTTCAAAGCTTTAAATTACTTAACTTTTCGCCTTATTCTAATCGATAACTTCGGGATTTCAATCCTCAAGTTGCCGTTTTTAGAAAATAATCTGTAATGACAAGAGATTTACAGTGTCAATTCAAGTTCAGAGCTAAATTGCATCTGCTTTTGGGTAACTGGATCCGTAAACTGAATGTGTTTGGCTAGTAGCTGTAAAGGTGCAGAAAAATCATCATCCGCCTTATGGGAAACCTGCGGATAAAAAGGATCATTCTGGATCGGAATCCCCAAATGACTTAAGTGTACCCTTAACTGATGCTGCTTTCCTGTATGCGGTTTTAGCTCATATTTGCCCCATTGCTGATCATGTTGCAGCAATTGAATTTCGGTTTCGCTATTAGGCTCTCCTTCTACCACCTGCATGGTATAAAAGGGCTGGCCTTTCTCCATTTTCAGCTTTGTGATGAGCGGAAAACTTAAATCATCACGATAAGCCGCAATCGCATGATAGGTTTTTTGTACCTGCCGAGTCGCAAACATTTGCTGATAAACGCCACGCGATTGCACACATTTTGAAATCAGCACCACACCTGCCGTTTCACGATCTAAGCGATGAATTGGAGTGAGATGTTCATTTCCGGTTTGCTGTTTTAGGCGTACCAGCAAGGTTTCCTGTACATATTGCCCAGTAGGACTCATGGTCAGAAAATGCGGTTTATCAACGACCAGCAGATGTTCATTCTCAAACAGAATCTGATGCTGAAAAGGAACATGCACTTCGTGTGCCAAAAAACGATAGTAAAAACAATGAGTATTCGCTTGAAAAGAACTTTCGATGCTTAAGGTATTACCCTGAGCATCATAAACCAGACCATTATCGAAACGGGATTGCCATTCGCTCGACTCAATATGTGGAAATTGTGCACAGAGATAGGAATAGACTGTCTTGGGTGAATCAGCTGTCGCTTGCAGGAATACTTTACTTGCCGTAACCCCATTCAGCATGGGTGGGCTAAATTCAACAGTCGAAGTCATCACAACGTGGATCTATCTCTGGTCTGGAACGGATGCTGTGAAAAAATACAGTTTCTCACAGAGGTGAATAGGCTTTTAAAGCGTTGCGATGCTATCATAATTATTCTTTTTCATCATGTCGTGAGTAATATGCCTTATTCATTTAATGTCACTTTAAAACATGAAGATGACACCCAAAATCTGGCCAAAGTTCTGGCAAATAATTTTTCTTCGGGCGTTATATATCTGATTGGTGACTTGGGTGCGGGGAAAACCACGCTGACGCGTTATTACTTACAACAACTCGGTCATAAAGGCTCAGTAAAAAGTCCGACTTATACGCTGGTGGAACCGTATCAGGTGAATGGTCAGGATATCTTTCATTTTGATTTATATCGTCTCAATGACCCTTATGAACTTGAATTGATGGGAATCCGGGATTATTTAGAAACTCCCAATGCGCTATTTCTATTTGAATGGCCTTCTAAGGGGGGTGATGAAATCCCGCAAGCCGATTTAATTATTGAAATTTTAAAATCAGAAGATGAGCTGACCCGTACTGCAAGTCTGATTTCTTCTAATCTGGCATTACAGCAAGCTTTGGAGCGTGAATTCCCAAATGGTTGATGATTTAAGTATACGCCGTATCCGTGCACTTGATCCTGCGCTGGCGAACCAGATTGCCGCAGGTGAGGTGATTGAACGTCCTGCATCTGTGGTCAAGGAGTTGCTGGAAAACTCGATTGATGCAGGTGCGACCGAGCTGATCATCCGGGTGGAACAGGGCGGTAGTACGCTGATTGAAATCATTGACAATGGCCGAGGCATTCATTATGAGGATTTGCCACTGGCTGTGATGCGTCACGCGACCAGTAAGATTCAGACAGCTGAAGAGCTGCATGCGATTACCAGTTTGGGCTTTCGTGGTGAAGCGCTGGCCTCGATTGCCGCAGTGTCTCGTCTGACTTTAACCAGTAGCCAGAATGAAGATGGCATTGGCTATCAGGTTGAAGTGAACGGTACGGCTTTTGATCATCAGGAGATTCAACCTGTCGCAGCCTCCAAAGGTACCCAGATCCGGGTGCAGGATTTATTCTTCAATGTCCCGGCGCGGCGCAAATTCCTGAAAAAGCCCGGCACTGAATTTGGACATATCGAAGAAATTGTTCGCCGTATGGCTTTAACGCATTTCGATATTCGCTTTGTATTGGAGCATAACCAAACGATCAAGCTGAATTTGCCGGTTGCAGATAGTGGAGCTTTGCGTTTTCAACGTGTGCAACAATTACTTGGCCGTCAGTTTACTGAAAATGCTTACTGGATTGATGCAGACAGTATCAATATGCGTTTATCAGGCTGGCTTGGACATCCTTCGGATGCACGGGCTCAAGCCGATTTGCAATATGTCTATGTGAATGGCCGGATCGTTAAAGACAAGACCATTTCGCACGCTTTGCGTATGGCTTATGATGGGATCCTGCATGGCCATCAGCATGCCGCTTATTTACTATTTCTGGAAATTGATCCAGAAAGTATTGATGTCAATGTGCATCCGACCAAACATGAAATTCGTTTCCTGAACCAGCGTGAAGTACATGAATTTGTACGTCACTATGCCAAGGAAACCCTGGCACAATTCCAGACTGCGAGCGCTGATCTGGCTGAGGCCATGAAAACTGAGTCTGAAGCTGTTGCGATTACACCTCAGCCACGCTATCAGGAGCAGTTTAGCCTGCATCAGTCCGTAGTCACTCAACCGGTTATTTCAGTCACATCTCCGTATCATCAGCGTGAAGAAGAAGCTTCTGATGTGTTAACGGATTTTGAGTCATCTGGTCCACAAACTGTGCATTATGCGCAGGATTACAATAAGTTATATTCGGGTTCGCAACAGCTGAATAATGCTTTGAAAAGTTATCTCGCGCCTTTAAGAGAAACTGAACCGGAAACCATTAATTCAGCATCGGATGCATTTCAGTCACATTTACACAGTAAAGTGGATGAGCATCCTTTGGGGATTGCGATCGCCCAGCTGCATGGGATTTATATTCTGGCGCAAAATACCGAAGGCTTAATCATCGTAGATATGCATGCGGCGCATGAGCGTATTCTGTTGCAACAGATGAAAATGGCTTGGGATAAACCGGAATTCTGGATATCCCAGCAATTGCTGATTCCTAAAGTGGTGAGCATTAGTCGTATGCAAGCCATGCGTGTTGACGAGCTCAAAGATCAACTTGCTCGTTTAGGCCTGGAAATTGACCAGTATGGTGATGAACAGGTCATTGTGCGAGGCGTACCGGCCATTTTACATAAGGCTGATTTTGATGCCTTGATCCCTGAATTACTGAATGATCTGGATCCTAATGATCAGGGACAGGGTTTAATGCAGAAACGTGACCAGATTCTTGCAGGTATGGCCTGTCATGGTGCAGTACGTGCACATCGAATGTTGAGTCTGTCAGAAATGAACGCTTTGCTGCGCCAGATGGAACAAACTGAATTTGCGAGCCAATGTAATCATGGTCGTCCAACCTGGCGAGCATTTCCATTGTCTCAACTTGATAAACTTTTCGCTCGAGGAGAGTAGCCTTACATGTCCAATCAACTGCCGGTCATCAATTTAATGGGACCAACTGCAAGCGGTAAAACTGCTTTGGCATGTGAACTATACGAGCAAAGTCATTTTGAGCTGATTTCTGTCGATTCTGCGCTAGTTTATCGGGAAATGGACATTGGTACAGCGAAACCTTCTAAAGAGGAATTAGAGCGCTATCCGCATCATCTGATTGATATTATTAGCCCGCTCGAAGTCTATTCTGCAGCAAACTTTGTCGAAGATGCTTGCCGTCTGATTGATGATATTCATGCGCATGGTAAAACACCAATTTTGGTGGGTGGCACCATGCTGTATTTTAAGGCCTTACTTGAAGGCTTATCTGACAATTTGCCAAGTGCAGATTACGCAGTACGTGCCCAGATCGAAGAGAAAGCCGCTCGTGAAGGGTGGGAAGCGGTGTATGCTGAATTATGTCAGATAGATCCTTTAGCAGGCCAGAAATTTAAAGTCAGTGATAAACAGAGAATTATCCGTGCATTAGAGGTTTTTAAGCTAACAGGTGAGCCGATTACAAAACTACAAGCAGAACAACCAAAAAATTTACCATATCGTTACAATTTCCATAATTATGCCTTAATGCCCGATCGGTTAGAATTGCACAAACGTATTGAAAAACGTCTTGAAATTATGTGGAAAAACGGATTTTTAAATGAAGTTAAAGGATTAATGGGAAAATACGATTTTGACGAAAATTTACCCTCAATGCGTTCAGTAGGTTACCGCCAAGCCATAGAATTCTTAAAAAAAGGTGACCTAAGTCATGAAAAACAACGGGAAATGGAGGATAAGGCTTTATTTGCGACACGACAACTTGCCAAACGTCAATATACCTGGTTGAGATCTTTGCAAGAAAAGCATAAATTTACAACATATTTTACGCTCGAGCAGGCCCAAGAAGACTTGCGAAACTGTCACGGATAAAGCAAAATTTGAGTACTATCTTTTTTATAATTTTTAATTGAAAAATAGAGATAGTTTTTTGCGCTGATTTTTAAATTTTTGGAGTTATAACATGTCTAAAGGTCAAACTTTACAAGATCCATTCTTGAATTCTCTCCGTAAGGAACGTATTCCAGTTTCTATCTTCCTGGTAAACGGTATCAAATTACAAGGTCACATCGAGTCTTTTGACCAATACGTTGTATTATTAAAAAATACAGTAAGCCAAATGGTTTACAAACATGCGATTTCTACAGTAGTACCTGCACGTAACCCTCGTCCAGCTGGTGCTCCTGCTGGTTCACAAGGTGCGGGCTTCGGTGGTCAAGGTGGCGCGGGTGGCTTCGGTGGTCAAGGCGCTGCTGGTGGCTTCGGTGGTCAAGGTGGCTTCGGCGGTCAAGGCGCTGGCTTCGGTGGTCAAGGCTTCGGCGGTCAAGGTGGCTTCGGTGGTCAAGGCTTCGGCGGTCAAGGTGGCTTCGGTGGTCAAGGTGCTGGCTTTGGTGGTCAAGGCGCTGGTTTCGGTGGTCAAGGCGCTGGTTTTGATAACGATTCAAAATTTGAAGATTCTTCTGACGACGAAAACAATCGTTAATCGGATCTGAAATAAAAAAGCCTCTTAATAAGAGGCTTTTTTATTGCTTAAAGAATTGAGCCATTAAAAAACCAGCATTATGCTGGCTTTCTTTTCTTAAATTAACGAGCGCGTTTAGGATCTAGCTGAGGATCTTTGATTTCTACATAGGCATTGCTACGGGTTTCACGTAACCAGCTATCTAGCTCAGCATCAAACTGGCGTTCACCCAGGATCTGGCGTGCCATACGTTCCTGATATTCCTGAGTCATATCCTGTTGACGTGTATCGGTCACTTGCAGGATATGCCAGCCAAATTGTGACTGGAACGGTTCACTAATTTGACCTACTGGCGTATTTTTCATACGCTGTTCAAATTCAGGTACCATGACACCTGGGCTGACCCAGCCTAAACTTCCGCCATCACGCGCTGAACCTGTGTCATTAGAGAAAGTAGACGCCAATACTGCAAAATCTTCACCTTGCTTAAGACGCGTATATAAGCTATCAATCATCTGTTTAGCATTTTCTGGGCTAACCACTTCTGATGTTTGAATCAGAATATGACGGGTCTGGTACTGAGGAACCAATGCTTTCTGCTCACCACCTTTACGCTCTAAAAGTTTCAGGACATGCACGCCATCTGCCGCAGGAATCAGTTCAGATGTTTGACCCGCTTGCAAAGTAGAAACACGTGCAGCGAGTTCGCCTGGGATTTCTGATAAATTTCGCACGCCCATATCAGACGCATCTACTTTAATATCGCCAGTTGAATATTTTTTGCTGATCGCCTGAATATCATTGCTGCTGCTCAAGTCATTTCTTACTTGCGCAGCAATCTGTTGAGCATTTTCTCCGGTTATACGTAAATGCAGAACATGTACCTGGCTACCTAACAGAGCTTGACCTTGTGGTGTATTCAGGAAGTTTTTCACATCCTGATCACTGATCTGGATACGTGAATTTACGGCTTGCTGGCGTAAACGGCTAAGTGCCAGATCTTCTGCAATACGGTTACGTAAAGAGGCATACGTATTCGGCGCGATAGCATCCAGTTTTTGCTGGAAAGCTTCCAAGCTAGGGGAGCCTGAATCACGTGCTACTTTAAGCACTGCTTCATTTAAAGATTTTTCATCTGGACGGATATTGAAGCGTTTGACCTGTTCCAGTTGAGCCTGACGTACAATTAGCTGTTCAAGTGCTTGTTGTTCAAGATAAGGTTGCGGTGGAACAGGCTTGTTTTGCTTTTGTAACTGGTGAGAAATTTCAGCAACGCTTTGTGCTAGATCACTACGCAGAATAGCGCTATTGTCGACAACAGCTACAACTTCATCTTTAGGTTGGGCAACAGCAAAAGTCGTCATCGCTGAAGAAAGACATAGCGCAAGTGCGGTCGCTTTAAAAATTTGTTTTAACTGTTTTGTCTTCATTAACGTTCTGTCCAAGTTTGATTGATATTGTTAAAACCTAGAATACGATTTTCTAGTAATGAGGTTAGCTTGTTGCTTAACCCGCCAAGACCTTTAAGCGTTACTTCAGCCATTACTGCACGTTTCGCCTTCACATCTGGGTCATTGATATCGTCTAGGTCATTGTAGTATGAGCGGCCATAGACAGATACTCCCCAACAGCATGACTCATAGTTTACGCCAAGTAAATATTCACGTGCGACACTATTATCCAGGTCAAATTGCGCATGGCCGACCAGACGCCAGTTATTGGCAATTGGCTGGATAAATGAGCCAACCACCTGATCATAACTTTCCTGGCGGTTTGGAATATCTTTACGATAGAAATAGCCTACGTTATATAGATCGCCCTGATCGCCCGTATAATAAACCTGTACATCACGCTGGGCATTGGAGCCATTCGACATCCAGCTAGAATTTAGGTTGACATGCACGTTTTTGTTTAACTGACTTCTAAGCTGAATAACTGGACCAGTATGGCTTTCACGGTCAAATTTATCTGCTTCACGATCTAATGTGACACGGCGATCTTCAAAGAAGAAACTTTGTCCCACACTGGCGCGTAATCGCTCTAAACCTTCTTCATTAAATAAACTGTAACTAAGACCTAAAGAAGCGAAGTTATTGTCTTCTAAGCGGTCATTACCATAGAAGCGGCGTGCACTAAATAATTGGTCATAATTAATTGAGGCTACGACAGAGTCAAAGTTTGGCTGATTGCGCTGATTTTCATACGGTGAATAAGCGTAAAACAGGCGAGGCGTCAAGGTCTGTAAATAGCGACCATCTTTTTCAAAAATTAAACCGGTGTCCAGCGTAAATTGTGGCACTACGATAGAATGATTTTCACTTGATGAGCTGGTTTGATTATTATTAATACGATCAATAGTATCTTGATCATAGAAAGTATTGATATTGCGTAATGTTGCCTGAGGAATGAAGAATGACCAAGGGGTAAAGTGATTATAGCGTACCGAGAAATCATTATAGATGCGTGTACCACTTGGTTGATAGATGGCTTCATCACCGGTATCAATATTTTCGGTATTTCTGATGTCTTTCTGGAAATAAGCTGTATCGTTATTAAATTCGTATTGCAAACCTAACGGGTTACCGGTCTTATAATTCACCAAAAGCTGCGGCAAACGCGCATAAGGGCGATCTTCATCCAAAACGGCAGGATCAAGCGTCTGGAAATCTTCAACTTTAAACTGAGCTTTTAAGCCGGGGATACCATTTTTATAATTAACTTCCCAGGCGCGGCGCAAGTTCAGGTCTGTTTTTGAATCTGGGTTATTATCCAGATCGGCAAAAAAGTCCTTGTCTGATGCGTAATTATATTCAAGATTTGTTGAGAACTGATCGTTGATTTGCCAGTTATGCAGGAAGTGCAGGTCTTTACGGTCTTTATCGCCATAACTTTCATCAGAGGGCAGGTAGCCACCCCAAATCCGGCCTTCACCATAGTTTTCTGTTAAATAACGAAACTCGCCATCCAGCATCGCGCCACGATCACTGATATAACGTGGTGTAATGGTCGCATCATATTGTGGTGCCAAGTTAAGATAAACCGGCACACCCAATTCCAGACCACCATCATTGGTAAATCCGAAAGTTGGCGTCAGAATCCCTGTGGTACGGCGATCATCGATTGGGAAGTTAAAATAAGGAACAGCCAGTACCGGAACATCTTTCACATAGAGCTTGGTATTACGGGTTTCACCGCGACCGGTTTCCTGATTCAGCTTGATTTGATCTGCCTGAATTTTCCAGGTCGGTTTTTGCTCAGGTGGACAGGTAGAATAGGTGGCATTTTCCAGTTCAAGCGTATCGTCTGAGGTTTTGGCAATCTTTTCAGCACGGCCATGCGCATGCTGTTCTTCCGCAATGAAGAAACTGTTGTTTAAGTCACCTTGCTGGGTTTTTAGGTTGTAATTGATATCATCGCTTTGCGAAATCAAGCCACCTTGGGCCAGTTGGACTTGACCTTCTGCCTTAGCATAGGTTTGAGTCTGATCAATCGTCACGCGTTCCGCACGAATCTGGCGACCTTCCTGATCAATGACCACATTGCCTTCTAAATAGGAATCACCGGCCGGATTATAATGGCCATAGTCTGCAGTAATGGTTGAAGTTGCCTGTTCAGGGTCAATCGTCGGTGCATCAGGTGCAATAGGAGTGACCCAGGCACCTTCACAATAGGCTGAACTGAGATATTTACCTTGACGCTGCTGTGCTTCTGGTGAAGATTTATCCACATAATATTGTGAGAAGAATGCTTCACCGGGGTAGGTCTCATTAATGCGCAGTTTGAGTTGTTCCGCATTTACATTGGATGAGTCATTTGATGCAGCATAGCTTGAGACCGAGCTACTACATAAAAGGGTTAAGATCGCAGTCGCTAGAGGGTTTATTTTAAAGTGATGCTTCATTTGTCTCATTAACCAATCATGCTTTTATCGCAATTAATTATTGTCGCATCATAGAGAAAAAGTTGATAAGTAGCTACACTTAGCACTTTAAAAACTCAGCCTGTACTAGAATTTATTGCAAATGAATACTCAACGCGAACAATTGATACAATCTTGGATTGCTTCTGTACTCGGTTCAGATCAATTTGAAACACATTTTTTAGCAGGCGATGCAAGTTTTCGTCGTTATGCACGAATCAAACTGAATAATAAAACATTTATGCTCATGGATGCACCACCAGAAAAAGAAGATTGTGTGCCTTTTGTGACGATTGATGAATTTTTTGATGCCCATGGCGTACGTGTTCCACACATCGTGGCCAAAGACCTGGAAAATGGCTTTTTGCTGCTCGAAGATTTTGGTGATGTGCTGTTATCAAATCTGCTGAATGATCAGACGGTTGATGCCTATTATGAGCAAAGTTTTAAACAGCTGATTCAGCTGCAGTCCATTCCTGGAGAAGGTCAGTTTCCTGCTTATTCTTATGAGAAGCTTATTTCTGAAATGGAGCTGCTGACTGAGTGGATGCTACCTGCTCTAAAAATTCAGCCAACAGAATCAGAGTCTGCTCTGATCAAGCGCACATTCGCGATACTGGCGAATGCTGCTTTGGCACAACCACAAGTCATTGTGCATCGTGATTTCCATAGCCGTAACCTGATGAAAATCGAAAATGAAACCGAACTGGGTGTAATTGATTTTCAGGATGCAGTAATCGGTGCTGATACCTATGACCTGATTTCGATTACCCGTGATGCCTATGTGCAGTGGAATGCAGATCGGGTGTATCGCTGGTTTAAAGTGTTCTATGATCTGTTACCAGCAGCGGCAAAACAGGACCGTGATTTCGAACAGTTCAAAAAAGATGCGGATATGATGGCCATTCAGCGCCATATCAAGATTTTAGGTATTTTTGTCCGCTTGTTTGAGCGAGATGGTAAATCTGGCTATCTAAAAGACCTGCCACGTGTGATGTGGTATCTGCTGGAAGAAACCAAAGACTATCCTGAATTACAGCCATTTATGCAGTTCATTCATGAAAAAGTGATGCCAGCTTTTGAAGCAAAATATGGTTCATACGAGGTAGCGGCCTAAATGAAAGCGATGATTCTCGCGGCTGGCTTGGGCAACCGCATGCGTCCTTTAACTTTGCATACGCCAAAACCTTTACTAGAAGTGGGTGGTAAGCCGCTAATTGTCTGGCATATTGAAAAACTGGCTGCGATGGGCGTGAATGAAGTTGTCATTAATACGGCTTGGTTAGGTGAAAAACTGGCTCAGGCGTTGGGTGATGGTTCACAGTTTGGTGTCAAGATTTTATGGTCACATGAAGGTGAAGGTCTGGAAACAGCCGGTGGCATTATTAATGCTTTACCACTGCTTGGTGATGAGCCTTTCATTTTGGTCAATGGCGATGTCTGGACGACTATGGACTTTGCACCTTTATTGAATGTTGAGCTGGGTGAAAATTTGGCACATCTGGTATTGGTACAAAACCCGGAACAGCATCCAAACGGTGATTTCACGCTTGCTGACGGCAAGGCTTATACCTTTGATCAGCAGATCAGTGGTGAAAATCTGACTTTTAGCGGTGTATCAGTGATTCATCCGAAAATGTTTGCAGGCTTAGAGGCTGGAAAGCGTCCTTTGGCACCATTATTAAAAGCAGCAATGCTGGAAAATAAGATTGCTGCCTCTAAATTGACAGGCATTTGGGTAGATGTAGGAACGCCTGAGCGTTTGAATGCACTAGATTCAATGATCCGTGAAGGGAAGTCTGCTTAAGTGAATATTCACTAAGCACTCCCTACTGTGCCAATATAGAGAAAACGGTATACTTCCACTTAACTTTTTCGAGCGTTGATTGTTTATGCACACGTTTTTTCAAGAACTAAAGCAGGGTAGCCAGGCTTTAGGTTTAGAGCTGTCGGATGAAGCTTTAAATTTATTACTCAAGTACCAAGACGCTTTGGTACTGTGGAATAAAGCATACAATTTGACTGCAATCCGTGATCCTAAAGAAATGCTGGTCAAGCATCTGCTTGACAGTCTGAGTATTTTGAAGGATTTGCCTGCAGGTCGTTTGCTCGATATCGGAACTGGTGGGGGTATGCCGGGCATGATCATTGCTTTATGTCAGCCTGAGCGTGATTGCGTACTACTGGATTCAAACGGTAAAAAAATTCGTTTCCTCAAGCAGTTTATTGCAGACCTAAAATTAAAAAATGTCATTGCAGTACAAACCCGTGTGGAAAATGAAGACAGTATCAATGAGCTGGGTCAGTTTGATGTGATTACCAGTCGTGCATTTGCTTCATTGACAGATTTTGTGAATGCGTCTAAACCGTATATGCATGAGCAGAGTATTATTGCTTCCATGAAAGGTTTGATTCCTGAAGAGGAAGTGGCAGCATTAAAAGATGAATTTAGCTGTCAGATTATTGAACTGAAGGTTCCGCGCTTGGACGAACAACGTCATTTACTTCTATTAAAACGTATTTAAAATTTTTGAAGGATCGGGGTCAACATGGCACAAATTATTGCGATTGCCAACCAGAAAGGTGGTGTCGGTAAAACCACAACCGCAGTAAATTTGGCGGCATCTCTCGCTGTGCTAAAAAAACGCGTTTTGCTTGTGGATATGGATTCTCAGGGAAATGCGACCATGGGGTCGGGGATTCAGAAAAATGACCTGCTGTATTCAGTGACTGATGTATTGCTGGGTGAAGTGCCGATTGAAACTGCGATCACCAAGGCTGAAGTTGGATACAAGGTTTTAGGGGCAAACCGTGACCTGGCTGGTGTGGAGCTGGCGATTGCTGAGCAAAAAGGCCGTGAATTTATTTTGCGTGAAGCTTTGCAGGAAATTGAATCCTCATTCGACTATATCATTGTTGATTGTGCACCAAGCTTAAGCTTGATTACCGTGAATGCACTGGCAGCAGTGGATGGCGTGATTATTCCGATGCAATGCGAATATTATGCTCTCGAAGGCCTGGCTGATCTGACACAAACCATTGACCGCATTCAGCAAGCACTTAATCCAGACCTGCAGATCGTGGGTGTATTGCGTACCATGTATGATGCTCGAAATGCCTTGACCCGTGATGTTTCAGAAGAGTTAGAGCAATATTTTGGTAAAAAACTTTATGAAACCGTGATTCCACGTAATATCCGTCTAGCTGAAGCGCCGGCACATGGTCTACCGGTTATTTATTTTGAAAAAAGTTCAAAGGGTGCAGTTGCTTACTTAAATCTGGCAGCTGAAGTATTAAAGAAAAGCAAAGTGAAAAAAGGAAGTAAAGCATGACCGTCAAGAAACGTGGACTCGCCAAAGGTCGTGGTTTAGATGCCTTGCTGGGATCAATTCAAAAAGAAAAATTACAACTCGAAGCACAAGGTCTTGATCATGGTCAGTTGAAACAGATTGATGTCAATCTGCTGAAACGTGGTGAATATCAGCCACGTCGTTATATCAATGAGCAGGATCTGCAGGAACTGGCCGCATCGATTGAAAAGCATGGCATCATGCAGCCAATCGTGATCCGTCCGGTCGATGATGAACGCTATCCATACGAGATTATTGCCGGTGAGCGTCGCTGGCGTGCGGCACAGTTAGCAGGTCTGACTGAAGTTCCTGCGATTGTGCGTGAGCTGAATGATCAGGTCGCAATTGCACTGGCTTTAATCGAAAACATTCAGCGTCAGGACCTGAACCCGATTGATCAGGCGATGGCTTTGCAGCGTTTCCATGACGAGTTTGGTTTAAGCCATCAGGAAATTGCCGATACCGTCGGTAAGGCGCGTACCACAGTGAGCAATTTGCTGCGTCTGCTAACTCTGGCTGAAGAAGTAAAAGACTTTATGCAGCAGGGCCTGCTGGATATGGGACATGCACGTGCCATTCTGACTTTGAAGGCTAAAGATCAGCTTAAAGTTGCTGAGATGGTCATTGAAAAGAGCCTTTCAGTACGCCAAACCGAACAGTTGGTACGCGACTACAATGCACCGAAAACAGAAAAACCAAAAGCAGCGATTGCGCCAGACATTCAGCAGCTCACTCAGCGTCTGTCTGAGCGCTTTAGTGCGGATGTTAAAATTGACTATAACAAGCAAGGGAAAGGCAAGCTGGTTATTAGCTATCATTCTTTAGAAGAGCTGGACGGGATTCTTTCAATCCTGGGCAATGAATAATTAATTTAAAATTTGTTTTTATTGGGGAATAAATCAGATGTGGGAATTGGTTAAAGCAGGCGGCTGGTTGATGCTGCCGCTGGTGTTGTGTTCGATATTTATGCTGGCGATTTCAGTTGAGCGCTTCATTCGTTTAAAAAAGAGTCTGGTACTGCCCAACTCACTTCTGATGGGTCCTGCACAAAATGCAGAACAAGCTATGCAAAAGCTGCAACAAAGTTCAGCTTTGAAAAACAGTACTTTGGGTCGTGTATTTACAGCTGGTTTTGAAGCGCGTCACCAGTCTGAGCAATATGCTCGTGCCCAGATGGAAGTGGTAGCTTCACAGGAAATTGGCTATCTGGAAAAGAATATTAATTTTCTGGGTACTTTGAGTGCAGTAGCGCCTCTACTCGGTTTGCTCGGTACAGTGATTGGAATTATTGAATCATTTTTAATGATTGATGTCGGTACTAATAGTGACCCAGTATTAATGATGCCGGGTATTTCCAAAGCACTGATCACGACAGCAGCGGGTATGCTGATTGCTATTCCTGCTTTATTTGCACATCGTTATTTCCAGCGTCTGGTTCAGGAATATGTAGCGGAACTTGAGCAGCAAGCAACGTTATTTCATGCCAACCTGTTCTATTTAAATGCTTCAGATGATGTAGAAGAACGCATCAAGAAAGCAAGCTAGGAGCAGGGGCATGAAATTTAAACGTAACCAGGTGGAAGATGTACATATCAATCTGACACCCATGATTGATTGCCTGCTATTTATTTTGGTCTTTCTGCTGCTTTCAACCACGTTTAACCAGATGAGCCGGATGAACCTGACGCTTCCAGATGCACAAGGTGTACCGCCCAAGAATTTTGACCAGAAAATTGAAGTGATTGTGGATGCCAATGGTCACTATGCCGTAAATGGTCAGTCTATTGCCAGTAAGGACGCAGCAGATTTAAATACGGCAATTAAACAGATTTCGAATGAACGTCGTGATTTAATGTTTGTCATTGCCGCTGATGCAAAAGCGACACATCAGGATGTTATTCGTGTCATGGACGTTGCAGGGCAACTTGGCTTTGTCAATGTCAACATCAGTACGAAAGTACCAACTCGAGGTTATTAGTGAAGCACGATTTTAAGGTCTATCTTCGCCTTTTAAGCTATTTAAAACCATTTTGGGGCACAGCCTTAATTGTCCTGCTTGGTTTTTCTATTAATGCGGCCACAGAAGTTTCTGTAGCCAAATTACTGGAATATATCATTGAGGCGATACAAAACAGAGACCAGGGTTTCACCTTACTTTTCCCATTCTTAGTGGTAGTACTGATGTTCTTCCGGGGCTTAGGTCTATTCCTCGGTGGGTATTATACGGCGGTCATCTCCCGTAATCTGGTATTTAATATTCGTCAGGAAGTCTTTGCCAAAATATTGCGTTTGCCTGCGCAATATTTTCTGGACAATACCAGCGGTCATATTACGGCCAAAATTATGTATAACGTTGAGCAGCTCACCGCAGCCTCAACTGAAGCACTTAGAACGATCATTCAGCAAGGTCTGATCACAATTGCCTTATTGGGATATCTTTTATATACCAACTGGCGTTTAACCATGTGTATTCTGATCTTTGGACCCGTGATTGGTTTTGTGATCAGTAAAGCTTCAAAACGGATGCGCAAGCTATCACAACAGGTTCAGGACACTATGGGTGATGTGAACCATGTGGTTCAGGAAACGGTAAATGCCAATCTGATTGTCAAAGGTTTTGGTGGTCAGATTTATGAGCAGGAACGCTTTAAACAGAATTCTTTGGAAAATCTACGCCGTGGCTTGAAAATGGTGGCAGTACAGCAGCTGAACAGTCCAGTGGTACAGCTGATCATGTCAGTTTCACTCAGTATCGTGATGTATATTGCATTGCGCCCACAAATTTTGGGAGATACGACTGCGGGTGAATTTGTTGCTTATATTACAGCTGCAGGTATGTTGGCGCGACCAATCAAGACATTAACTGATGTGAATGAAAAAATTCAGCGTGGTATGGCGGCCGCACATTCTGTGTTTGAATTGCTAGATATGCCTGAAGAGCATAATACCGGCAAACTCAATGATGCCTTAAAAGGCAACATTCAATTTAAAGATGTCAATCTGGTTTATGGCGATGGTCACCATGCGATTCATGACTTTAACCTGGAAGTGAAAGCGGGCGAGACTGTAGCATTGGTTGGACGTTCAGGAGCAGGCAAAACTTCTCTGGTGAATCTGTTGGTACGTTATCAGGAAACTACATCCGGGCAAATTTTACTGGATCAAAAATCGATTACTGATTATGAGTTGACTGCTTTACGTACCCAGATCGCGATGGTAAACCAGCAGGTAGTGCTGTTTAACCGTACTGTTCGTGAAAATATTGCTTATGGCCAGCTAGAAAATGCGAGTGATGAAGAAATCATTGCAGCAGCAAAAGCCGCCTATGCGCATGATTTCATTATGGCCTTGCCACAAGGTTATGATACGCCACTAGGTGCTCAAGGTCTGAATCTGTCAGGTGGTCAGCGTCAGCGTATTGCGATCGCCCGTGCCATTTTGAAAAATGCACCGATTCTGATTCTGGATGAAGCGACCAGTGCGCTGGATAATGAATCTGAATACTTTATTCAGCGTGCCTTTGATCAGGCGATGCAAGATCGGACTACGATTGTGATTGCGCACCGTCTATCAACAATTGAAAATGCCGACCGCATTGTAGTGATGGATCAAGGTCGTATTATAGAGCAGGGTAATCATGCTGAGCTGATTGCACGTCAAGGTGCTTATTATCAGCTGCACCAACGTAATTTCGAGGAACATTAAGTCATGGCTTTGGCACAGATCATTCAGGATGCTTGGAATACACAGGCAAAGTGGCTGGTTGTGCTGCGTCCTTTGTCCTGGCTTTACCGCTTGGGTTTTGTCAGTAACCACTGGCTTTACCGTAAAGGGATTAAAAAAAGCTATACCGCACCTATTCCAGTAATGGTGATTGGAAATATTACCGTAGGTGGGAGTGGTAAAACACCTTTACTGATTCATCTGGTGGATTACCTCACTGAAAAAGGCCTACGGATTGGTGTAATCAGTCGAGGTTATGGTGGTAAAGGTCCTTTTCCTGCTTATGTAGATTTAAATACCTTGCCTGAAGTGGTAGGTGATGAACCAGCCTTAATTGTCCAAGCGACTGGTGTGCCGATGGCTGTAGGGCCAAATCGTCAAAAGAGCATTGAGCTTCTGCTAGAAAAGCATGCACTGGATTTAATTATTTGTGATGACGGTTTGCAGCACTGGGCTTTAAATCGTCAGATTGAATGGATTGTGCTGGATAATAACCGAGGCTTGGGCAACCAGAAACTTTTACCAGAAGGTTATCTGCGTGAACCCGTTACCCGGTTGGAAAAAGGTACCGTGATTGAACATGCAGCAAATCCAGTTTCGCCTTTGCATATGCATCTTGCAGCCTCTCAGCCGTATTTATTAAATCAGGATGTTATCAAAAGCTTTGATCCAACTGCGGCTTTCTATGCAGTAGTCGGCATCGGTTTTCCACAGCGTTTTTATCAAACACTAGAACATCTGGGGCTGCAGCAATTTCAGTGTCATGAATTTCCAGATCATCATGATTATGAAATTGAAGATATGCAATTCGATGACAATAGTCCGATTATTACGACTGAAAAAGATGCAGTTAAAATTATGGCATTACTCAAACAGTATCCAGATTATCATCGCGATATCTGGGTGGTGCCAGTCGATGCAGTCTTGTCACCTGCCTGTTATACAATATTGCAGCAGCAATTAGAGCAACAGGGTATTTCTATTTCCTAAGGTTTATTTACGATGAAACATATAGTTATTCCTGCACGCTTCTCCAGTTCACGTTTGCCGGGTAAACCTTTGCTGGAAATCCATGGTCGTCCGATGATTCTGCGTGTCGTGGATCAGGCCAAAAAAGTACAGGGCTTTGATGACCTGTGTGTGGCAACAGATGATGAACGTATTGCCGAAGTTTGCCGTGCTGAAGGTGTTGATGTGGTCCTGACTTCAGCAGATCATCCATCAGGTACCGATCGTCTAAGCGAGGTAGCTCGAATCAAGGGCTGGGCGAGTGATGACATTATCGTGAATGTACAGGGTGATGAACCTTTATTGCCAGCCCAGTTAGTTAAACAGGTCGCGCAACTCTTAGAAGATCAACCAGCTTGCTCAATGTCGACTCTGTGTGAGCCAATTCATCATTTAGAGGAATTCAAGCGTGACAGTATCGTTAAGGTTGTGATGTCTAAGCACAATCAGGCACTGTATTTTAGTCGTGCTACGATTCCTTATGACCGTGATGGTGCCAAGCTGGCTGAACAGAAACTGCATGATCAGGCTTATCGCCATTTGGGCTTATATGCTTACCGCGTGAAACTGCTACAGGAATATGTAACCTGGGAAATGGGTGTGCTGGAAAAACTGGAATCTTTAGAACAGTTACGTGTACTGGAAAATGGTCACCGTATTGCCATTGCTGTGGCAGAAGCCAATTTACCGCCAGGTGTCGATACGCAGGAAGATCTGGATCGCCTGAACCAGATGGATCCATCTTCTTTTGCTTAATTTGAGAATTCTCCATGCCGCTTGATGTCAATGCACAGATTTATCCATGGCAGCAACAGGTTTGGGATACGCTAACCGGGCGTTTTCCTAAGCTTGGGCATGGTTTATTGTTCTATGGAAAAAAAGGCTGTGGTAAAGAAGCCTTTGCCCAGCAGTTTCTGGCCTGGGTTTTATGCCTGAACCGTCAGCCTAAGGGGCCATGCGGTGAGTGTGGCAGTTGTCAGTGGCTGAAAGCGGATACCCATCCGAATTACGTCTATATCAGCACTGATGAAGACAATAAAAAACAGAATGCCAAAATTAAAATTGAAAAGATCCGTGATCTTCTGCCTTTTGTACAGCAGACCGTCGATGGCTGGCGTGTCATTGTCATTGAACCCGCTGAAGCATTAAATATTGCTTCTTCTAATGCCTTGCTGAAAACTCTGGAAGAACCGGGTGAAAATATTGTCATTATTCTGCTTGCGGATCATTATCTGAAATTGCCTGCAACTATTCGCAGCCGTTTACAGCATTTTGCTTTAGACCGGATTTCATCAGCGCAATTTAGTGAATATGTAGAGGCGCAGTTACCTGAAGCAGGTTCGAGCCAGCAGCAGCTATTAATGAATTTATCCAATCAGATGCCTTTGCAAGCGATTGAGGTTGCACAAAGTTCCTGGTTGCCATTACGTCAGGAATTCATGGAAGACTGGAAAAAACTGGTCATTCAAAAAAATATGCCAATGGCAATTGCGACCAAATGGAATAAAAGCCTGAGTTTTGGTGAATTTGGTCAAATGTTTGAATACTTGTTGTCCGATTTAATTTGTGTCAAGCTAAATCAGGCCGTAAAAAACATTGATCTGGACTTTAATGTATTGGCCGAACAATATTCATTGGAAACACTTTTTAAAATTTATGAGGATTTTCAGCGAGCCAAACAATATCTTGAGCAGAACGTACAAAGTAATCTGGTGCTCGATGAATTGTGTATCAAGCTGATGAATCTTTAGCTTAAGGGGAAAACAAGATGCAACCACGTATGGGCGGTATTATTCAGGCTAATATCCCGGATATTGAAACACTATTTGCCAGTTATATGCCATATGTTGTAGGTGGTGGACTTTTTATTCCTTCCAAGCAGCCAGTAAAATTAGGTGAAGAAGTTTTTGTTTTGACGACTTTACCTGAACAGACGCAGAAAATTCCATTAACCGGAAAAGTAATCTGGATATCTCAAAAGCAGAATGGCATCAAGCCACAAGGTTTTGGGATTCAGCTCACCGGTGAAAAAGGCGTTTTCTTCAAAAATGAAGCAGATCGTCTGGTTGCGGGTCTTAAATCTGATGGACGTAAAAGTTACACTATGTAGTTAATTTACCTTTGGTAGGAACTCATTGTGTTTGTAGATACTCATTGCCATTTAACGCTGCTCGATTTAACACCTTATAACGGTGATCTGGATCAGGCGCTCGCTCAGGCCCGTGAAGCAGGCGTATCCAAGTTTATGAGTATCTCGGTGGATCTGGATGATCATATCGAGCTGGCAAAAATCGCGGCCCGTCATCCTGATGTCGGTTATACCGTTGGTGTACATCCTTGCGAAGATGCGGCGACAATGGCGCGTGCGACCACTGAATATCTGGTTGAACTGGCACAGCCAGAAAAAGTCTGGGCGCTGGGTGAAACGGGGCTCGATTATTATCACAGCACCGATTTTATTGCCGAGCAAAAAGACTGTTTTGCCCGTCATATCCATGCCTCACAAATCGTGAAAAAACCTGTCGTCGTGCATACTCGTTCCGCCAAGCATGACACGGTTGATATTATCCGTGCAGAAAAATCTACCCATGGCATTTTGCACTGTTTTACCGAAGATTGGGAAACCGCTAAAACTGTTTTAGACTGCGGTTATTATGTGTCTTTCTCCGGTATTGTTTCTTTTAAAAATGCCCAGGATTTGCGTGACGTGGCCAAACAGGTTCCACTTGATCGGGTTTTAATCGAAACGGATAGTCCTTACCTTGCTCCAATGCCATATCGTGGCAAATCTAATGAACCAAAATACGTTCCTTATGTAGCCAAAGCCCTTTGCGATGTATATGATAAGTCGCTAGAAGAAATGGCTTATATCACAAAGCAGAACTTTGAGAATCTTCTGAATTCAAAGTAAGTAAAGTTAGATAAGAGTACAAGAGAGTTATAGGGTGAAGATGGATCGTCAGGCTCAGTTTCGAGCAAGAGAAACCTTGATTTTTCAAGTTGCAGAACAGTTACTGCTAGAAAATGGTGAAGCAGGGATGACCCTGGATGCACTGGCAGCAGAACTGGATCTGGCCAAAGGCACTCTTTATAAGCATTTCCAGAGTAAAGATGAATTGTACATATTGCTGATTATCCGTAATGAGCGCATGTTGCTGGAAATGATCCAGGATAGTGATAAGGCTTTTCCTGAACATCTGGCATTCTTTATGTTGCATCATCTGCATCACCCTGAACGTACTGTCCTTTTTCATCAGATTGAAGAGCGTCTTTCTACAACAGGTGTTGGAATTCAGCACCTGTTTAGCGAACTTTATCAGGTGCGCAAACAGCGCTTACGTTTGATTATCCGTATGACTGAAAGCTATTTGGCTTCAATCAATAGCAGCATGTCGGTGCGTGATTATCTGGCCTCAATTTGGTCGATGACCCATGGTGCAGCTGCGATTCTGAACTCCAGTTTTTATCAGCGCTATCTCGGTTCACGCGATACCTTGCGCGTTGCCCTTATTGATCAAGCTTTAGCTTTACCGAAACAGGTCCATCCTGCCGAGCAGTTCGCCTAAGAGTTGCCTATGATCAGATCACATCACGCCTCCATTCGTGGATTCACTCTAATCGAAGTGATGGTGGTGATTGTGATTATGAGTATTATGGCATCACTAGTTGTATTGAATATTGGTGGAGTAGATCAGCGCAAGGCAATGCAGGCACGAGAAGTCCTGTTACTGGATTTGCAAAGAATCTTGCGGGAAGCTAATGATCAATCCCGTATTCTTGCGCTTGATGTTCAGGCTGCCACTGATGTTTCACCATTTCGCTACGGAGTCGTGGAATATCGTTCACCTAATCAGGCAGAATCGACTTTAAATCAGCAGAAATGGCAAAATTATGTGGAGTTTAATCTGCGCAGTTTACCAGAGCAGGTCTCTTTCCGGATTCAGCCTTTAGAGCAACATTATAATAATGCCCAAAATCGGGATCTTACTGAAGTTAATGCACCTAAGCTAATCTGGTTAGGCAATGGTGAAGTTAAACCGGTCAGAATCCAGTTCTATTTGGAAGATCGTGAAGTGGGCAATCCGATTGAAATTGATCACTTGGGTAAAGTCCATGAAAGCTAGGGTTTTCAAGCAGAGTGCCGGAGCTGATGTAATCAAGTTATTTAAGTCAAATGCTGATCGTGCGCACTCCGGGCATAGCTCTTCGTCTTGCGCAGCGGTAAAACAGCATTTCACTCATCGCGGCTCCTCAAGCACAGCTTTCGGACTTTCTTGCGCGACAATGCCGCTCAGGTCGAGGATTACTCGACTTAATCGTGCCTCAGGATTTACCTTGCTGGAAGTGATGGTCGCGCTGGCGATCTTTGCCACAGCAGCCATGACCCTGACTAAAGTTGCTATGCAATATACCCAATCGACTTCGAATGCCATTTTGAGAACCCAAGCCCAGTTTGTTGCCTTGAATGAAGCAGCACTAATGGAAATCAATCAGCAGTGGCTTACTGGTACAGAATCTAAACAACTCACTCAACAGGGCGAAACCTGGCAAATCGATAAGCGCAGTGAGCCTACCGTAAGTCCTAATGTACAACGCATTGAATTACAGGTGAGTCTGGTCAACACTGAAACCGGTCAGGCAGAAAATGGAATTAGCAGCTTGATGTTCTTTAATCACCGGATGAATGAAGCGCCATGAAGTCTAAGGGATTTACGCTGGTCGAACTACTGGTTGCTATTGCTATTTTCGCCTTACT
Source organism: Acinetobacter sp. YH12041 (assembly GCF_013419975.1). Lineage (NCBI taxonomy): Bacteria > Pseudomonadati > Pseudomonadota > Gammaproteobacteria > Moraxellales > Moraxellaceae > Acinetobacter > Acinetobacter sp. YH12041. The sequence goes on along the minus strand of NZ_VOZC01000008.1, from coordinate 134,522 downwards.
CTCTGCTCTAGGCTGGAAAGTATTTGATTATATTGTACAAACCAAAGACCGTAATGCAGTGCATGAACAGCGCTTAAGTCAGTTGCAAGATACTTATCAGCAGATCTTGCGTGATACGGTGCAGGCGGTGCCTTTGACGGCCAATATTAATGGTGATATTCAGCCGGCACTGGTTTTGCAAAACGGGCGTTTTAACTTTAGTAAGACTGGAGTCACCGATCCTCTGGAAGAGGGGATTTCTCCAGATGAACGGGTTGAATATCAGTACCGGGCAGATGAACAAAAACTCTATCGCCTGAAATACCGGAATTTAAACCAGACCGGGCGTGATCAACCTGAATCCAGTGTGTTGTTGTCCGATGTTGAGCAGTTTCAGATCGTAGTACTTAATCCAAATGAAATGACCCAATGGCCAGACTCATCTTTTGATTTAAATCAGATTGAGCAAAAACAGCGTTTACCCAAAGGCATTAAAATTAACTTAATGGTTAATGGGGTCAGTTATGAGTGGATTTTCAGTTTATTGAATACAGATTTCCTGCTTGAAACCCAAAAACTAACCTGACAAAGAATAATAAAATGCAGATGAACAAAGCAATGATGATCAAACAGCAGAGGGGGATTGCTCTGATTACCATTCTAGTGATGGTGGCGCTTGCAACTATTTTGGCTGCGGCTATTGCTAAACGTCAGGCTGCAACTGTTGAAAGTACCGCTTATTTAATGCGACAAAACCAGTCTTTGATGTATGCCAAAAGTGCTGAAGCGTTTTTTTCTGAATTGCTGGTCGATGACGCAGAGAATGCAGCAGAAGTTGATCATTTAAATGAAACCTGGGCGCAGCCGATGCCGGCTTTTCCGGTTGAAGATGGTTATGTCTCGGGAATACTGCAAGATGAGTCGGGTAAGTTTAATTTAAATAGCCTGATTACAGCAGAAGGCACGGTGAATGAAAATGCTAAAGCCTGGTTTGAGCTGATATTAAAACGTGCTGGATTGCCAGAGCAGTTGAGTGAAGCCGTGATCGACTGGCAGGATGAAGATGAAATGCCAAGTGGACCAATGGGCGCAGAATCTAATTATTATCAGGGCTTGCCGAATGGTTCTCTACCTCCGAATGCCAAATTTCATAGCGTTGAAGAGCTGAAACTGGTACGAGGCTTTGAAGAAAACAAGTACAAACTAATTGCACCTTATCTAAGTACTGTGCCTGTAGCAGATACTACGGTCAATATTAATACCGCATCTGCATTTCTTTTGGCGAGCATGGATGAAAAGCTGGATGTGAATGCTGTGCAGCAATTGCTGGATCGCCGTCAGGCGAATCTGGAATATTTTACCAATGTGGCTGATCTCTGGACACTAGAACCCTTTGCCCAGGTGGATGCAGCCAAACACAACCTGTTTAATAACCTGCTTGGGGTGCAATCCAATCACTTTAAAGCACGTATCGAAGTGATGCTGAGTGAGCGTAAACGTCAGTTTAGTAGTGATCTGGTGCGGCAGGACAAGAAGGTTTATGTTGCCTATCGAAGCATGGCACCTTTTTAAAATTCCACCATTTTTAAATAATCTCATTTTTTGGAATTTAATCTGTTTTCGCTTCAATCCCTTTTGCCTATCATGACGAACTGCAAAATTAATCCTCATCGGTTTACTTTTGCTTTATAATTGGAATTAATTCACCTATTTTTTGACGACATTACGGCATATGTTAATTCGTAAGTTATTTAAGTTTGAAAATGCTCATATTGTGCGTAACTGCACCTCGGATCGCTGTAAACGTTCGATTCATGGTCACAGTTATAAAGTTGAGTTATTGCTGAAAGCGTCGAAGTTGGATCATGGCCAGATGGTATATGATTTTGGTCTGCTCAAAGGGGTGATTAAGGATTTTTTTGATTCTTTTGACCATGCGATCTGCTTCTGGCAAAAAGATGATCCTGAATATATTCAGGCATGCAAGAATTTTAGCGCGCGCTGGGTATCTTTGCCGGTTTCGCCATCTGCAGAACAGTTTTCACGTATTTTCTTCTTCCTGGCTCAACAGGTATTGGCATCCACCATTACTCAGAATGGTGAAGGGGATGTTGAAGTTTATTCTGTGATTGTTCATGAAACTGATACCGGCTATGCGCAAAGCTTCTTGGAAGATATCCAGAATGAACAGATGGGTCCACTTAGCCTGGAACAGATTGAATTCTCGGAGCAGGTGCGGGCAGAGTGGACAGATCCAGAGATGTTTGCGAAACTGAAACAGGGTCTTCCATTTCATAATCCGGCTGTGGATCTGCAAGTCCAGCCTTAAAAATTCGAATATAAACGCAGACTGACATAGATTTAGGATTGAAGCATGTCTTTAAATGAACAGCAAATTGCGAAACTGAATAAAGTTCAGTTAGATGACAGCTGGAAATATGGACTCAGTGATTTTTTACTGAGTCCGAAAATGGATGCGTTAAAAACGTTTTTAATTGAAGAAAAAAAAGCAGACAAGGTAATTTATCCACCAAATCACCTGATTTTTAATGCTTTGAATACGACGCCATTAGACCGGGTTAAAGTGGTCATTATTGGTCAGGACCCTTATCATGGTCCGAATCAGGCGCATGGTTTAAGCTTCTCGGTGCAAAAAGGGGTTGCATTACCTCCATCTTTACGTAATATTTTTCATGAGTTACATAATGATTTAGGCGTAAAAATCCCTAAACATGGTGATTTAACTCATTGGGCGGAACAGGGTGTACTTCTGCTCAACGCTGTACTGACCGTAGAGGCAGCACAGCCAACTTCACATCAGAAACGTGGTTGGGAAGAATTCACAGATCACGTCATTGATGTATTGAATGAACAACGTGAACATATCGTTTTTATTCTTTGGGGCGCATACGCACAGCGTAAAGGACAGCGCATTGATCAAAATAAACACCTGGTCTTAAAGGCAGCACATCCTTCGCCTTTGTCAGCAAACCGGGGTGGTTTTTTTGGTTGTAAAGTTTTTTCGAAAACGAATAATTATCTCAAACAACATGGCATTGAGCCTATAGATTGGCAGCTGGACGCATGACTTATTCTCCTGTAACTAAACCTTACCATCCGGACCTGATTGTTGAACAAGCCAACAATGGCTGGCGCATTGTACGCCTGAATCGTCCAAAATCATTACACGCTTTAGATGAATCTCTGGTTTCTGCACTACTGGAAGTTTTTCAGGACTTTCATACAGATGACAGCGTAAAAGCGATCTGGTTAGATTCAACTACCCCGAAAGCATTTTGTGCCGGTGGCGATGTACGTAAGCTGCGTCAGTTAGTAATTAATGATGAAGTGGCAACCGCTAATAAGTTTTTTGAACAGGAATATGCGCTAGATCTATTGCTGCATAACTATGCCAAGCCGGTATTGGTCTGGGGGGAAGGTTATGTCATGGGTGGCGGTTTAGGCCTGTTTATGGCGGCTCCATTCCGTTTGGTGACGCCGTATTCGCGTCTGGCGATGCCTGAGATTAATATTGGTTTATATCCAGATGTGGGTGCGACCCGCTTCCTGGCAGACCGTGGAGCGATTGGCCTGTTTACAGGTTTAACGGGTTCCATTATGACTGCTGCGGGTGCTTACGGTATTGGCTGGGCGACTCATATCTGTGATGCACAGCGTGATTCAGTATTAGATAAGGTCGTAAATATAGACTGGGAACATTATCCAGCTGGGGATTTCCGTGCGATTGATGACACTTTGAACAGCATGCACCGTCCGGTAGGCCCGGGTCCTTTGCAAAACTCACTGGATGTAATCCACAGTGTATGTCGTGGCGTAAACTTCGAGCACGATTATGAATCGATTATTGGTTTAAGTGATGCGCGCAGTGACTGGTTGCGTCAGGCCAGCGAAAACCTGCAAAAAGGTTCACCTGCAACCGCTGCTTTAAGCTGGCTGTTGTGGCAATGGGGTAAACAGGTTCATTCATGGAATGAAATTTTTGAACTAGAAACCCAGATTTCAGACTGGAAAATCCGTCATCCTGATTTTGTTGAAGGCGTACGTGCACGTCTGGTCGATAAGGATCTGTCTCCAGAATGGCAAAAAGGCAGTGATTTAAGCCTGAAAGGCATTCTGTCTCAGAATCCACCGGTGACCACTATTGAAAGCTGGAATGAGCTACTCAAACACTATGGTGTGATTTAAGTCTGAATGTCCGAAACACAATTTACCGATGAATACTGGATGCAGCTTGCTTATGAGCAGGCTGCACTTGCTGCTGAGCAGGGTGAAATTCCTGTAGGTGCTGTGATTGTCAGCCAAAATCAGGTCATTGGCCGTGGCTACAATGCGCCAATTTCTTTAAATGATCCGACTGCGCATGCTGAAATCATAGCATTGCGTGAAGCCTGTCAGAACCTGAAAAACTACCGCCTGCCTGAAGATGCTGTTCTTTATGTCACTTTAGAACCTTGCACTATGTGTGTAGGGGCTTTGGTGCATTCGCGTATTTCACGGGTCGTCTTTGGTACAACTGAGCCCAAAGCAGGTTCTTTGGTGAGTGCACGCAAGCTTTTTGAGACTGGCTACTATAATCATGTATTTCCATTTGACTCGGGCTGTATGCAGCAGCAGTGTGCTGAGCAGCTCAGTGCATTTTTCAAGTTGCGCCGTGAACAGAAACGCCAGCTGAAATTGCAAGAAAAATTACTGAATGCTCATAAATAAATCGAATCTAATTCGTTAAACTTTGCTCACTTTAAAATCATTTATTTTTAGGAAAAAGAAAAATGAAAAATGCGATTCAGGTAAAAAAAGAATTCCCAGCAGCGATTGATAAGGTTTTTGAATTACTGTCTAAACACGATGCTTATAACGTGGCTTTTGCACCAATGCAGGTGGAACGGATTAAGGATTCGGCAGACCCTGAGCGCCCAGATGGTGTGGGTTCTGTGCGTAGCATGGGTTTAGGTCCAGTCAAGCCGCTAAAAGAGCAAATTACCTTGCTAGAGCCGAACTCCCGTATTGAATACAAGATCGTAAAGAATCCTTTGATTAAACATCATTTGGGTATTATTGAGTTTGAAGCATTGGACGATAACAAAAGTCTGGTGACTTATACGATAGAATTGCAGGCACGTCTTCCATTTGTCAGTAAATTAATTCTTGCACAGCTCAAGACAGGGATTAAACTAGGCCTCGCAAAACTTGCAAAATCTGTATAAATAACGGGAAAGTAATGACAGTTCAAATTATTACCATTGATGGTCCAAGTGGATCTGGCAAAGGCACACTGGCTGCAAAACTTGCAGCACATTACCATTTTCATTTACTGGATTCAGGGGCTTTGTATCGTTTATTAGGACTGTCATTGCATCACCATAATTTACTCGATGAACTGGATACTAAACTGGCTGAATGCGTACAAATTGCAACAAATTTGGATATCCAATTTGTCAGCACTGAATCAGGTGTTCAGGTATGGCTGAATGGTGAAGATGTCTCCCAAACTATCCGTACCGAACGGGTGGGTGAGTATGCTTCAAAAGTTGCTGCAATTCCTGAACTTAGAACTGCTCTGGTGGCCCGTCAACATGCTTTTGCTCAAGCTCCTGGTCTAGTGGCAGATGGCCGCGATATGGCGACCAGTATCTTCCCAGATGCACAAGCCAAGATTTATTTGACAGCTTCGGCTGAATCCCGTGCGCAAAGACGTGTAAAGCAGTTGCAGGGTATGGGGCTGGATGTTAAAATAAACGACATTTTAGCTAATATCGAAGCGCGGGATAAACGAGATATGGAACGCACTGTCGCTCCGCTCAAACCTGCTACTGATGCGTACATCATCGACAGTTCAGATCTGAATATCGATGAAGTATTCAAGCTGATGACCACGTATGTGGATCAGCAATTAGCTCAATAACCCTATTATTTCAGCAGACGCATAGCTTGATCAGTTTTATATGGACTATGTAGATGCTTAATTAAACCGGCCTTGTCTGATCCAAGACCGCTGACTTTATCGGATATATCATGACCGAATCTTTTGCAGCCCTCTTTGAAGAAAGCGAATTAAACCTCAACGTTGAAAAGGGTGCAGTCATCCAAGGCGTTGTAGTAAGCATCGACTCTGATTGGGTAACTGTTGACACTGGCCTTAAATCTGAAGGCGTTGTTGACCGTGCTGAGTTCTTAAATGAACAGCGCGAACTTGAAGTTCAAGTTGGCGACACTGTAGACGTAGTTGTTGAAGCACTTGACAACGGTATGGGTCAAACAGTTCTTTCTCGCGAAAAAGCTAAACGCGCTGAGACTTGGACTAAACTTGAAAAAATCTTTGAAGACGGCGAAATCGTTACTGGTGTTATCTCTGGTAAAGTTAAAGGCGGTTTCACTGTTGACATCGGTCCAGTTCGTGCGTTCCTTCCAGGTTCTTTAGTTGATACTCGTCCTATCCGTGATACTACTCACTTGGAAGGTAAAGAGTTAGAATTCAAAGTAATCAAACTTGACGCTAAACGTAACAACGTTGTTGTTTCACGTCGTGCTGTTATGGAAGCTGAATCTTCAGCTGACCGTGAAGCGCTTCTTGCTCAGCTTGAAGAAGGTCAAACAGTTACTGGTACTATCAAAAACCTTACTGACTACGGTGCATTCGTTGACCTTGGCGGTATCGACGGTCTTCTTCACATCACTGATATGGCTTGGAAACGTATCAAGCACCCATCAGAAGTTGTTGAAGTGGGTCAAGAAGTTACTGTTAAAGTACTTAAATTCGACCGCGAACGTAACCGCGTATCTTTAGGCCTTAAACAATTAGGTGAAGATCCATGGTTAGCGATCATGAGCCGTTACCCTAAAGGTTCTATCGTTAAAGCTCGCGTAACTAACCTGACTGACTACGGCTGTTTCGCAGAAATCGCTGAAGGCGTTGAAGGCTTAGTACACGTTTCAGAAATGGACCACACTAACAAAAACATCCACCCATCTAAAGTAGTTCAGATCGGTGACGAAGTTGATGTTATGGTTCTTGAAGTAGACGAAGAGCGTCGTCGTATTTCTCTTGGTATCAAACAAACTCGTGCTAACCCATGGGAAGAGTTTGCTAAGAACCACGACAAAGGTGAAAAAGTTTCAGGTACTATCAAGTCAATCACTGACTTCGGTATCTTCATCGGTTTACCAGGCGGTATCGATGGTCTAGTTCACTTGTCTGACATCTCTTGGAACGAACAAGGCGAAGAAGCGATCCGTCGTTACAAGAAAGGTGACACTGTTGAAGCAGTTATCCTGTCTGTAGATGCTGAAGGCAACCGTATCAGCCTTGGTATCAAACAATTGAACAGCGATCCGTTCAACGATTTCTTAGCTGCTAACGAACGCGGTGCGCTTGTTAAAGGTACTGTAACTGCAGTTGACGCTAAAGGCGCTACTGTTAAGTTAGCTGATGAAGTTGAAGCAACTCTTAAAGCATCTGAAATCAACCGCGACCGCGTTGAAGATGCGACTAAATTCCTAGAAGTTGGTCAAGAAGTTGAAGCTAAGATCATCAATGTAGATCGTAAATCTCGCTCTATCAACTTGTCTATCAAAGCGAAAGACGAAGCTGAAGAGAAAGAAGCTGTTGCTAACCTGAAAACAGCTGCTGCTGGTCAAGACAATGGTCCTAAAACTATTGGTGACTTGATCAAAGCGCAAATGAATCACTAAGAGTAGATGGTGAATTGTATTGTTAATGTAAGTTAAGTAATACTTTTTACACAAATACTGTAAACGGTAGCGTAGTATTTAATTATTGCGCTACCGTTTTGTATTTAAACAGGTTATTATCGGAAAATAGATCCCGAGTAGCTTGATAATTAAAGAGGTCGCAGATGACTACTGAAGCACTTAATAAGTCTGACTTAATAGAGCGCATCGCGCTAAAGAATCCGCATTTGGCTGAACCTTTAGTGGAAGAAGCAGTTAAAATTATGATTGATCAAATGATTGAAGCTTTATCATCTGATAACCGTATTGAGATTCGCGGGTTTGGCAGCTTTGCATTGCATCATCGTGAGCCTCGTGTGGGTCGTAATCCTAAAACAGGTAAATCTGTTGAAGTTGCAGCAAAAGCTGTTCCACACTTTAAGCCAGGTAAAGCACTTCGTGATGCAGTAAACGAATCTGCAAACAAATAAATAAGATATTTACGGGGTGTTCATGCGTTACGTTCTGGTCATTCTTTTATTGCTCGTCTTTGGCTATTCATTAGCTTTGGTGTTGCAAAACGGGACTGAGGTCTCAGTGGACTTGTTATTTACTCAAGTTCCTGCAATGCGCTTAGGGTTATTGCTCCTTTTGACTCTTTCCTTAGGAATAGTGGTTGGCTTGTTACTCGGTGTGCAGGTTTTCCGCGTTTTTCAGAGTAATTGGGAAATTAAACGACTACGTAAAGATATTGAACATCTACGTAAGGAACAGTTGAATACTGCCAAGATGATGGCAGCAGAAGCGGCAGCTCATACACGACATGAGAAAACAGTATTAGATATTAATTCTAATGACAGGCCATCGGCACCGCTTTAGACAAAAATGAGAAGTCGAAGTAATCTACTGATTTTTTTACTTCGCCTGTTTTGATTAAACGCCTTTTAGCTTAGCTTCTAAGGCGTTTTTTTATTGTTAAATTATATTTAGAAAAAATATATAAAAATTATATAAATAAATGACTTAATTTGAATCAAAAAATCATTTTTGCGAAAATATTCTTGGTTGTTATAGGGCTAATCCGTATAATGGTTTAATTTTGTCAATTTGAAGGGTCTTCTCATGAGTATCATCGTTGCACTGGATGCTAAAAGTCAATTTGATGCCTTAACGATTGCAGAGCAGCTCGATCCTGCCTTATGTCGAGTAAAGGTGGGCAAAGAGTTATTTACTCATGAAGGTCCTATCATTGTAAAAGCACTTCAAGACAAAGGTTTTGACGTGTTTTTAGATCTGAAGTTCCATGATATTCCGAATACCACTGCACAAGCGGTATGTGCTGCGGCAGACTTGGGCGTGTGGATGGTCAATGTCCACGCTTCAGGTGGTCGTAAAATGATGGAGACCTGTGTTGAGCGTTTAAAAGCAGGTAACTATAAGACTCAACTCATTGCGGTAACTGTGTTGACTTCAATGGGGCGTGAAGACTTGAAAGATATTGGCTTGGATATCGAGCCTAATGAACATGTAAAACGTCTGGCTCAACTCACCAAAGACAGTGGCCTGGATGGGGTGGTCTGTTCCGCACAAGAAGCGAAAATGCTGCGTGAAACCATTGGACAAGACTTTGCACTGGTCACTCCTGGGATTCGTCCTGAAGGTTCAAATGCAGACGATCAAAAACGTATTGTGACACCAAAGCAGGCAATGCTGGACGGATCAACACATCTGGTGATTGGTCGACCAATTACCAAGTCTGAAAATCCTCGTCAAACCCTAAAAGATATTCTGGCAACATTGTAATTCCGGTTACCTGATGAAAAGCCTTTCATATGAAAGGCTTTTTTTATACATTGAGAAAAGCTGTATAAAAATAAAAAGGAATTTCAAATGAGAATAATAAAGACACCAGAACAAAAAATGCTAGAACAAAGGCTGGAGATGGAAAAAATAGCAGATCAGTTCGAACAGCAGGAAAAATATAAACAACAGGCACAGTCGGGTTCATGGGACTGGATGTCAGGCCTTGATAGCATAGATATTGTAGAACTCGCTTCAGAGATGATGGAGACAGTAGGAGATTCATTGAGTAGGGTTGATTTGAATTTTTAATATTCCGTAGTTTATTTTATTTCTAATTGAATCCCCCTAAATCCCCCTTTATGAAAGGGGGACTTCTCCTCCCTTTAAAAAAGGGAGGTCGGGAGGGGTTTTTAAATTACCGCCAACACACTTACCGCTACTGGCGCCAATACAGATAAAATAAAACCGCTCACCATGGCATGTGGAATAAAATCATTGCCACAGGCCTGTTTGACCATGGGTAAAGTCACATCCATCGCAGTCGCACCTGCAGCAGAAATTGCTGATCTTGGGTAACGCCAGCCGGCACAATACATCAGTAAAATCGCAAAAATTTCCCGAAACAGGTCATTCATCAGGGCAATACTACCCAGTTCTGCATTTCTCAGTTCTGTGACGACAACACCCGACATGGAATAAAAACCATAACCTTGCGACAGCATAATCAGGTCTTTTAAATGAATATCTGGATTCCAGAAAGAATAGACAATTGCTGCCACGCATGAACCAGCAATACAACCTGCCGGAACCAGCAGGATTTTCCAGTTCAACCATGAGCGATCAAGTGGTGAATAGGCAAGATCCAGTCCAATCAGAAACATAAAGACCAGTAATAAATGCCAGGTGCTGATTTGAATAGAAAGACCCATTTGAGTGGAACTATAATGCAGCAAGTAGCCAGCGGCTAAGGCGAAGAACGCATAACTGATATTGATCAGTGATTTAATCACTAGCTCAGTGGAGACTCGGCCAGAAGAAGGTTGAAAATCTGCCCATTTAAAGAGCAGATAACAACAGCCAAATGCCCCAATAGAGGTGAGAAAAGCAATTGTAATAGAGGTATTTAGAATCTGAGCAGGATGAGGTAATTCCGCTAAAAGTTCAGAAAACTCAAAAGCGATGGCAATCAGCAAGATATAACTAAAATAAGGAAGAACCTTAAAGCAGATTTTTGTGAAGGGAGCAGGAAGCCGTTTCGCAAAAACAAAGCCAAGTGCTAAACAGACCAGAAGTTGGGATACTAACCAAAGCGATTGCATAATAAAAAAGTATGATAAATCAGTCTTTATTATGCCATCGCTAGCACTATGTATGTGAAGGGCTTTTAACTGGCTTTATTTAAAAAATAGTAATCTGCCGCATTAAGGGTTTTGATTTTGAGCCAGTATTTCCAGGTATAGGTAGGCCATAAGGCAAAATTTTTCCCACCTTCCTGTTGATACCAGCTGACACAGCCAGATTGCCAGACCGTATTGTCCAGCATATGTTGGACATCCTGATTGAATTTTTCCTGTACCTGATCTTTGACCACAATTGCATCACTATGTGATTGATCCACTAGAGCGATCATTTGCAGGATATAACTTACTTGGGCTTCAATCATGAAAAGCACTGAGTTATGTGCCAGCACAGTATTCGGTCCTAATAGCTGGAACAGATTCGGAAAACCTTTCACACAGATTTCATAATAGCTTTCGGCACCATCTTTCCAGACATCATTTAAGTGAATGCCATTCAAGCCAGTGCAATCAAAATTTTTCAGATAAATTCTAGGATCAGTAATAAATCCGGTACCGTAGATCAGGCAGTCAATCGGACGTTCTTTACCATCTGCTGTAATAATACTGTTTTCGGTCACTTCACGAATGCCTTCAGTAACCAGTTCCACATTTTTACGGTTAAAGGTGGGGAAATATTGATTAGACACCAGAATCCGTTTACAGCCCATGATGTAGCCTGGAGTTAACTTCTTGGCAGTTTCCTTGTCCTTGACCTGATAGCGAATATAAGCTTCTGCGAGTTTCTGAGCATATTTCATGACAGTTGGTTTTACGATAGGCACCACACGCGATTCATTGGACCAGTACAGCCGAATCCGGTGTAATTTGCGGAACCATTCATATTTGGAAAACAGCTTTTTTTCCAGGTCATGATATAAGCGTTCATCCCGTGGAATGACCCAAGCCGCAGTACGTTGCAAGACATAGAGCTGTTTGCATTCGGGTGCAATTTCAGGGATATATTGAATTGCACTGCCACCTGTCCCAATCGATGCGACATTTTTCCCCTTGAGATCATAATGATAATCCCAATGAGAAGAATGAAAGATTTTACCCTTAAATTTTTCAATGCCCGTAATATGGGGAATTTGAGGAACATGTAAAGGGCCAGAGGCAAATACTACAAACTGGGCTTCCAGAATGCTTTGATCCTGCAGATGGATCTGCCATAAGCATCGGTCTTGCTGGTAATGAACCCCAAGTACTTCGGTATTCAGCCGAGCAAAAGCCCGAAGATTATAATCACTGACTAAATCTTGAATATAGCTAAAAATTTCCGGTGCTTCGGCATAGCGTTTTGACCAGTCAGTTTTGGGGGCAAAAGAAAGGGAATACATGTGTGATTGCACATCACAGGCCGCTCCCGGATACTGATTATCGCGCCAGGTTCCACCAAAATCACTATCTTTTTCTATAATAATAAAATCATGGATGCCTTGCTGCTGTAAACGTATTGCCATCGCTATCCCGCCAAAACCGGCACCGATAATGGCCACTTTGGTATAAGGATGGGTGTGGGTAGGGCTTGTATTGTCCAGTATCTTCGCATTCCTTGCTTATTTTAATAATGGATAATTATCTTGATTTATTAACTGGCTATTAGATATAAAATTGATCTAAACGGCAATAGCCGACTGCTTATTTTTATAGTACAACTAGAGCTATCACATTGTATTTGTATGGTTATGAAACGTTCTGTTCTCAGTCTGATGTATCTGATCCAGGGCATGCGCAAGGCTGGCATAGAGGTCGATCAAAAACTGCAAAATATCGGCTTGCGTGTTGATGCGCTTGATCCGACTTCAATTATTCACCCAAGCGTGGAATATGATGTGCTCAAGGTGGTGGGTCAGGATATCCAGCCAGAACAGGGTTTATTGATCGGCCAGCATTATGCTTTGGCAGGTTATGGGCCTTTGCTGATGTTGCTGGTGACCAGTCCAACCGTACGTGATGCGATGCATCAGGTGATTCGTTTTCAGCAATTGACGCATCTTACCGGTCAGTTGGGAGTGGAGCAAAGTGAGTACCGCAGTGCGCTTTGCTATTATCCCAAGAAAACGGAAGATCATCTGGGAATGCTGGTCGCGCAAGCTGAGATTTCAGGTACTTTCAAGTTCATTCGCGATATTTACAAGATGATGGGTTTGTCCAAGCCTGACTTGCAGATTGAACTGCCTTTCGCCGCACCGGAACAACCTGCTACCCAGAAAATCTATCATGATTATTATGGAACACAGGTACAGTTTGGTGCTGCAAGAGCTGCATTCTGGTTTGATGAGGCTATTCTGGATATCCGGATTCCTTCAGCAGATGCGGAGACCTTTGCAGTCTATGAAGCAAAGTGTCTGGCTGAACTGGAACGTCTGGCGGAAGATGCGGATGTCCCGACTGTGGTACAGCGAGTACAGGACTATCTGGAGCTGCAAACCGGTTTGATGCCGAGTATGGCTGAAACGGCTCAGGCTCTGAATATTCCAGAACGTACTTTACGCCATCAATTACAGCAGTTCGATACCAGTTATAAACAGATTCGCGAAGAGATTATTAAAGATAAAGCTTTGCGACTCATTGAATATAAACAGTATTCGATTGAAATGATTGCAGAGTTATTGGGTTATTCCGAACCGGCTGCTTTTAACCATGCCTTTAAGCGCTGGTTTGGGCAAAGTCCTCGGCAATATATAAAATAGCCTAAGTTAGTTAATGCCAAAGTGTTATAGTGTGCGTTCTAAACTCCGCTATAATTAAACAGATCCTGAATAGTACGAAACCTATGTCCGATTTTAATTCACAGCACAGCACCGCTTTTAGTCCGATCTCTCCTGCAGAACGTTATGCACAGGCTTTGTCTTCAGGACAGTTTATGCCTGATGATGCACAGGCCATGGCAGTACATGAGCTAAATCGTACCTGGCTGGAATTAATTCAGCGCTTTAAAGCGTCTAAGAAAGCCTTTCGCCGTTTCCGCCGTCAGACTTCGCCGAAGGGTGTATACATGTGGGGCGGAGTAGGTCGTGGCAAGACCTGGCTCATGGATCAGTTTTATGAGTCGATTCCATTTCGCCGCAAAACCCGTATGCACTTTCACCATTTTATGCAGCATGTGCATCGTGAGTTAAACAAGCTTTCAGGTCAGCGTAATCCGCTGGATCTCGTAGCGGATCAGATTTATAAAGATGCTGTGGTGATCTGCTTTGATGAATTTTTTGTATCTAACGTGACAGATGCCATGATCCTGAGCGATCTGTTCCAGAAGCTGTTTGAACGTGGCATTACGCTAGTAGCGACTTCGAACATTGCACCGGATGGTTTATATAAAAACGGGATTCACCGTGACCGTTTTCTGCCAACCATTGAAATGGTCAAGAAAAACTGTGTCATTCTGAATGTAGATGCTGGTGTGGATTACCGTTTACGTGTCTTAAAGCAGGCGCAATTATTCAAATATCCACTAACGCATGATAATAAAAACTGGTTGGCACATCGCTATACCGCACTGACTCAAACCCAAACCTCTTCTCAAGAACCAATCATCATCAATAACCGCATTGTTGAAACTGTTGCACATACTGAAGATGTGTTGTGGTGTGAGTTCTCTGAACTATGCCTAAAACCGCGTAGTCCGGCTGACTTCATTGAAATTGCGAATATTTACAATACGGTATTGGTCAGCAATGTGCCGCATTTAACCGATTTCCTAAATGATGCCACACGCCGTTTTATTTATCTGGTCGATGAATTTTATGACCGTGGAGTCAAATTACTGCTAACTTCAGAAGATAATATTATTGATCTTTATAAAGGTGAGCGACTGGCTTTCGAAATTGAACGGACCCGTTCACGTTTGCTAGAGATGCAATCAGATGAATATCTGCATTCAGAACATCGCCAGATCGAGAAAATAGCTTCAAGTGAGCCTGAATAAATACAACAAGCGCTGGTCATGACCGGCGCTTTTTTATGCATTCCATTGCGTCAAAGATCGACAAGCTCAGCCAAACATGGCTTAATCTTGATCTAAATATGACCTTGTATAAAAAGAACGGACAACTTTTATTCAAAAATCTGAACTTAAGTCTAATTTCTACATTTCAAAAACTTTATACACTGTCATGAGGGTATTTAGCAGGATGATATTGCATCGTGTGAGACATCATTTAATAAGGATATGAGGGTATTCTTATTGGAAAAATGCTCATTATTTTACGGTGTGATAGTACTATTCAGCTAGATTTTAATCGGTATACTAGAATCTCTTGTATAAAAAGTAGCAATATCAGGAAAGACAATGACTGCACGTATTCAAAAAGGCAAGTTAGCGATTGCTAAAGAACTTTACGATTTTATCGAAAATGAAGCACTACCAGGTTCTGGTTTGGACAGCGAAACATACTGGAAGAACTTTGAACAAGTCGTTGTTGATCTTAGCCCTAAAAACAAAGCACTTTTGGCTAAGCGTGATGATATTCAAGCTAAAATTGATGAATGGCATCGCAATAACACATTTGAATTACAAGCTTACAAAGCTTTCTTGACTGAAATTGGCTACTTATTACCAGAAGTAGAAGATTTCCAGATCAGCACTGAAAATGTAGACGAAGAGATTGCCCTATTGGCTGGCCCACAGCTGGTAGTTCCAGTACGTAATGCACGTTACTGCCTGAACGCAGCGAATGCACGCTGGGGTTCTTTATACGACGCTTTATACGGCTTCGACGTGATCTCTGAAGAAGATGGTGCTGAAAAAGGTAAAGGCTATAACCCGAAACGTGGTGAGAAAGTAATTGCATTCGCGAAAAACTTCTTAAATGAAACATTCCTGCTGGCACAAGGTTCACATGCTGATGCAACCAAATATGCAGTTGAAGGTAATGCGCTGGTTGTAACGCTGAAAGACGGTTCTACCACAACTGTTGCGGATAGCTCTAAATTCGTTGGTTACAATGGCGAAGCTTCTGCACCGACTGAAATCGTACTGAAAAATAATGGCCTGCATGCAATCATCCAGATTGATGCAAACAGCCCAATTGGCCAAACAGATGCAGCAGGCGTAAAAGACGTTGTGCTTGAAGCAGCTGTAACGACGATTCAGGACTTGGAAGACTCTGTTGCAGCAGTTGATGCTGAAGAAAAAGTAGAAGGTTACCGTAACTGGTTAGGCTTGATGAAAGGTACACTTGAAGAGTCTATCGAAAAAAATGGCAAGACCATTACCCGTAAACTCAATGCTGACCGTACTTTCAAAAATGTTGAAGGCGGTGAGACCAAGGTTCATGGCCGTTCATTGATGCTGCTTCGTAACGTTGGTCACTTGATGACAAACCCGGCGATCCTTGTAGATGGCGAAGAAATTTATGAAGGCATTATGGATGCATTGGTAACTCCATTGCTTTCTGTGGCTGATATCCGTGGTGAGAACACGATCAAGAACTCACGTACCGGTTCTATGTACATCGTTAAGCCAAAAATGCACGGTCCGGAAGAAGTTGCATTTGCGGTTGAACTGTTTGAACGTGCTGAACAGGCGCTTGGCTTACCTGCGAAAACGCTGAAAATTGGTATCATGGATGAAGAGCGTCGTACTTCAGTTAACCTGAAAAACTGTATTGCTCAGGCAAAAGACCGTACCATCTTCATTAACACCGGTTTCATGGATCGTACAGGTGATGAAATCCATACCTTCATGGAAGCAGGTCCATTTGTTCGTAAAGGCGAAATCAAAGGCCAAAAATGGTTCCCAGCTTACGAAAACCGTAACGTCATGGTAGGTCTACAAACAGGTCTACGTGGTAAAGCACAGATTGGTAAAGGCATGTGGCCAAAACCAGACATGCTGTTAGACATGTACAAAACCAAGACTGAACATCCTGAAGCAGGTGCAAGCTGTGCATGGGTTCCATCTCCAACAGGTGCAGTGATTCACGCGATTCACTACCACCAAATTAACGTGGCAAACCGTCAGCAAGAATTGCTTGCAACTGAAGCGTTGCCTTTAGATGATTTGTTGACTCCACCTCTTGCAACTGATACTAGCTGGTCTGAAGAAGAGAAACTGAAAGAACTGGAAAATAACTGTCAAGGTATCTTGGGTTATGTCGTTCGTTGGGTTGATCTGGGTGTAGGTTGTTCTAAAGTTCCAGACATCAATGATGTGGGCTTGATGGAAGACCGTGCAACTTTACGTATTTCTTCTCAGCATGTTGCCAACTGGTTACGTCATGGAATTGTAACGCGTGAACAGGTTGAAGAAGTAATGCAACGCATGGCGAAAATTGTGGATGAGCAAAATGCGAATGATCCACTGTACAAGCCAATGGCTGCTGATTTTGACAATAGTATTGCATTCCAGGCTGCTTCTGACCTGATCTTCAAAGGTGGTGAACAGCCATCAGGTTATACAGAGCCGCTTCTACACGCAGCACGTTTAAAACTTAAAGGTTATACAGGTGACTAATCCTGTAACTTGAAAAAAGCCTCTTCGGAGGCTTTTTTTATTGCTCTTAAAAAAGATCTAAGGATAAAAATGTTCTTTTGGAAGGTAAACTAACTGACTGAACACCTAAAACAGAACAATGTCACAGAAGAAAACTTTAATAATAATTATCTGTTAAACAGTAGCTTTATATCTGCCAGTCGGTATTCCTATGAGCGTTTACAGCTCCTCATGCTGGGTAGTTGTAGAGCTTTGGATCATGACATTTAAGACTCAATTTAATTCTCAATTTTTAATTTCTAAGAATCGTATTTTGGCTGATGTACTGGAAGATTTAAACTGCGATAAAAGAGAATCATGCATCAGTAAGTTCCACTTACTTATAAAGCTAAAGATAAAAGCGTAACAATTCGTCGCTGTCATTTCCATCCTGAAATGGCTCTGCTAAAGTAAAAGCAAATCAATAAATTGCAGGGAAGAACAGCATGGCATATCAAAATTTGGATCAGCAGTTTATTGCGGGTCAGTGGCAACCTGGCCGTTCCCAGAAAATGATTCAGAATTTGAATCCTTATACTCAAGATACGATTTTTACTTTGCAGGCTGCCAGTACAGCAGATGTTGATGCGGCTTATGCGGCAGCTGATAAAGCCTTTCAACAGGGTGCTATTAAATCAGTTGAGTTAAGACAGCAAATCCTGCAAAAACTACAACAGGTGATTCAGGCACGCCAAGATGAAATTATTGACTGGTTAATTCTTGAGTCTGGAAGTACCCGTTTTAAAGCTGGTCTGGAAGTTGGCGCTGCTTTATCTATTATTCAGGAAAGTCAAAAATTTCCAGAACAGATCAAGACTGAACAGTTGGAGAGCAAAGATCCACAACGTAAAAGTCTGGTACTGCGTAAACCCTTGGGTGTGATTGGCGTCATTAGCCCATGGAATTTTCCATTTCATTTATCCATGCGTTCGGTAGCAACAGCGATTGCCTGTGGAAATAGTGTGGTACTCAAGCCAGCAAGTGATACACCAGTGACAGGTGGAACCTTATTAGGCAAATTGTTTGAAGAAGCTGGTTTACCCGCAGGTGTGCTCAATGTGGTTTCAGGTGCAGGCAGTGAAATCGGTGATTATTTTGTCGAACATCAGATTCCAAAAATGATCTCATTCACGGGTTCTACTGAAGTGGGTCAGAATGTAGGAAGCAAAGCCTTAGCCAGCCCTCGAATTAAACGTCTGGCACTGGAACTGGGCGGAAATGCACCACTGGTGATTCTGGATGATGCTGATCTTGATCTGGCAGTAGAACTGACAATCATGGGGCGCTTTATGCATCAGGGGCAAATCTGTATGAGCACCAATCGGGTCATTGTTGATGCATCCATCCATGATGCCTATGTGGAAAAGCTTTTAGAGCGAGTGAAAACTGTTGCTGTGGGTGATCCAAATCTGGAAGAGACCATCATTGGGCCGATCATCAATCAGAGTCAGGTCAAAAAACATCAGCAGATTATTCAGAGTGCAAAAGAGCAGGGTGCAGAGCTGGTATATGAAGGGGGTATAGAAGGTAATCTGGTCTATCCACATATCTTTACTGGGGTAGCACCTGAATCTCCACTGGCTCAGGAAGAAAGTTTTGGACCGATTCTGCCAGTACTGAAAGCTCGTGATGAAGCACATGCCTTAAAGCTGGCCAATGATACCCGTTTTGGCTTATCCAGTGCGGTTTGTACTTCGAATATTGAACGTGGTATCAGTTTTACAGAACAGCTGGATATCGGTATGACTCATATCAATGGTATTAGTGTGGCAGATCAGGCTAATGCTCCGTTTGGGGGAGAGAAAAACTCTGGGCTTGGGCGTTTTAATGGACGCTGGATTTTTGAGGAATTCACCCGTACTCACTGGCTGACTGTACCCAATGAATAATATTAAATGATAGAAACTTATCCATAATCCATACAGGTTTAAGCTTGGCATCAAGCTATAATCAGAACATCAAGTGATCTGTCTGATTAAGCATGTGTGCCAACTTTAAGCCTTTAACTTCACAGCAAATACATGATCTGGGCTTGCCGGAAATTCCCTTTGAATATCCGGAAGAAGTCTATCCGAATTATGCTACCCCCTTGTTATTTCAATCTGATCAAGGTCTGGAATGGCGCTCGGTTAACTTTGGCTTTATTCCCAAATGGGCAGAGGATAAAACGATTGGGACAAAAACCTACAATGCCAGAAATGAAACTTTGCTGCAAAAACCAACCTTTGTAGAAGCGACAGTCAAATGCAAGTTTGGGGTAATTCCCGTCTCGGAATTTTATGAGTCAAAGTATTTTGATAATAAACCACAGCGCTGGGGCGTCAGACGCAAGGATGGAAAAGCGACCTTTATTGCGGCACTCTATGAAATTGCACGGGTGCAGGATGAAATTGTACGTTCGGCCAGTATGATTACGATGGATGCAATAGACCATCCCATGATGAAAGAGTTTCATGAGCCGGGAAATATTAAACGTTCAGTCATTGTGATTCCGCATGAACGTTTACATGAATGGCTGAATCTCACACAACCGGATATTCGCAGCTTTGTACAGGGATTTCCAGTAGAGGAGTTCGAATGTTCACATGTACCAAAAGAAAGAATCAAAAAAGCCAGTCCACAGCTGAACTTTTTTGATTCCTAAAACCTAGAAAGCAATGGCGGATCGTTAATTATTATAAAAGGTGTTATTGATCTCGCCAGCTAAATTCAAAATTGAAAAAATACTTAACGAGCCAAGTTTTTAAAGATATGGCGTAAGCTTTCCATAGTTTTTTCAATTTGTAATGGGGTTAGCCCTTCAAATGACTGTTCCAGTACAACATTGGTCAGGTCATTAATTTTATGTGTCATTTCCATTCCTTTTTCAGTCAGCACGACACGGGTAATACGAGCATCGTCTTCACAGGAATAGGTTTCAACCAGACCTTCATCTTTTAAGCGATAAACGATCTTGGTGGTTGTCGACATTTTAGATACGACCATTTCTGACAGGTCAGAAACGCTGGCATGTGGTTTGGCTTTAAGAGCAAGCAAGATACGGCGACGTGAATTATCGACACCATACTTTTTTAGTGCATGATCTACATTTAGGACATATTGGGCATGGACTTGAGTCACCCAGTAGTATGGAAAGTTTTCTAAATTAAAGTCTTCTGCACAAGGTAAAAATTTTGCATATTTTTTAGTCATGAAATGTTCCTTTTATTTATTTTTCTAGGGCACTGACATTTTATGTAAAAGTTTATACATGTTTCAACCTTTATTTTTAAAATGTTAACGAGATTGCATTTGTTAGATCTTCTTAACATCAAAAAATCAGGCGATTTACTTGTTGTAGCTCAATCGGGGCAAATTGTAACTGTCTTTATCCAGATGAATGGCATTGATATGACATGCAAATCTTAAGGCTCCAGATTAGGTTTAGAGTCTAAATAAGAGCTGGGTTGGCAAACCATATGGATAAATGGCCGACCTGCGCATATCTTACTTTTGGTGAGTATGCGGAAATACAATTCAAAATCGATGCTGTTTAAATGAATGCTCTGATACATTTTTAATCTGTAGCACGATGCAGATGCGGATTTCTCAAATCTGACCGAAAGCTAGAGCGAGTACATTTAAATTGGTCACCCATCTAATAAAACCGTTTTGGATGAGAAACTTATGCATCTTTTTGATCTCACGACTAACTATTCATAACGTGTATGAACCATTTTAATAAAAAAATCCATATTTAAAATATGTCTTTAGATAAGTGGATTTAATGGACTTAGTCGGATAGTGGATGATTCAATATTTTATGATGTATGATTAGATATGAATATTAAGAGAAACAGTAATTTATATCTCAGGCTTCTATCAGTTAGATTTAATGGGCTTAGGGTCAAAAAGAAGCCTAAATTTTCTTTAATTTGTAATGAGTTATGTAGAACATAACAGATTCAGGCCAATGATTTGAAAATTAAAAGATTTTAGAATGAGGAGAGGCAAAGCGGTGCAACAGTTTTTCATAAATTTTATTGTTCAAAAATCATAAGTTTATGCATAATAGATACATCTTAAGTCGAAAAGGTTAAATTAAATGGATCCCTCGCCGTGCGTTGATCTTCCATATTCGTTGCTTACATACTCAAATGGGATGGTGTTCTAATGGAATTTTTATTAGATCCCGGAATTTGGGTTGGTTTAATTACTCTTATTATTCTCGAAATCGTTTTAGGTATTGATAACCTAGTCTTTATTGCCATTCTGGCTGAGAAACTTCCCCCTGAACAGCGTGATAAGGCCCGTGTGATCGGTCTATCCTTAGCCTTGCTGATGCGTTTAGGTCTGTTGTTCGCGATCTCTTGGTTAGTCACCTTGACTCAACCGCTTATTCAATTATTTAACTGGACTTTCTCTGGACGGGATTTGATTCTGCTCTTTGGTGGTTTATTCCTGCTCTATAAAGCCGTTACCGAACTTCATGAAAAAATTGAAGGTAAGCCTGAAATACAGGTCACGACCAAGGTGGCATATGCGGGCTTTACAGCAGTTGTGGCCCAGATTGTCATTTTGGATGCCGTATTTTCACTGGACTCGGTGATTACCGCCGTAGGTATGGTTGATAATATCTATGTCATGATGGCGGCCATGATTATCGCGATGGCCGTGATGTTACTGGCGTCTAAACCATTGACTAACTTTGTGAATCGTCATCCTACGGTCGTGATTCTATGTTTGAGCTTCCTGTTACTGATCGGGATCAGCCTAATGGCAGAAGGTTTTGGTTTCCATATTCCGAAAGGCTACATCTATTCTGGTATTGGCGTTGCAATTGCAGTTGAAGCCTTTAACCAGTTTAGTCAGCGCAATGCTGCGAAACATGAAGCCAAGATTCCGTTGCGTCATCGCACTGCTAACAGTATTCTCCAACTGATGGGCGCTAAGCTTGAAACCACCAGTACTACTCAGCATGAAGCACAGGAAACCTTTGCGGATGAAGAACGCTATATGATTGGCGGAGTATTGACCCTGGCAGAACGCTCTGTAGCATCAATCATGACTCCACGAAGTCAGATTTCCTGGGTCGATCTGGAGGATAGTCCGGAACAAATCCGTGAAAAAATCCTGTCTGTACCCCACAGCCTGTTTCCGGTTTGTCGGGGCAGTCTGGATAAGGTGATTACCATCGTTCGTGCCAAAGAGCTGTTAGATGTACTGGATGAACCGGAAGAGTTAAAAGCTTTGATCAAGCGTCATCGCCCTATCTATATCTTTGAAAGAATGAAGGTGATTGACGCGATTAATACCTTACGTACCTCAAAAGGCTCTCTGGTGCTGGTGAGCGATGAATTTGGTCATGTACAAGGTCTGATTTCACCGCTAGATGTGTTTGAGGCAATTGCCGGTGAATTCCCGGATGCCGATGAGCAGCTGGATCTGGTCAAAGTTGATGATACACACTGGATTGCATCTGGTATGCTGGATTTGTACCAGTTAGAACTTGAGCTCGGTATGCTGGATCTGATTGATGAAGATGCAGGCTATATCAGTGTTGCCGGTCTGATTCTGGATAAAACCAATAGTGTGGTCGAGGTAGGCACTGAACTGAACTACCAAGGTATTCAATTCAAGGTAATGGAAATCGAAAATAACCGGATTAAATCGGTGAGTATCCATTATCAGGGTTAATCGCCTGTCTTGATTATTTTTTTGAGTCAGTTGCTTAAGGGCAACTGACTTTTTTATTGAATATTATTTATGACTTAGATATTAATGCTCACCTAAGCTTATTCTTCAGGCTAAATGGAGTATTGAATATTTCGGAAGCCAAGAATGCGTAATAGGTTTTACAGGTTTAGAAGTAATAAATCTTACTGAAGTATCAAAATCCAGACATGCTTTATTTAGAATTATTAAACAAATTTAAATAAAGTTTAAAAATAAGTGTGAATTTGACTAAGTGGTAAAATATATATTTCACGTAATTTTGAAAGATATTAGTCAAATTCGAGATACAAAAGCTCATCCAAAGCTTACACAATACTCAGCTTGAGCGCTTGAAAAATTATTTTTGCCAGATTAGGGCTGAATTTAATTATCTAAAAAATAAGTTGAATAGTGTAATAGGGTGTTCCATGTGTTCATTATAAAACACCCGACTGATGCTTAATCCGCCAAAATCCGAAAGTCTGCATATTGACGGATCGTTTCTATATTCAATTGATGGATCTCATCGGTAAATGCAGCATTAAACTGGCCTAAGGTCGGTGCTTTGGCAAAAGCCAATTGACCGGCGATTGCAAAATGAACATGAGCAGAGAGCGCTGCGATCGCAGGAGAACTTACTGCACTATACGCTGCAATCAGGGCCCCTAGCGCACATCCAGTTGCTGTGACGCGCGGCTGTAAATATGAACCGCCTAAAACCTGAATCACCGGATAATCTCTGGAAATGATGTAATCAGACTCACCTGAAATAGCGATACATTCACATTGTTCCAGTAAGGCCTGCGCCTGTAGATAGACTTCTGAGCTATCGACAGTGCTATTGACGCCTTTGGACTCAATATTTTTCCCTGCCAAAGCACCAATTTCTGAAGCATTCCCCCGTAAAATTGTGGGTTGATAGGTCATGAGCTGATCCACAACACCTGAACGCCAATGCAGTACATTTCCATAACCAACAGGATCTAGTACCCATGACTTTTGGATACTGTGTGCTGTTTTAGCAGCGATCTGCATCGCCTCGACCTGTTCGGTAGTCGGCGTTCCCAAATTTAAACTGAGTGCTCCAGCAATTTTGACAAAGCTCTCTGCTTCAAAAGGATTATCAATCATAGCGGGCGAAGCATTCGCAGCCAGCAAGATATTGGCCACATAATTGCTGGCCACCGCATTGGTCATCACATGCACCAAGGGTTGCTGCTCTTGAAGCAATGACCAGGCTTCACAGATCTGATCGAAAAGAGTATTTTGTAATTGTTGCACGGAAGTATTCATCATCCTGATCTTTCAAATATGAATAGGGCTGCTAAATGCTTAGCGGGTAAAATAATGGTCTTGATGTTTGCAGTTACGGCATAACAGGCTGACATAATCGCTGGCATCATATTCAACAGTAAGCTCTTGTGAGCCGCAATGCATACAGCGTTTTTGTGAATAAAATTTCAGGCGTGGTTCAATCTTTTGCCATGAACGCCAGACCGGTTGGAAGAAAATATTTTCATCATAACCCAGGAAGCGGAAAAACAGGATGCTGCTCATTTTGCTCAAAGGCAATTGCGGTGGGCGAGGTAGAATTGAGGTTTCCCATTTTTCATTCACTGAACGTTCCCGATATTGCTGTAGGGTCTTTTTCAGTAAATTGGTATTAATGAAATTTTCATTTCGTGGTTTTAAAGCTTTCTGCTGATACAGATATTCGAGGGCCGATTGCACGAGATAATAAATCTGTCCCACAGCCAAAACATCGAGCAGGCGATAGCAGAAAGCCTGAAAACTTTGATTGCCCGCAATCTGGATACCCCAGCTACGGCAATAGAACTGAGCGAATTGAATGACTTCCTGATACAACAAGCAATACAGTGCATCTTTGACTTCATCCGCACTTTTAAAAGGTACGCCTTTGCTCAGATTTTCATAGAACCAGTAACGCAATTGCTGGGTAATACTAAACAGGCTTGGCTCAGAATAGCCATCCAGACGTACATTAATATAGTACTGCTGATTCTCTTGTTGAATATCTCTAGGAACTAGAATCTGGTCTTTCAGCAGATTTTTGACCAGACCATGCTGATACAGGTAATTCGGGCTGATGGAATAATATTTAATGGCATGCCAGTCAATATATTCCTGATGCTGGCTATGTTCCTGAACCTGTTCATCCAGAATCGAGAGCAGAAACAGTTTATTAATAAAGCTGAGCTGATTGAGCTCATATTCATGCCGATCCTGTTTTTTATGAAATTTCCGGTTTTCCTGTAAACGGACTTCTTTCAGCATACGTTTACGCTGAGCCAGACACTGATCGCAATAACAGTTATGTTTCTGGTCGGTATAGAGCTGATGCTGGCAGTGGCTGCATTCATGATAAGTAATGTCCTGATCATACTGTTCTGCCTCGATCCAGTACATGGAAGCCTTACATAGTGGGCACTGCGTACTTTCATCAAGCTGTTTTTGCAGAACGTTGAATACCATGATTGCGCACAACTCCAGAATAAAGAGAAACTGCGATTATACACAGCTCATCAAAGTCACGCGTCATTTGAGAATATTTTTAATGCTGCAGATTTCAGGACAGGATAGCCTTTAAACGAACAGAGCTACCGAAGTAGCCCTGTATTCAAGAAAACTGGATCATCGTTTTTAAACGGGGCAGGGTAATGTTTCGTCTTCCTCTCCTTGATGTTTCGCTTGAATCAACGCCTGCACTTTTTTGGATGGAACCTTTTTGGCACCAAGTGCATCATAAGTATTCAGAATCGCACTAACCTCATGCGCTTGTAGCTGAACGCCTTCAGAACTCATGAACAGGGCAATAACTTTATGATCAATATTGGCCTGATCCAGAACCTGAAGTGTTTTAAGATTTTCAATCCGTACCACATGCTGTTTTAAATACATAGCTCACCTCAATTTCTTTGTTGTCGTTATTCTTGGATTTTTGCGCTTGGAGAAAACACACTTAGACTGTAGCAAAAACCATGCTCATTTTTTAATCAATATTTCGGAATTGCTATTAATCATAAATTATATATTTTTAAATCAAGCACATAAGAAAATGTAAAAAAATATGATATTAGCCGAAAACTTGGCATATATCTTTCTTTGAATCCTGCCATTGCTGTTGGGTGATGCAAAATGCATTCAAACTGGTGCATGTCATTTGTGCATTTAAAATGAAATTTGGAACGCAGATTAACCAGAACTTAATCTTTTAGAAGTCAGGTTTTGCAGCGCCCAGCATCTAAATTAGATATAAGGTTGTCCTGAACCCAGGCAGTAATTTTTCATATTGGAATAATACTTTGCATGTGCAGGAATCATGCATAGAGGAATCATACAGTGCAGATGAAAGCTTTTTTTATTTTATCTTTAAGTTGTTTTAGAGATGGGGATTTTAGATATCGGGCAAATATAAGGCGATTATCGTATATTTTGATGTAGCTCAATTGAAAAGATCAGTAATTATTCCCATATACAATACAAATGAAACGCACAGACAGGTTCAAGATCAAGGCGTATGATCAATGCATTGACAATCTTTTGCCTTAGAAGCTGTGCAATAAAGGATCAGGACATTATATGAATATCGCGGCGAATCCGGTGATCGAAGCAGATCAAACCATTTATTTAAAAGACTATCAAAAACCTTCTTTTGTTGTAGATTCAATCGACCTGAATATTCAAGTCTATGACGATCATACGCTGGTCAGCAGCAAACTGGAGATGCAGCGCCAAACAGCAGGTGATCTGGTATTGCTTGGTCGTGACCTGGAACTGCAATCGATCCAGTTAAATGGTCAGCCACTAAATGCATCAGATTATATTTTGGATGCTGAGCAACTGGTGATTAGCAATGCTCCAGATCAGGCGACTATTGAAACAGTGGTCAAGATTCATCCAGAAAGCAATACCATGCTGGAAGGTCTGTATCAGGCCAGTTCAGATTTATTCGTAACTCAGAACGAACCGGAAGGTTTCCGTAAAATTACGTTCTATCCAGACCGCCCAGATGTATTGTCTGTATTTACCACTCGTGTCGAAGCTGACAAAAAGTATCCGGTTCTACTGGCTAACGGTAACCTGATCGAAACCGGCGAAGTGGATGAAAACCGTCACTATGCACTTTGGCAAGATCCAACCAAAAAACCAAGCTATTTATTTGCCTGCGTGATTGGTGATCTGGCAGTGATGAAAGATCGCTATACCACATCAGAGGGTCGTGATGTCGCACTGGAAATCTATGCCGAAGAAAAAGACATTCCAAAATGCAAAATCGCGATGGAAGCCTTAAAGCATTCCATGCGTTGGGATGAAGAACATTATGGCCTGCCATATGACCTTGATAATTACATGATCGTAGCAACCAGCGCATTTAACATGGGTGCGATGGAAAACAAAGGTCTGAATATCTTCAATACCTCATGCGTATTGGCTGATGAAGAATATACAACTGATGCTGCCATCATGCGTGTGCAGTCCGTGATTGCCCATGAATATTTCCATAACTGGACAGGTAACCGGATTACCTGCCGTGACTGGTTCCAGCTGTGTCTGAAAGAAGGTTTGACCGTATTCCGTGATCAGTCTTTCTCGGAAGATCTACAGTCTGCTGCCGTACAGCGTATTGATGATGTTGCAGTCCTGAAAGCGCATCAGTTCCCGGAAGATTCTGGCCCTTTATCGCATCCACCGCGTCCGGATCATTTTGTAGAAATTAATAACTTCTATACGGCGACCGTGTATGAAAAAGGTGCAGAAATTAACCGTATGATGGCGACTTTGCTCGGTAAAGAAAAATTCCGTCAAGGTACAGATGAGTATTTCCGCCGTCATGATGGTCAGGCCGTAACGGTTGAAGACTGGGTGGCTGCCTTGACTGCCGGTTCAGGGGTAGATTTATCGAACTTCCTGACTTGGTATAACCAGCCAGGTACACCGAAACTGGTCGCAAAAGGTGAGTATGATGCAGATGCACAAACTTATCGTCTTAGCTTTAAGCAAAGCCTGAAAGCTCATCCGAAATATCCGAATCTGAAAGCTGTTCCGATTCCAGTGGCTTTGGCCTTGTTTGATGCGAATACCGGTGAGCAGCTGAGCCTGAACTCTGATGCCTTATTTGAAAATGGCGTCAAAGATGGGGTATATCTGTTTGATCAAGATGAAGCGACCATCGAGTTTAGCGGTATAACCAGCAAGCCGATTGTTTCTTTACTGCGTAACTTCTCTGCACCCGTTGATCTTCATTTTGATTACTCTGAACAAGAACTGGCGTTCCTGTTGCAATATGAAACCAATGGTTTTAACCAGTGGCAAGCGACCCAGACTTTATTAGAACGCATTCTGCTGGATGATCAACCTTCTGAAATCTATATCGAGGCAATGCTGAATACCTTACCTGATCTGATTCAAAAAGATCCGCTATTGGCTTCACGCTTATTTGATGTACCGGCAGAAGGTTACTTGGGTAGCCGGATTGATACAGACTACAATCCGGCCATGATCCAAGAAAAACGTGATGCCTTGCTGCATAAATTGGCACGTGCTTTTGGAGCAACAGCTAAAGAAATCTATCTGAGTCTGGATCCTGAACTGCAGTCAGATTTTTCTCAGGCGATGGGTGTGCGTGCACTGAAAAATATCATGCTAATGCTGATTGCACGTCAAGGTGATGAAAGTGCATTTGAACTGGCAGGGCAGCAATACCAAAACACAGGCAATATGTCTGAACGTTTGGGTGCCTTGCGTGTTCTGGTATGGAATGATGCGCCTCAAGCCAAAGCATTCCTGGATGATTTCTATAACCGCTTTAAAGATGAAGCACTGGCACTGGATCAATGGTTCATGCTGCAAGCAGCTCATCCAAAAGCGACTGCAGAAACAATTAAAGCACTCACTGAGCATGCGGATTATGACTTGAAAGTGCCAAACCGTATCCGTGCGGTGAGTGGCGGTCTGAATGCCAATCCGGTCAATACCTGGAGCTTTGGTGTACAGCATTATATCGAGCTGGCGAAATATCTGGATCAGAAAAACCCGATTGTCGGTTCACGTCTGCTTCAGGTGCTTTCACGCTGGTATACCCTGATTGAACCACAACGCAGTGAAGTCAAAGCACAACTTGAAGCTTTAAAACCACAGGTGAAATCGAAAAATGTCTCAGAGACATTGAACAGCATGTTAAGCGTATAAGATCGTTATGTAAAAAGCCGGATCAACTGATCCGGCTTTTTATTATTGACTTATTTTAAATGGTGAATTTAAGCGCATTTAAAATACTATAATGTGAAATCAGTCACATAAAAGGTTTACAGTAAGAGGCTAGACAGGAAAGTAAAACTATACTTTTCTATTAAACATGAAGAAATCTTCAAATTGATATACTAGAGGTCTTATTCAAGATGTTAGTGAAAATCGAAGATAGTTTTTATTTAAATACTCGGCATATTATTGCGGTTCATGTCAGCAGAAATGCTGCGACTGGTCTGTTTGAAATCTCCCTTCAATATACACCGCATTCTATTCAGCAAGCTGGAGAATACAAAAAAGTATTTAATAGCCAGCTGGATGCTGAACTCTTCCTGAACGAACTGAATCAAAAAGTTCGCTAAAAAAAGCCTGCATCGCAGGCTTTTTTGTTGTCTGGGTTACGTTAAGGTCTCACAATCAATACCGGAATCTCGGACTGGGAAAGGACATTCTGTGCCACGCTGCCCAGCATCAGTTTTTGCAGACCTTTACGGCCATGTGATCCCATGATAATCAGATCGGTCGGAACTTCCTGCGCTGCCTGAAGAATTCCTTCAGAAGGTGCCATACCATGAATGATCTTGGTCGTGACTTGTGTACCATCATGCACAAAATTTGCCTTAATCTCATTTAAAAGATCCAGTGCATGTTGTTCTGCCTGCATGAAATAGTCAGTGACTGCGGGAGCAACCTTATAAAAGTCCACGCCTTTAAATGGGTCTACAGCAATAATACTGACCAATGTCACCTTACTATTAAAAGCTTTGGCCAGCTCACGGGCATGTTCAGCTGCAGCATAGGACATCGAGGATTCATCGAGTGCGACAAGAATATGTTCATAGTTTTGCATGGTGCTTCCTCATTTTTAGAATATGCAGTGAAATGATCATTTAGAAAATGGAGGTTTACTGTAGAAGGGTTCAGACAGAAACACTGCCTGAAAAAATTGCGCACCTTGAAGATGCGCAAATCAGATTATTTTTTAACGATTAACACCGGAATTTGACTGGCGCCAAGAACATCCTGTGCAAAGCTGCCCAGAATCATTTTCTGGAAGCCTTTACGGCCGTGTGAACCCATGACGATTAGATCAGCCTGGGTTTCCTCTGCAGTCTCAGCAATATGTTCGGCATTCACCAGGCCAGTCACAATGCGGGAATCTGCTTCTATACCTTCACTGCCTGCAATTGCAGTGGCTTCTTTTAGGGCATTTTTTGCATTGGCATGAGCCTGAGCAAAATACTCTTTCATAATCGTTGAACTGTAGTAGAAGTCAGCTTCAGTAAAAGGGTCTTCTGCAATCAGGCTAATCAGGGAAAGTTTACTGCCAAATGCCTTGGCAATTTTGGCTGCATGTCGAACTGCAGAAAAGGAAATATCTGAACCGTCTACTGGGACTAAAATATGTTGGTAAGCCATGATTTTTCTCCGCATGTTGTGTGTTTTTTACGCTCTGATTTATTGATAGCACAGTGCACCCATGGGTGCAATTGCAAAAAGCTGAAAAATGGCAAAAAATATTTAAATTACAGATATTTTTCACATAAAAGCAGAGATTTGATGAAAGAAAAAACAGAGTAAAAAACTAGGAATTCAGGTTTTATTGATCAAAAATAACAGGATAAATGACGCTGTTTTTCTGGGGATGGTTTAAACTGCCTAGGCTTATTTTTTGGCTGATCTAGGGGGAAGGTTTTGAGGTTCTTTGTCATTCATTTATTGCTGCTCTGTTCAATTATTCTGGCAGGCTGTCAAAATACTGTACAAAATAGTCGGGTCATTGCCGGTGCTTTTAATTTGACCACAGGGATGCAGCAAAAGGTGATGGATCGCTATGCACCAGGTTCGGTCATCGTGCATCAGAATATGGTCTATGAACCGCAGAAAAAGCTCTCTCTGGATCTGTATCAACCACAAAATATCGAAAATATCGGCCCGCAACCAACCATTGTGTGGATTCATGGTGGTGGCTGGATTTCTGGTTCCAAAGAACATGCCCGGGGTTATTTTAAACTTCTGGCTGCGCAAGGTTATAATGTGGTATCGGTCCAATATCAGTTTGCACCTCAAGCCATTTATCCAAGCCAGTTACATCAGATTGATCAGGCCTTGGAGTTTATTACTCAACATGCAGCCGAATACCAGATTGATGCCGAAAATTTATATCTGGCCGGAGATTCTGCCGGGGCGAATATGGCCAGCCACTATGCTGCACTTTTAACAAATCCCGCCTTTGCCAAACAATCGGATTTTCAACCTTATCTGCAACCTTCCCAGCTTAAAGGTCTGATTCTGCACTGTGGTATTTATGACTTGGAGTCATTCGCCAGTACCGCACCTGATGAAATGAAGATCGTAGAGTGGGGAGTATATAGCCTGATTCAGGCTTATACAGGTGACCGTAAAAATGATACCGAGTTTCTAAAACGTATTTCTCCAATCCAGTATATTACGCCATCTTATCCGCCAGTATTCATTAGCGGGGGCAACAAGGATTTTCTGACCGACACCCAATCCTTGCCTTTTATCAAAGCTTTAAAAGCGCAGCAGGTTCCAGTAACAGAAGTTTTTTATCCCGAATCTAAAGCTTGGCTGATTCATGAATATCAGTTCTTTATGGGCAAGAAAGAAAGTCAGCAGACTTTTATCAAGACGCTGGATTTTTTGCATCAGCTTTCGCCCCTCAACATAAACTTATAAAAAATTTATTTCTTAAGACCATAACTAAGTTTTGGTCTAGGAAAGATAAATTTGGAGAGTGAAAAAATGAATCCTGCAACTTGGGCATATTTTTTGTTGGGTTTGGCCATTATTGCCGAAGTCACTGGCTCTACATTTCTGGTGAAATCTGAAGGCTTTACCCGTTTGTGGCCTTCTTTAGCGGTGGTTGTTTTATTCTGTATCGCCTTTTATTTGCTGTCTCAGGTGATTAAGGTGATTCCTTTAGGCATTGCTTATGCGATCTGGGCCGGTGTCGGGATCATTCTCACGGCCATTGTCGGTTATATTGTATTTAAGCAGGCGTTGGATCTTCCTGCTTTTATTGGTATTGCACTGATTATTTCCGGTGTAGTGGTCATAAATCTGTTTTCTCAAGCAGCAGGGCATTAAAAAAAGATAGACATAAGTCATCTCTACTTTTATAAATTTAAGCCAACTGAGGTTTAAGCTTAAATAGTAAATAAACCATCAAACCAAGCAGTAGGCCCCAGAAAGCAGAACCAATGCCGAAAAACTGGATATTGGATGCACTGAACAGAAAGGTCATCAGTGCGGCTTCCCGGTCATGAGTGTCCTGAAAAGCCAGTGCAATGTTGTGGCCAATGGTACCAAATAGGGCAATGCCAGCCAGAACCGTAATCAGAATACCCGGAAAAGCCATCAATAAGCTGGTCAGGGTTGCAGCGAAGAAACCCATCAGGATATAAAATAGTCCACAGCTCATACCCGCGATATAACGTTTAGCCGGATCAGGATGTGCCTGTGCATCCAGACTGACTGCTGCGCTAATCGCGGCAAGATTAACACTGAAACAGCCAAAGGGAGCGAGTAGTGCCTGAGTGAGGCCCGTCCAGCCTAAAATTGGATTCACCTTGGGTGGATAGCCATAGCTTTTAATCACGGCCAGGCCAGGTAAATATTGTGAAGCCAGATTAATCACCATCAGCGGAAGAGCCAGTCCTAAAATAGCTTGCAGGCTAAATTCTGGTGTGGTCCATACAGGCTGAGCGATGCTCCAGTCCAAATGTGGAAGCGTAAAATCGATAAAGAACGGACAGAGTGCAATTGCAAGCAGCACAGTAATGACAATGCTATAACGGGTACTCAGTTTTTTGGAAATGAGATAAATGGCCAGTACGGTAAGCACAAAGCTCCAGGATTGTTGCAGGCTGCCAAATACCGAAATACCAAATTTCAGCAAGACACCAGCCAGCATGGCACTGGTCAAGCTTTGCGGAATAAACTGAAAAATCCGGTCAAATATTCCGAAAAATCCCAGACAGGCAATCAGGATGCCGCAAATCAGAAAAGCGCCAATCGCTTCGGCTAGACTGTAATGGCCTGCGGAGGCAATAATTAATGCCAGACCGGCTGTCGACCATGCGGTGGAAATCGGATAGCGATATTTCCAGGAAAGCAGCAAGCCGGAAACCCCAATACCTATACCGAGTGCCCATAACCAGGAACTGATTTGCGCTGCATTTGCACCCAGGCTTTGGGCTGCTTCAATGACCAGTACGGCGGATACGCTGATCCCAATCATGCAGGTAATAAAACCCGCCATGATGGCAGGAAAGGAGAGATCTTGTAAAAGTTTAGGCATCATCCATGACACTATTTTTAAATGCGTTTAAATCATACGCTTTTCATATATCAACACAATGTTTTTAACAATTTTTGAAAGCGCTGCTCTTGCCAGAAAGCTGCTAATTTTTAGAAGGTTGAAGTCGCCAGTTTAATTCCGAACCCGCAGAAGAGAATTCCTACTGAAGCAACCCCGCCAGCCGTCAATTTATAATTCTGGTTGAAATAGCTCGCGAGTTTGACCCCGGAAAAGATCAGGATTGAAAGGTAGGTCATGCTGATCAGTTGCAGGATTAAAGCCAAGAGTGCAAAAGTCAGTGCCGGATAAGGGTAAACAGGATCAACAAACTGCACAAAAAAAGACAGGTAGAACAGAATCGCTTTAGGATTTAAAACACTGATTGTTAATGCTGTACGGAAAGGCCGAATCGACTCGACAGTTTCAGAAGTAGCCTTTTTAATCTGAACACGTTGTGACGACTGTTTCGGAAAGAAAGTCTGATAGGCGGCAATGATCAGTTTGATCCCAAGATAACTGAGATAAACAGCACCAATAATTTTCAGGGCAATAAACAGCACGGGAAACGCATGAAGTAGAGAGGCTGCGCCTAGCGCCGTACATAGGATCAGAATCAGGTCACCGGTATAAACCCCTAAGGCACCCATATAACCGGTCTTGATGCCAAAACGAGAGGCAATTGACATGACATAGAGGGAATTCGGCCCCGGCAGTAACACAATTAACGTTGTCCCAATAATAAAGGTCGTTAGATCTGTGATACCAAACACGAAGAACTCGCAAAAATGAAAAAAGCCGATGCGGCATTATAGCAACATCGGCTTAGAGAAATTCTATAAATTCGCTGTGAATTTAGGTGGTGCTCAAAAAACTTTCCTTTAATAAAGCCGCCAGTTGTTCACGGGCTTTGATAAAGCCATCGATACCACCTTGCAGTAATTCACTGGCCATCTGGTCCTGTTTCAGTTGCGCATCAAAATCGGCATGACTGATTGGATTCAGTTCACCTTGAGATTGAATATCTTTGGCTGAAAGCTGAGCCTGAACTTCACGCTGATCATTTTCCAGTTGTTCCAGCAAGTTTGGTGCGACAGTCAGTAGATCACAACCGCTGAGGCCCAGGACCTGTTCAATACTACGGAAGCTTGCCCCCATGATTTCAGTTTTAATCCCATGCGCTTTATAGAATTCATAAATGCGCTTCACTGAGAGTACGCCCGGATCTTTTTCGATCGGATACGACTCAACACCTTCCGCTTTTTTGTACCAGTCTAGAATGCGGCCGACAAAAGGTGAGATTAAAGTCACTTTGGCATCAGCGCAGGCATGAGCCTGATGCTGACCAAATAATAAGGTCAGGTTGGTATGGATACCTTCTTCTTCCAGTGCTTTCGCTGCCTGAATACCTTCCCAGGTTGATGCGATCTTAATCAGGATGCGGTCAGAATTAATTCCATATTGCTCATACAGCGCGAGTAATTCTTTAGCCTTGGCGATGGTCGCTTCAGTATCAAAAGACAGGGAAGCATCCACTTCAGTCGAAACACGACCTTCAATCAGTTTTAAAATTTCAACACCGAATTTGACGGTCAAAATATCAATCGTGCGTTCAATCAGGGCATTATTCACATAGCTTTCTTGCTGGGCTTGTTGAAAAGCAGCTTCAATCAAGGCCTGATTTTCAGGTTGTTTCGCTGCTGCAGTAATCAGAGATGGATTTGTGGTTGCATCCAGAGGGCGAAATTTCTCAATTGCGCTTAAATCACTGCTATCTGCCACAATAGTCGTCAAGTTTTTTAATTGGTTTAATGCAGTTAATGTCATTACGATCTAGTTCTATGGTTATTGCTTATGCATTCTTATATATCATAAATCATCCTCTTACCAAGTAGACTGTCGTTGAATTTCTGTGATTAATGGTCGGTTTTTCGCTGCTGACGCAAGTGATTAATCAAAAAATGAGCAGCTGTACCCAGTCGAGTTTCCCGGCTCCAGACCAGATCGACAAAATATTCAAATTTTGGGGTGAAATCGAGCAGCTGCAAGATCTGTAGCTGCTCCTGCAAATGTAGCTGTTCATTGATCATTTCCAGAGGGAGTACACCCCAGCCCAAACCTTGCTGGATCATGTTACAGGCTGAATGATGATTGTCAGTGCGCCAGTAATTCCGGGAAAAGAGCAGTTCTGGCTTAATGCTACGATCACGACTGGCAACAACAATCTGTCGGTTTTGTAAAATCTGTTCATAGCTGACCTGGTGAAATTGACTTAATGGATGCTGTTTGGCCGCCACAGCAACCAGTACCTCACGCTTTAATTCTATAAACTGTTCACGGGTTTCTAATTGCTCCCGCTCAAACATCAGCGCTAACTGCGCTGAACCTTCAAATAGCATGTGATGAGCATCTTCCTGAGGTGCGCTAAAGACATTAACTTGCAGCGCTGGAAATTCCCGTTCCAGCAAAACGATATAATCAGTCCAGCGGGTATGGA
The DNA here is from genome assembly GCF_013419975.1 of Acinetobacter sp. YH12041. Classification (NCBI taxonomy): domain Bacteria; kingdom Pseudomonadati; phylum Pseudomonadota; class Gammaproteobacteria; order Moraxellales; family Moraxellaceae; genus Acinetobacter; species Acinetobacter sp. YH12041. The sequence goes on along the minus strand of NZ_VOZC01000008.1, from coordinate 98,457 downwards.
GGAGCTCAGACACCACCACAATATTCAGTTCAGATTCAAGACCTGAACTAAGTGCTAGGGCATGTTGCTTCCATTGGTTGATTTCAACCAAAAGCTGCTCAGTTTTTTCATACAGTACTTTCGCCTGTGCAGTTGGTTTTGGCTCACGGCCAATGCGTTCAAATAGCACCAGATTAAGATCAATTTCCAGATTGGCAATGGACATGCTCACTGCAGAAGGAACCTTACCAAGTTTACGTGCAGCAGCAGAGAAGGAGCCAGTTTCCATGACCAGTTTAAACATCAGCAGCTGTTCTTGATTAATATTCATGCATTCTATCTTTCATTTTTATTGATAGATTCTAACTCGAATAATCAAATTTAAAGAAATAAAATTCTTTTATCTCCTGACTTGATGAACTGAAATGTTAATTTCGAAAAGAAGACTGATTCATGCCACCTTATATGAAGGCATTTTATTGGTGGTGATTGCCATATTACTGAGTACGCTCATGCATATGCCGCTTGAGGTCACAGGCGCTCTCGGAATTGCGATGGCTGTGACTTCAATGTTCTGGAATATGCTGTTTAATCATTATTTTGAAAAGTTTGAAGCCAAACATTGTCTTAAAAGAACAATCAAAGTGCGGATTGCTCATGCGATTGGATTTGAGGGTGGTTTGATGCTGGCCACGATTCCGATGGTAGCTTATGCATTACAGATCAGTCTGGCGCAGGCTTTTCTTCTGGATTTGGCGATGACATTATGTATTCTGGTGTATACCTTTATTTTCCAGTGGTGCTATGACCACCTTGAGGCCAAAATGGGGCTGGAACCAGACTACCGAAAAGCTTAACTTAAGTCTTTACTAGAGTAATCTCAAATGCTTCGCTAATAATATTGCAATAAAAAACCGCTCATAGAGAGCGGTTTTTTTATATGAGGCTTGGATTATTTTTCAATAATTGCTGTTACGCCTTGACCACCAGCTGCACAGATCGAAACCAGTACACGACCTGAACCTTTCTGGTTAATCAGTTTTGCTGCAGTTGCGATAATACGACCGCCAGTTGCTGCAAACGGGTGACCTGCAGCAAGAGAAGAACCTTTTACGTTCAGCTTGGCACGATCAATTGAACCTAGAGGAGCATCCAGACCTAAACGTTCTTTACAGAATTTTGGATCTTCCCAAGCTTTCAGCGTTGAAAGTACTTGCGATGCAAATGCTTCGTGAATTTCATAGTAGTCAAAATCTTGAAGTTTTAGACCAGCACGTTCCAGCATACGAGGAACTGCATAAGCAGGTGCCATCAACAAGCCTTCTTTCTTCTCTACGAAATCAACTGCAGCAGTTTCCTGGAAAGTCAGGTAAGCCAGTACTTCATGACCATTTGCTTTAGCCCATTCTTCAGAAGCCAATAGCACACAAGACGCACCATCAGTCAGTGGAGTAGAGTTACCCGCTGTCATGGTACGTGCATCGCCTTTACCAAAAGCAGGCTTTAGTTTCGCCAGTTTTTCAACTGAAGAATCTGGACGTAAGTTGTTGTCACGTTCAAGACCCAAGAATGGAGTCACCAGGTCATCAAAGAAACCTTCTTCATAGGCTGCTGCCATTTTCTGGTGTGAAGAAGCAGCTAACTCATCTTGCGCTTCACGGGAAATACCCCATTCCAGTGTAGTAATTGCCTGATGGTCACCCATAGACAGGCCAGTACGTGGCTCACCATTTTTTGGTGCGTCCATCAGGTCTTTCACATTGATTTTAGTCAGGGCTTTTAAACGGTCTTTCGCAGTTTTCGCAATGTTCAGCTCAAGTAATGCTTTACGCAAGCCATCACCGAAAGCGATGGGTGCATCAGAAGTCGTATCTACACCACCTGCGATCCCCACTTCGATTTGACCTAGAGCAATCTTGTTCGCGACCAGGAATGCCGCTTGAAGGCCAGTACCACATGCTTGCTGGATGTCATAAGCAGGTGTTTCCGGTGCAAGAGCAGTATTCAGTACACATTCACGCGTCATGTTGAAGTCGCGGCTGTGTTTCAGTACAGCACCTGCAACCACTTCACCTAAGCGTTGACCTTGAAGGTTAAAACGTTCAACCAGACCATTCAGGGCTGCTGTGAACATATCAGTATTGGATGCCGTAAAGTAAGCACCGTTAGAACGTGCAAATGGAATGCGGTTACCACCGATAATAGCAACGCGGCGAACTGTATTTTGGCTCATGTTTGGTTCCTGTTGAACAGAAGTCTGTGTTATAGATGTTGAATCTTGTTGGCTTGAAGTCGTTTTTTTAGTACGTGCAGATGTACTGCGTGTACGTGGGGTTTTAGCCGGACTTTTTTCTGCAGCATTGGCTGTATCAGGATTTTTAGTGCTACGCTTGCTACGCGTTGATGGTTTTGACACAGTTTCTGTCGCAGAGTTCTCGACTGCTGGATTATCTTGAGTTGTTTTGCTCATAAGGCTTTACCAGGCAAATAGATCGTCTTCTTGGCGGTTACATTAGCATAGAAGAAGATAGGCTGTATTGACTACAATGACATTACAGACTGCGCTTAGGTCAAGTCATCTGCCTATTATCTCAAGTATGATTGGGCGGAATCTGGTAGATCTATTGAAATATAAGTGTCTGGCATCATACTGAAGTTTAAGGATAACTTTAGATCAACCAAAAATTAATTTGTATGAGAGATAATAAACATGACTGATCAGTACCAAACTTTTGCAAAATCTCCTATTGGTAAATTTGTCATTAAAAATTTGGGTCTGCCATCCCCAACTTCTTTAGACCGTTTTGAGTCTGCTACACCAGTTGTCAAAGGTGCGGTATTGTTTGGAGCAGCACCGGCAAGTACCTTGACTGGTGCTATTGCTCAGGTTCTGGCAAATATTCATGCCAATAGTTATGCAGGTAACAATGCTGAACTGCAACAGGCTGCTGCATCGGCTGGACTGAATCTGGGCGCGTTTAATCCGGGCGATAAAGAATCAGAATTCAAAGTTGTCATTTTTGATGCTTCAGGAATCGAAAATTCAGAACAGTTAAAATCACTTTATGATTTCTTCAACCCGATTGCGCGTCAAATCCAAAGTTCTGGCCGTGTCGTGATTGTGGGGACTACGCCTGAAACTGCTAAATCAGTCAGTCAGTCAATTGCTCAACGCGCACTGGAAGGTTTTGTAAAATCTGTGGGTAAAGAGTTTAAAAAGGGTATTGCAGCGAACCTGATCTATGTAGATGCCGGTGCTGAAGCAAACCTTGAGTCTGCTTTACGTTTTGCAGTTTCTCCACGTTCTGCCTATGTTTCTGGTCAGGTGATCCGTGTTTCACCTGCTGAAAAAGTGGATGTGGACTGGACTAAACCATTAGCGGGTAAAACTGCTGTAGTGACCGGTGCGAGCCGTGGTATTGGTGAAGCGATTGCTCATGTATTGGCACGTGATGGCGCACATGTTATCTGTCTGGATGTTCCGCAGCAGCAAGCGGACCTTGACCGTGTAGCCGGTGAAATTGGCGGTTCAACTTTAGCCATCGATATTACTGCTGCAGATGCAGGTGAGAAAATCAAAGCGGCAGCAGCTGAGCAAGGCGGTCTGGACATTATTGTGCACAATGCCGGTATCACCCGTGACAAGACTTTGGCCAATATGAAGCCTGAGCTATGGGATCTGGTGATTAACATCAACCTGTCTGCCATTGAACGTGTAAATGACTATTTAATCTCCAACGATGGTCTAAATGCTAATGGTCGCATTATCTGTGTATCCTCAATTTCAGGTATTGCAGGTAACCTGGGTCAAACCAACTATGCAGCGTCTAAAGCGGGTGTGATTGGTGTGGTGAAATTTACAGCACCAACCTTAAAAAATGGTATAACCATTAATGCTGTTGCACCGGGCTTTATCGAAACACAAATGACGGCTGCGATTCCATTTGCAATCCGTGAAGCAGGCCGCCGTATGAACTCAATGAGCCAAGGTGGTCTACCTGTAGATGTTGCAGAAACAATTGCCATGTTTGCTTCTACGGCTTCAACAGGTTTAAATGGCAACGTGGTTCGTGTCTGTGGTCAAAGCCTATTAGGGGCTTAATGGAATCTCTCCCGACCTCTCTTAAAGAGAGGAGAAGCCCCCTTTTAAAGGGGAATTCAGGGAGATTAAAATTCTAAAGAGAAAATTCCAAGAATTCTCAAAACCTCTCCAGTGCTTCACATTCATACAATGATTGAAGTATGCTCAGGAGAGGTCACTTTAAGATAATATTTCCAAAGGTTCAGTATGAATACGCGCCATTTTAGTCAACTTCCAAAACCTTATTTAGCCTATCCAAAAGTGATTCAAGGCTTGATTTTTAAAAAGCCGAAAGCTGAAAAAGTTCTGCCGCAAGTTGAATATGTGGTGGATTCATTCAAGGTCGATCAGAAACATTTAAAAGCCTATAATGAAGTATGTGGCTTTAAAAATAATGGTTATATTCCAGCTATTTATTTGACCGTGCTGTCTCAAAGTCTGCAAATGCACATGATGACCTCGGAAGCATTTCCATTCCCGATTTTAGGACTGGTACATATCCGTAATCAGGTCAAGCAATACCGTAAAGTCGGTGTAAATGAGACTTTAACCTTGTCATGCAAATTTGGTGAATTACAGCCACATGACAAAGGCGTTCAGTTTGATTTTATTACCACAGTCAAAGTGGGCAATGAAGTCGTCGTTGAGGCATTAACGACTTATCTTTCACGTCAAAAGACTGATGCTAAAGCTGCTGCAAAATCAGCAGAAAGTAAAGCACCAGACTATAAGCTGAATACTGAATGGAAAATTTCAGAAAATACCGGCCGCCGTTATGCCATGACTTCAGGTGATTTTAATCTGATTCATATTCATGCTGTTACAGCGAAGGCTTTTGGTTTTAAGCAGGCGATTGCACATGGTATGTGGAGCAAAGCCAAAGCGCTGGCTAATCTGTCATTGCCGGATGCGTATGAAGCCGATGTCTGGTTCAAGCTACCGATGTACTTGCCTTCTAAAGTTGAGTTTCTAACGGCTCAAGCAGAGAATGATACAGATTTCCTGATCCGGAATAGCAAAAACCAGAAGCCGCATGTGACCGGCCATGTAAAAGCGATTTAAATCTAAATCAAAAGCCTAAACTCGATTTAGGCTTTTTTATTTTAAGGGATCAAAATTCTATGGATAGAATGATGCAGCCAATCAAAGATTATCTGTTTGCTGATCAGCATAATTATCAGGGCAATGTGGATGCGCGTTTTCGCGACCTTGCTCGTCAGTTTAGCCGCTTACAGGATGCACGTACTGATCAGGGTGGTGCGGCACTTGTTGTATATTTTCAGGGACAAAAAGTTGTCGATATCTATACCGGGAAGAAGTCTGTCACTGAAAAATGGCAGCCCGATACCATGTCACTATGCTATTCCACTGGCAAAGGTGTACTAGCGACTCTAGCGCATATTCTGGTTAGTAAAGGTTATCTGGACTATGACAGATCAGTTGCAGAATACTGGCCTGAATTTGCTCAGAAAGGTAAACGGTCGATTACTTTGGCACATATGCTGAGCCATCAAAGTGGTTTGTTTGATATCCGTAATATCATTGATGATGCCACTGAAATGGCTGACTGGTCACACATGCTGGAGCGGATCGCGGCAGCTGAACCACGTTTTCAGACCACGACTGATGCCGCTTATCAACCTTTGACTTTTGGCTGGCAGGTGGGGGGAGTACTGGAAAAGGCAACCGGTAAATCATTAGGCCAATTAATGCAGGAATATCTGGTTCAGCCTCTACAATTAAATGGTGCCTATTTTAGTGTGCCGCTGGATGAACTGCCTCGAGTTGCGCGACCGATCTTTAAAGCAAAATCTGCATCTCAATCTTCTAAAGGCAAAAGAGTAGTTACACGCAAACCCGGTTTAATGGAGCGTGCTCTGGTCTGGAGTGGTCAGAGTCCACAAGATTTTCAGGATGGCATGATTCCTAAAGGCATGAAGAATTTTAGCTTCTTTAGTGATGAGGGATTACAGGCGATTATTCCTTCAGCTAATGGCGTCTTTACTGCAGACAGTCTGGCAAAAATCTATGCGATGTTGGCCAATCACGGTGCTTGGCAAGGCCAGCAGTTGATTTCACCTCCAGTATTTCAGCGACTAAGCCAGGTGCAATATACCCGTCGTGATCGGGTGATGCCTGTGCCAATGCACTGGCGTCTGGGTTATCACCGTATATTGACCTTGGGTAAAGCCTCTACAGGTTTTGGTCATATGGGCTTTAACGGTTCTGGTGCCTGGTGTGATCCGGAACGCGGTTTAAGTTTTGCCTATACCCATAACTTCCCAACAGGTTCATTAACTGGAGATTACCGTCTTTGGGGGCTGACGCAGGAAACTTTGCGCTGTGCTGATGCGGTATTGACGGGAAGAAAAGGCTGGCGCTAACTGAATATCCTTGATTTGGGAGTTTAGTCAGTCATTTAAAATATGCTATTTTGTGGCAAATTCCAGTGCTGCGAAATGAAACCATGAAAAAAGTAATACTGATTCCCTTAGTGGCAACCGGTGCTTTATTCGGTTGTCAGGATCAAACCCAATCAGCTAAAAATACTATTGTTGAAGCCAAGGCACAGATTCCAGCATGGGCGGGAGAGTATCAGGGTACAACTCCTTGCATGGGCTGCTTGTCCCGTTGTGATGATTGTCCGGGCATGGCTGTCATGCTAACTCTGCACGAAGATCAAACTTATACTTTAGAACGTGAAAGCCTGAGTGGTCATAATGAGGTGCAAACCTTTAGTGGCCCGATTCGTTTCCAAGATGATTCTCATCAGAAAATTGAGCTGGTGAATGTAGCGACTCGTAATTTACTGTATGTTGATTTGGAAGAGCATGTGCTGGAAATCCGTGAAGACAAAAGCGGTAAACGCTACCAGATGCAGAGTGATTTTATTTTAGGGCGATTCGCTTAAACAGATTCAACCCAATCCTTTATCTTTGATCAGAAATTTTTATTTCTAAGATTGTATTAATCCGCTCAAATAGAGCGAAAATCAATAGATATTTTATTTTCCAAATATACTAAAAATATCCTGATATTTCAGTCAGGCATAAAAATGGAGCAAACAGCTTCGAGATAGTTGATTTAAATCAGATTGATAGGTCTATCTCTCCAGATCATAACTGATTAATTCATTCACTATTTTATAAAAAAACAGTATGCTTAGACCTGTAAAAAGGAGCATACATGTATCAAGTACTTGCGCGAAAATACCGTCCCCGCAATTTCAACGAATTGGTCGGTCAAAACCATGTTTCACGTGCCTTAACCAGCGCACTGGAGCGTGGCCGTTTGCACCATGCCTATTTGTTTACGGGAACGCGTGGTGTTGGTAAAACCACGATTGCACGTATTTTGGCGAAGTGCTTGAACTGTGAAACCGGTATTACTTCGACTCCTTGTGAGGTGTGTCCGACCTGTACCGCCGTCAATGAAGGCCGTTTCATTGACCTGATTGAGATCGATGCGGCATCACGTACCAAAGTTGAAGATACCCGTGAGCTGCTGGACAATGTCCCTTATGCGCCAACTCAGGGTCGTTTCAAGGTCTATCTGATCGATGAAGTACATATGCTGTCCACGCATTCTTTCAATGCTCTATTAAAGACACTGGAAGAACCACCGGAGCATGTCAAATTTCTGTTTGCAACCACAGATCCGCAAAAGCTGCCGATTACTGTTATTTCTCGCTGCCTGCAATTTACTTTGCGTCCATTGGCTGTTGATGAAATTACTGAACATCTGGGTAATATTCTCACCAAAGAAAGCATTCAGGCTGATCAGGATGCGATCTGGCAGATTGCCGAATCAGCACAGGGTTCGCTTCGTGATGCTTTGTCTTTAACGGATCAGGCGATTGCTTATGGTCAGGGTGCCATTCAACATCAGGATGTCAAAGACATGCTGGGCTTGATCGACCGAACCATCATTTACGATCTGATTCTGGCGATTCATCAGAATCAGAAAGCACGTGTTAGCGAATTATTATTGCAATTCCGTCAGCAGGCGCTGGATGTATCACTGGTATTAGATCAGCTGATTTCTACCCTGCATGAACTGGCTTTATTACAATATCTGCCGGATTTAAGCCTGAAATACAGTGCCGAGATCAATCAAAAGATCATGCAGTTATCGGCTTTGATTTCAGCACAAGATTTGCAACTGTATTATCAGATTGCCTGTAAAGGCCGGGCTGACCTACAGCTTGCGGTTACGCAAGAGCAAGGCTTTGAGATGACGGTGCTACGTTTGCTAGCCTTCCGTCCGTTACAGCCAAATGAAATTCCAGCCAATACAGTTCAGATATCACAAGCTGTAGCTGCATCAGCTCCACAGCAAAATCAGATAACGCAGCAGGAAAGTGCTCCGGTTGCTCAAGCTGCTGTAGAAGATTTTTCATTAGATGCTGGTTATGAAGACGATCAGGATAATCATCCAGTCACTGCACAGTCTGAACCATCTTCGAATGATTTTCTGGATGAAGACGAGCCAGAAACCAATTCTGAGCCTCAAGTCATACAAGCTGAATCAACTAGAGTAGAACAATCTGAGTCTGATCAGATTGTATTTGATCCAAACCTGGAAGATGGCCTGTTTGGTTTTGACGATGTTCCTGCAGAACCTGTTCCATCCAGCCCTGAAGCCAGCAGTGATGATTTTCTCTTAGAAGAATTCATTCCTGAAAATGATACTGCTGCACCAGTAGAACAAGAATCCGAGTTTAGTCTGGATGCTTTAGCTCCTGAATCAGAACAAGTGATTCATAAAGCAGATGAAAGCCAGCCAGAAATTTCTACTCAGACTGAGGTTGCATCTACTCAGATCGAAAATACAAATATTTCTACAGACCGTAATCTGATGCCTCAGGATATTCTGCAAATTCCGGTACAGGATATGCAGGGTGAATGGACGGTAGAAAAATGGGAATTCTGGTTCCGTAACAGCCAGTTATCCCCGGCAGTTCAGGAACTGGCTCAGTATGGCATCATGACTGGTCAGATTAATGCAGCATCGGTCTTTCATATTCCAGAGCGTTATCAGCCGCTTTTGTCGCAGTTACAACATCATCTGGAAGCAGCTTTGCAGGAACAATGGCCGCAGACCATTTTCCAGGTGAAGTTTGAAGATGTAGAGCAGTTAACGCCATATACCATGCAGCAAGAACGTAAAGTACGCGCTTTTAAACGCGCAGAAGAGCTGCTGCATGCTGAACCGGCTGTACGTGACTTGCTGGAACAGTTTGATGGTGAGTTGCACAATATTCAGCTGAAATAAAATAATTTTAGGCTGAGACAAAACGCGCTAAAGCATCCCGCATTTCAGCTGGAATCGGGGTGCTTTTTCGTGTGTAACGATCGACAAACACATGCACGAAACTGCCTTGAGCTGCTGCCGTATCAGAGTTCATTTTGAAGATTGCCAGATCATAGCTGAGAGAACTATTACCCATTTTTTCTATGGCGACACCTACCTCTATAATTTCCGGATAAGACAGCTCCTGATTGAACTGGCATTGCGAGCTGACCACCAGTCCAATCATTGGAGAATATTTGGGATCAAATGCGGCTTCCTGAATCAAGAGGGTATTCGCGGCCGTATCAAAATAGCTGTAATAAGTGACATTATTGACATGGCCATACAGGTCATTGTCTGCCCAACGAGTCTGTATCGGCAGAAAAAATGAATAATGTTCGCGTTGTTTAAGAGCTGCTTTCATATTTTTTAATAACTTGTAGTGGCTAGATCTGCTAAGTTGAAAATAATCTGAAACTTAATAAATCGCCTGATAGATGTTGTAAGCATCTTCCAGAGTAAGTTCACGTGGGTTGTTCTGTAACAGGCGGCTCTGTTTCATGGCATCTTCCGCCATGATCATCAGCATATGTTCAGGAATTCCTAACTGTTTGAGTTTCAGGGTTAAGCCACTTTTCACCAGATGATTATTAAAATGATCGATAAACAGGTCAGTCAGGCCATCATGGCAGCCTTTGCTTTGTGGATCTAACCAGCACATCAGTTCGGCATAGAGGGCTTTGGCATCCGGCGTATTAAATTTCATCACCTCAGTTAATACCAGTGCATTACTATGTCCATGTGAAATATGGAAATGCCCACCTAATGGATAAGCCAGTGCATGCACAGCCCCAACCGGTGCATTGGCAAAGGCCTGACCTGCCAGCATAGAACCAACCAGCATGTTTTGACGTGCGTCCAGATCCTGCCCATCGTCCAGCACACGTTGAAGATTGGCATTTAACAGTTTTAAGGCATGCTTGGCCAGCATATCGGAATAGGGATTTTTTTTGATTTTAGAAGTATAAGCTTCAATGGCATGGACCATGGCATCAATGCCGGTCGCAGCAGTAATTAAGGGCGGCAGATTCTGGGTAAAGGTTGCATCCAGAATGGCAGTATCTGCAAACAGGATCGGTGCCACAATTCCTGTTTTTGTAGTTTCACCTGTAGTGACAATTGAAATCGGAGTAACTTCAGATCCCGTACCTGCAGTGGTAGGAACCAAAATCAAGGGCAAACGGGGGGCAGTGGCCTGATTTACGCCATACAGATCAGACAAAGATTGGTGCTGTGACGGATGACTCAAGATTGCAATCAGCTTGGCGACATCCATAGAGCTGCCACCACCAAAGCCAATCACGATATCGACATTTTCCTGTTTGGCAAAATCTGCTGCTTCAAGCACTACATGCTCAGGTGGATCGGCCTGTACATCGGAATAAATTGCATAATCCAGTCCCGCATCTTCAATAATTTCCAGAATAGGCAGGTGTAATTGATGCTGTAGCATGCCTGGATCAGTGACCAGTAAAACACGCTGATAACGGCCCTGTTTGAGAATAGAGGATAATTCCTGAATCGTGCCGAGGCCGGCGATGATGTTGGGAACGGTTTGAAACTGAAATCGATTCATGTCTTTATCCTTTAATTTTTATCGCAAATACAAAATTATTATGGGGCGGTGATATAGGATTCATCAGGTAAATAACTTAACATAAGTATCTTGAAAATGATTAACTCTGAGGTTGTTTATGTCATCCAGAACGCCATATAAGGTGTTATGTGTTTGTTTGGGAAATATTTGTCGTTCTCCCACGGCAGAAGTGGTACTCAGACATTATTGTGATGAACAGAAACTCGATATTGTGGTCGACTCAGCAGGAACCAGTAATTACCATCCGGGGAAAGCACCTGATTTGCGTAGCCAGCAACATGCCTTAAAACGGGGTTATGATCTTTCTGGCCTGCGTGCGCGTCAACTCAAAACCCATGATTTTATTGATTATGATTTGATTCTAGCGATGGATCTGGAAAATCTGGCAGATATTCAGGCGCTCCAGCATCAGGCAGAGGCAGAATTCGGACGCCTGCGTGCCCAGGTTGCTTTAATGAGTGAACATGATCAGCACTATCCAAAACAGGCTTTGCCAGATCCATATTATGGCGGGGCAGATGGTTTTGAACGTGTCCTGAACCAATGTGAGTCCAGCAGTCGGGCCTGGGTAGAAATTTTTAAACAACATCAAACAGAAAAGGTTTAAGTCATGCAGATTCAGACTCAGGTTCAACTTAAACCTTTTAATACGCTAAATCTCGAAGCGATTGCCGCTTACTACAGCCGGATCCAATCAACTGATGATCTGATTGCTGCACTAGAGTTTGCTGAGCAGCAACAACTGAACGTACTGATTCTTTCTGGCGGTAGCAATATGTTATTGCCGGAACAGATTGATGCACTCGTCCTGCATATGAATATCCAGGGCATTGAAATGCTGGAAGGAAATGAGCAGCATCAATGTCTGCGGGTAGGTGGGGGCCAAGTTTGGCATGACTTCGTACTCTGGACGACAGAACAGAAACTCTATGGTTTGCAGAATCTGGCCCTGATTCCCGGACTGGTCGGCGCATCTCCAGTGCAGAATATTGGGGCATATGGTGTCGAGGTTGGCGAATTTATTCATGCGGTAGAGGTCTATGACCGTAAGCTGAAAAAATTTGATTCCATTCCTGCCTCAGACTGTCATTTTTCCTATCGTCATAGTATTTTTAAAGATGATCCAACACGTTATGTGATTACACACGTTACTTTTAAATTACTAAAACAGGCAAATCTGAAACTGAATTATGGTGATCTTAAAGCAGCGGTGGGTGATAATCTCACAGCAGAAAACTTACAGCAGCAGGTGATCCGGATTCGTCAGAGCAAACTGCCTGATCCTAAAGAATTTCCAAACGTGGGAAGTTTCTTTAAAAATCCTATCGTAAATCAACAGGTTTTTGACCGAATTGCTGTGCATTTTTCTAATTTGCCCCATTATCCGCAGGCCAATGATCAGGTTAAAATGGCGGCAGGCTGGCTGATTGATCAGGCAGGCTGGAAGGGGAAACAGCTTGGGTCAGTAGGCATGTTCCATAAACAGGCACTGGTTCTGGTGAACTATGGTCATGCTTCTTTGACGGATGTCCGTCAAGCCTATGGCGCAGTACAGCAGGCAGTCTGGGAAAAATTCAAGATTATGCTCGAACCTGAACCGGTATTATTTGATTGTAAAGGCTTAATTCGATCTCATCAGGATAAATAACGTATATGAAAAACACCCATTGGATGGTCCGTTTAGTACAAATCGTCGCAGGACTGTTTGTATTTTTCGGCTGTCTAGTGATGTTGATCTATTCGCCATTTTATTCGCAGCTTGTAGTTAAGGGACTCAACAGATTTGTGTCCTTTGAAATTAACGAAGTTGCAGCACAAAGCCAGAAAATGGCTTCCTTGAGTGAAGATGATACGCTCGAACCAGGTTCTGATCAGTGGATTGCCCGTCAGGCTTATTTGCGTGTGATGGAGCAGGATATCCAGAAAAATCATTCTGCCAATCTGATGCTGATTCAGGCACGCTACAAGGTACTGCAACAGATGATTGAAGAACATCAGCGTGAACAGCAGGAAGAAAAAGCAGAACAGAACCAGCCTGCACAAGTGCCTTTATTGTCCCAGCAAGAACCTGTGGAAGCCGTTGACCCGACTCAGAAGGTCCGCGAACTGCTGGAATGGGACAGTAATGAAAACAAGGAACGGATTGAACAATATGTTGAATTCTTAACGACTCATCCTCTGGAAGATGAAGAAGCGAGTGCCGTACAGGTCACAGCGAAAGAGGAAATCAAGGAAGATCTGGCTTTACTGCAGGAACAGCAGCAACAGAAACCGGTCAATCAGTCTAAACCTTATGCCATTGTGGTCTTAGGTGGTGGTTTAACTTTACATGAAAATGGTAAGGATATTGTGGTCAATGACTATACGCGTTTGCGTCTGGAAACCACACTCGCAGTTGAAAAACAGTATCAGTTACCGATCGTATTGAGTGGTGTGGAAGCGCCGTATATGCAGCGCTGGTTACAAAATTACAATGTCGATGCCAAATTGCTTGAAGACCGCAGCATGAATACCTGTGAAAATACCCGTTTCAGCTCGTTATTATTGCAAAAAAAAGGTGGGGCACCGACTGTGATTCTGATTACCGACCGTTATCATATGCCGCGTACCCGTCGTCTGTTTGCACTGAATGGTATTCAAACGATTCCAGTGGAAGCACCGATGCCGAAGTCCTTGACCCGTTGGCGTCCAAGTCGACAAAATTATGATCATAGTCGCCGTGCCAATTATGAAATGCTGGCCACTATCCGCGATATGTGGTTTGGCTCCAGTGACTGTCGGGAGGTGCCTTAATGTCTGATATTCCGTTTTTAAATCCGACCATCCTGAAACAGCTGGATTTACCTGTGCCAAGCAGGGAAACAACGCCACAGCTTTTACAGCCCTTAAACCTGAATAGGGATGACCAGCCGACTATTGATCTGCTGTCTTATCGCAGACTATATGGTTTCGATTTGCTGGATTGCAAGCATTGGCAGGGCTATGTACAGATGCCGCTGTTTAAACTGCATGTGCAAGTATTTACACCTAATCTAGAAAATACCCGTTTTGACAAGATTCAGGGAACGGCCTTTCTGTTACATGGATATCTGGAACATAGCGGAATTTATCAGCCGATCGTACGTGAGTTGCTGGAACAGGGCTTTAGTGTCCTGACCTATGATCTGCCGGGGCATGGTCTTAGCGATGGTTCATCTGCCAGTATCCAGAATTTTGATCATTACCAGCAGGTTCTGCATGCGGTATATCGTTATGTGAAGCATGCCGAGCAATTACCTAAACCTTGGGTTGGCATTGGACAAAGTACCGGTGGTGCGATCTGGATGCATCATTTGCTCGAATTTGCAGAACGACGCGAAAATCCGTTTGTAGATCGCGTGCTGTTATTGTCACCGTTGATTCGTCCAGCTAAAACTGCCTGGTGGCATAATCCGCTCGGTCTCGGCATTATTAGCCGGATCAAGCGTGAAGTACCGCGTCATTTCCGCCGTAATAACCATAATCCTGAATTTCTGCGTTTTATCCGACTTAAAGATCCTTTGCAACCCCGCATGATGGGCATGGACTGGATTCTGGCGATGTCACGCTGGATGCTGGAAATGGAAGCACGTCCAGCTTGCCGAATCCCTGTCTGGTTAGCTCAAGGTGCTCAGGATCAGACAGTGGACTGGCGTTATAATATTGAATTTATCCGTCGCAAGTTCCGCCTGCAAACTTTGTTAATGCTGGAAGAAGGTTCACATCAATTGATTAATGAACGCGCGGATATCCGTGCAGCACTCACAGGTTTAATTCCAGCCTTTTTACATGCGCATGGCAGTAAGACCTATTATTAGACTGTGACACTCTCAATTAAAAAAAGGCGTTTTAGTAAACGCCTTTTTCTTTTCTAACTCGATTAAATTTCACTTATTCTAAGTCTAAAAACTTTCCAATTTGGCCATATTCCACATACGGAAATAGAAATTTTCCTCATCTTTATTTTCGCAATGTAATAATTCACCTTCTTTAAGCCAGAAATGAATCTGGGCAAAGTTCTTGATTTCATGATTGCTGATTCGCTGTGCCAGATGATGCGGTTTAATAGCAGAAGGATGTTTTAAACCTGCTGAAGCGATTAGCTCAGACAGGGCATGCATTGTATTTTTATGGAAATAAAATACTCGCTCGGCCTTAGTCGGGACATGCAGGGCTTTTTGACGCTCTTTATCCTGAGTAGTGACTCCCACAGGGCATTGATTGGTATGACAACTTTGAGCCTGAATACATCCGACTGCAAACATGAATCCGCGCGCTGAATTAACCCAGTCAGCTCCAAGTGCCATGGTACTAGCAATATCAAAGGCACTGATAATTTTCCCGCTTGCACCAATTTTAATCTTGTCTCTCAATCCTGCACCGACCAAGGTATTGTGCACAAACAAAAGACCTTCTCTTAAAGGAGTACCCATATAGTCAATCAATTCAATTGGTGCAGCACCGGTACCGCCCTCAGATCCATCTACCACAATAAAATCAGGATAAATTTTGGTATGTAGCATGGCTTTCACCATACTCATAAATTGCCAAGGTTGACCCAGACAAAGCTTGAATCCGACTGGCTTACCTTCAGAAAGCTCACGTAGTTGTTGAATGAAATTCATCATTTCAATCGGGGTTTTAAACGCCGGATGTCCAGAAGGTGAGACACAGTCATGTTCACGGCTAATCCCGCGAATCTGTGCAATTTCTTCTGAAATCTTGGCTTTAGGTAAAATGCCACCATGCCCAGGCTTGGCGCCTTGTGAAAGCTTGATTTCAATCATCTTTACCTGAGGTAGCTTAGCTTTTTCTGCAAATTTTACCGGATCAAACTGACCTTCTAAGGTCCGGCAGCCAAAATAGCCGCTACCAATTTCCCAGACAATGTCACCGCCATGTTCCAGATGATAAGGGCTGATACTACCTTCACCGGTATCATGAAAGAATTTGCCTTTTTGCGCACCAAGATTTAAAGCCCGAACCGCATTGGCACTTAAACTCCCGAAACTCATAGCCGAGATATTCAAAATGGAAGCAGAATAAGGCTGGGTACATTGTTCATTGCCGATCAGAATGCGAAAGGTTTCTGGATCAGCAGGTCGGCAAGGGGTGAGGGAATGGCTAATAAACTTATAGTTTTCTTCATAGACATTCATGATTGAGCCGAAGGGCTTATCTGAATTTTCATTTTTGGCCCGTTGATACACCAGACTACGCTGCATACGTGAAAATGGCAAAGCATCCCGATCTGCTTCGATAAAATACTGACGAATTTCGGGGCGGAATTCTTCAAAGATAAAACGGAAGTGGCCCATAATCGGATAATTTTTTAAGATTGAATGTCTGTTCTGCAAGACGTCATATAGGCCTAGCAGGCTCAGCAGAATACTAACGATCCATAGTGTATTCACTAAGGTTGCCGGCATAAAATAATAAATATAGCGCGGCTCATAACCGATATGAAAAATCGTAAAAATAACGGCGATGGTGATGCAGGCAAACCAGACTGAATGCCGTGAAAAGAAAGTATTAAGTAATTTGTGTCGTACTAATTGCGCAGGGTTAGCCATTATGAAATTAAATCCCTATTTCCACTACGATAGCGTTTAATAATGTGCAGAGCTTCCTGGCTTATACAAGCATAGAATTGTTTTTTAATTTTATAAACTTGCTGAAAGTCTTTTAATGGCCGCCATACTTATCTTCTAGATAGATAATAAATTTTCCAAATAATCTTCTATGGAAAAATTGTGCAAAAGGCATGCATTCTTTTTATTTCAAAAACAGGCTTAAGCGCTCTATCTTTTTATTTCAAAAATAGGCTTAAGCGCTCTATAGTGATTTTTATCCCCACAGTAGGAGTGTAAATTATGACAAAAAAATCGATCCGTTTTAATAATGCAGAGCTGGCTTGCTCATGTTGCCGGACTCTTTAATTTCTAATGTGACACATCCAGTCTGTTTTCTGGGGCAAGAGGAAAGCAGACTGGCTCAGTAACAGATCACCAGAGCAATAATAAAAATAAAATGATAAATTGATCAGGTCCCCAAAATGGGGACTTTTTTATTCTTTAGAAGAAGTTAAATCAATTTCCTCTACTTGGTAAACAGCATCTGCCACTATTTTTGGTTCGATATTTTTGATTTTATTGCCAAAACTTCGTAACCACCAAACCAGTTGTGAGGTAAAAGGCACAGTTGCGCTAATCAGGGCTATGCCATTTTCAATTTTTTCAATTTTTTGATCTTTGCTGAGCTGACTTTCTTCAAAATAGTGCGCATCAGATTCAGGCATGCTCAGTTGAAGCAATACATTTTCCGTTGGCTGGTTAAAATCGACCCGGAATCCTAAAGCGCCAGATTCAATATATTCATCAATATCAAAATTTACCGGGTGTAGGGCACGAGAATTCAGCACCTCTGCTGATTTAAAACGGTGCAGGGCAAAGGTCTGAATATCCGATTTATCATGACGGGTACAGACCAGATAGATAATTGAACCTTTTTGCACTAATGCCAGCGGATTTAAAATATAGGTTTTCTCTTCGCCATTATGACCACGACCCTGATAAACACATTCCAGCTGTTTGTCCTGTAACAGGCCTTCGTAAATCGCCTGTTGGGCCGTTTTATCAACGACAGGCGGAATAAGCGGTTGGGTAGCTGGCACGATTCTGACCCGGTTAATCCATTGTCGTACGTTATTTTGTGAAGACAGGCTGCGTCGAGCCAGATCAAACCAGGGATTCATTTCTTCAATCAGACTAGGTGGTAGCAAATGTTTCAGATGTTCTTCCACCATCATAAAGGTCACCGCTTGCGAACTGGTCATATGCGGCAAGCTTTGAATCGGGGCATCTGAACGCCAGCGCCAGCCCTGGGGCGTGGTTTTACTGCTCTCAATCGGGAAACGCTGGGCAATCTGGTTCAGATCACGCTGAATGGTACGCAAACTGATCTCGATCCCTTCACGATTCAGGATTTCCTGGAGTTCACGGGTTCCCATCCATTTGCCGGTAGAAAGACGCGACAAGATTTGCCATTGGCGGTAAAGGCTATTGGAGGTTTCTTTTTCTTGTGCTGACATAATGTATTTTTACTGGCAATCAGTGGAAACAAATTAAATATGAGCTTACCACAATAAGAAATCTGGATTTTTTTCGCAAGTTATTCTGCGCAACAATTGTCCTACAATCCGTAAACATCTTGGTGAAAAATGATATTGAGTGAATAGGCACTTTGCTGGGTTAATACAGACTTCGAAACGGATGTCATGGCATGGATATTGCTCTGATTTTATTATAATAGATTACAATGACGAGGTTTGTATGCTAAAAGAAAGCCAGGATACAAATACTATTACAACAGTAGAAAATCATACTGCAGCAGATTTAAGCAAAAATTTTACAGATACTACAGCACTCAATATTTCAATTAAGCACAGTCCGCATTTTTTATACCAAGAGATTTCTTCGAAATTTTTTAATGAAATGCGTAATCATCAGGTGATGAACAGCCAGGCAGGTCAACGAATTGAAGAATGGCTGTCACAGCATACATTAGATGAACTGAATCAGCTAAATGAAGTGGCAAAAGAACATTTTCTCTATGACGGTATTACATTTACCGTATACGGCGATGAGCAGGGCACTGAGCGGACTATTCCTTTCGATGTAATTCCCCGGGTGATTGCCCGTAAACAGTGGAATATGGTGGCACTCGGTTCAGCACAGCGTGTTCAAGCCTTAAACCTGTTTCTGCATGATATTTATCATCAGCAGGATATTCTTAAAGCCAATATTGTCCCTGAGCTTCAGGTGCTCACCCATGAAGCGTATCAGCCACATATGTACCAGCATCATTTGAAAGGCAGTATCTATAGCCAGATTAGCGGGATTGATATTATCCGGGATTCCAAAGGTGAATTTTATGTACTGGAAGATAACCTGAGAACGCCATCTGGGGTGTCTTATATGCTGGAATGCCGCAAGATCAGCCAGAAGTTAATGCCAAAAGTGTTTGAGCAATCCAATATTGCCGGTATTGAACAATATCCAAAACTCTTAAAAGAAATTCTGGCGGAAAATGCTTATACCGATAATCCATTCATTGTGGTTTTGACCCCGGGTCGTTTCAATAGTGCATACTATGAACACGCTTGCCTTGCAAGGGAGATGAATGTGCCTTTAGTGACATCACGTGATCTTTTTGTTGAGAACTCGAAGGTTTATGTAAAAACAATACGTGGACGTCAACAGGTTGATGTTATTTATAGAAGGGTCGACGACGCCTATCTTGATCCACTGTGCTTTAAACCAGACAGTACTTTAGGTGTTCCGGGCTTAATGTCCGCCTATTTACAGCACAATGTTGTAATCGCAAATGCCCCGGGTACAGGTGTGGCAGATGATAAATCGATTTATCCTTATGTCGATAAAATGATTCATTTTTATTTGGGTGAAAAACCGATTTTAAATAATGTTCCAACCTACCAATGCCGTAATCCGGAAGATCTGGACTATGTATTGGCAAATTTGGATCAGCTGGTCGTCAAGGAAGCACAAGGTTCTGGCGGTTACGGCATGCTGATTGGGCCACAAGCCTCTCAACAGCATATTGATATTTTCAGAGATAAGATTTTAGCTGCGCCGCATTTATACATTGCGCAGCCAACTTTGGATTTGTCGGTCAGTCCGACTTTAAGCAATTTTGGTATTGCTGAACGACATATTGATCTGCGTCCTTTTGTCTTGAGCTCACCTTACCGTACTGAAATTGTGCCAGGTGGTCTGACCCGGGTAGCCATGCAGGCAGGCTCACTGGTGGTCAACTCATCGCAAGGCGGCGGGATCAAAGATACTTGGGTAGTCGACAACTTACATTCATAACATTCCAAAGAAGGATAACGTCATGGTTTTGTTAAATACCAATGCGCAACATATTTTTTGGTTAGGCCGTTATTTATCTCGTACCCAGTTTTTATGTTCGCATTTTCCATTTTTAGATGATGAAGCCGCTGTGGCTTATGCACATGCTTTCTGTTTGCCTGCGTTTGATGCCAGTTCATTAAATGAGCTGGTTCTGGATAGTACCCAACCGACTTCATTTACCCAACAGTTTCAGGTGGCAAAAGACAATATTCAGGAATTGCGTGGTGTATTGTCAGGCAAAGCCTATTCCGAACTACTGAAACTGATTAAAACTGCCGATCAGAATGCCGGTTATATCTGTGATGTCGTGACAGATTGTGCCGAAATTCTGGAAGCAGAATCATCAGATGTATTTCTGTTTTTCAGTCTGGGCCAATGTCTGGAACAGCTTGATCAGCAGTTACGTCTCGGTGAGGATACTACCCGTACCTTATGTAAAATCGATTATATTGTGGATACACTCTGTGAGATTGGTTGGGGCAGTGTAAAACAATACTGGACACAGTTACGTGCCGCACCTGATCTTAAGCAGTTTTACCAGTTTAGTGATCATATTCATCGCTTGTTCGAGGCTGATGTATGAAATTGATGGTGAATCACCAAACGCAATACACGTACACAGCGGAGGTGAGGAACAGTATTCAGTACATCAAAATGATGCCTTCCACCAATGAACATCAGAAAGTGCATTATTGGGATGTCAGTGTACCGGGTCAGAAAGTGATTCGGCATGATGCCTTTCAGAATCTCTGGATGACCAGTACACAGCGTGAATCCTATCATAGCCTGATGATCATGGCACAAGGCATCGTTGAGCTAAATCTCGCGCATGAGCAGGGCTTAAATGATTCCTTAAATCCATATCTATTTTTACAGCCGACAGAAGCCACAAAATGCAATGCAGAGATGAAGGATTTTGCAGAGCAGCATGTTCCAGCACTAACTCGTAAACATTTAATCAGCTTGGCTCAAGCCGTACTCGAACACGTTCCTTATATATCAAATAGTACTACGGTACAGGGGGCTGCTATTGATGCTTTTGAAGCACGTCAGGGCGTCTGTCAGGATCACAGTCATATTTTTATCGCCATGTGTAAACATTTAGGTTTACCATCACGTTATATATCAGGTTATCTTTATGCACAGAATGCCTCACATCTGGCGAGTCATGCTTGGGCTGAGGTATTTATTGAACAGGCATGGTACTGTTTTGATGTGAGTAACCTGTTATTTACGCCTAGTGCGCATGTCTATGTTGCGGTGGGACGCGACTATTGGGATGTTGCACCGGTACGTGGTGTAAGAGAAGAAGGCGGTGAGGAATCCATGTATTCCATCGTCCAGGTACTAGGATGTTAATTCATTAATAAGGACAAAAAATGACGTATTGTTGTGCCCTTCGTTTAGAGCAAGGTATGCTATTTATCAGTGATACACGTACCAATGCTGGTGTGGATCACATTTCGGTATTTCGAAAATTATATACCTTTGGGGTAGATGGGGAACGCGTTATCGTACTCCAGGCCTCCGGAAACCTGGCAACAACACAGGCAGTGATCGGACATATCAGAAATCAGCTGGAACTCAGACAGGAACCGAATATCCTGAGTTTACCCACCATGTTTGATGTTGCGGAACTAGTGGGCAATACGCTCAAAAAAGTAATTGCCAATGTGACTGATGATAGTTTAGAACAAAGTACTTACTATTGTAATTTCCTGGTCGGCGGCCAGATTAAAAATCAGGAAATGCAGCTTTATCATATCTACCCGCAAGGTAATTTTATTTGTGCGACACGGGATACACCATATTTCCAGATTGGTGAAAGTAAATATGGTAAGCCGATTCTGGATCGTGCCTTGACCTATGAGATGCCACTCGATGAGGCATTACGTTGTTCTCTGATTTCTTTTGCATCTACCTTACGTTCAAATGTATCTGTCGGTATGCCGCTAGATGTACTCGTCTATAAAAAAGACAGCTTAATGATGCCGAAAGGTAAGCGTATTGCTGAAGACGATGAGTATTTTACGGATATTAGCCGACAGTGGTCAGAAACTTTAAAGAAAGGCTTGGCGGAATTACCTACACCATCGAATGATTATTTCTTATAAGATTTATAGAAATAAAAATAAGTATTTTTTATAAGAATTAGTAAAAATTGACTGCTTAGTGTACAGTGCTAACTTCTATACGATATTGCATAGATAAGAATAGAGGTTAGCCGCATGTACCAATTTTGTTACGCCAGTGAAAGTACCTCGTCCAAAGCCGACTTACTTCAAGATTTAACGGATATCCTTAAAGAAGCACGTGATTTTAATCATCCTAATCAAATAACAGGGGTGCTTTATTTTGCTGATGGACATTTTTTCCAGTGCCTGGAAGGGGAATGTCTGGTTTTAAAAGCTTTACTGACAGAGAGACTGTCTAAAGATCCACGCCATAAAAATATTAAACTATTTGAAACCAAAGAGATTGAGCAGCGTACTTTTGGCGACTGGTCAATGAAATATATTTCTAAACGTAGTTCTATTCAACAATTCTGCCAAGAAATGGGATTTGAGGTTTTTACGCCTAATGATTTTAACCAGGAACAAGTAGATGCTTTATTATTTGAACTGTCATTAATCGAAAATGAAGAGCAAAAATCAGCTTGAATGCTGACTTTATAAAAAAGCCCAATTTATATTGGGCTTTTTTATTTTTGGCTAGTTTTTCTTTAAACTAGTTTGCGTACCGGGCGGGCAGACATACGGCAAAGCAATTCATAACCAATGGTGCCATTGGCTTCAGCCACATCATCGACCAGACGGGATTTGCCCCATAGTTCGACTTCAGTACCCAATTCCAGATTGAGACCAGTTGCATCAATGGCAATCATGTCCATTGCCACACGGCCAATCACACGGGTTTGCTGACCATTAATCGCTACATGGTTCTGTTTTGGGAAAGCACGTGGATAACCGTCACCATAACCGATAGAAACAATAGCTAAGGTCATGTCTTTGTCAGCAGTAAAAGTTGAACCATAACCGACATGTTCACCAGGTTTGATATTATTCAATGCAATCACTTCAGAGGTAAAAGTCATGACTGGTTTTAGATCTAAATCATGTACAGTCTTGTCTGCAAATGGAGTCGCGCCGTAGAGCATGATGCCCGGACGAACAAAGTCAAAATGCAATTCTGGATATTTATAGATTGCAGCTGAGTTACAGCAAGAACCCATTAAAGGTGCGCAGTCATTTTTTACTTCAAGAAACTGCTGGATTTGCTGTTCATTGAGAGGATGTTCCGCATCAGCATTGGCAAAGTGCATCGCCAGCACGCAGGTAAAACCTTCTGCTTTTAATTGATTGATCACATTTTTAATCACATCAATTTTAAAACCAAGACGGTTCATACCGCTGTTGAGTTTTACCCAAACTTTTAGGCCTTTCGCAATATAGGCTTCTTTATTTGCCAGTAACCAGTCCAGTTGTGGCTGATGATGCACAATGACTTCAATATTCTGATCGATCACAACCTGCATTTCATCTGCAGAGAAAATGCCTTCGATTAGGGTAATGGGTTGCTGGTAGCCGAGTTCACGAATTTCCAGGGCTTCTTCCAGACAGGCGACACCAAAGGCATCACTATCTTTTAAGGCTGCTAAGCAGTCTTTAATTCCATGTCCGTAAGCATTGGCTTTGACCATGCTGACGATTTTAGCGGTTGGGGCAAGTTGTTTGACACGGTTTAAATTATATTGCAGTGCTTCACTGTCAATATAAACTGTAGCTTGGCGCACCCTAGATACTCCTGCGGGATGACAAAAATAATATCGTGTGGAACACACAAAACAGGGAGAGAAATAACAGGATTGTGAAAACAAAAGCGGTCATTTCAAAATTGTGAATATTGTAGACCTATCTACTATAAATGGACATGCTCATTTATATAATTTCATGCACAGCAAGCATTCTAAATAAAAAAGAGACCATTTCGGCCTCTTTTCTACACTCAGATCAAACTTGAATACTTACTCTTCATCATCATACTGGGCATAGAACTCAGGAGAGAGGTTACTGAAACGGGTATATTGACCTTCAAATGCCAGACGTACGGTACCAATTGGACCATTACGCTGTTTACCGATAATAATCTCGGCAGTGCCGGCTTCTTTCGATTCCTTGTTATAAACCTCGTCACGGTAAATAAACATGATCAAGTCGGCATCCTGTTCGATCGCACCAGATTCACGAAGGTCAGACATCACCGGGCGTTTGTTGGGACGGTTTTCTAGAGAACGGTTCAACTGTGATAAGGCAATGACTGGACATTGCATCTCTTTGGCCAAGGCTTTTAAGCTTCGAGAAATTTCCGAGATCTCGCCTACACGGTTATCACCCATACCCGGTACTTTCATCAATTGAAGATAATCGACCATGATACAACCGAGCTTACCGCCATGCATTTTGGCAATACGACGCGCACGCGCACGAACCTCAGTCGGTGGTAGTGCAGAGGAATCATCGATATAAAGATGCTTTTCCTGTAAATGCACAATGGTACTAGTCACTTTTGACCATTCATCGCTGTCCATTTTACCAGCACGCAAGTGACCTTGATGTACGCGGCCGAAAGAGGAAATCAAACGCATCGCGATTGAATCCGCTGGCATTTCCATCGAATAGACCAGTGCAGGGAGGTTGTTGTTAAACAGCACGCTTTCGACCAGGTTCATGGCAAAGGTGGTTTTACCCATAGAAGGACGGGCTGCGACAATAATCAGGTCACCAGCCTGCATACCGGAAGTTTTATTGTCCAGTTCCACGAAACCGGTGGTCAGACCGGTAATTGAACCTTCAAGCTGAGAAAGTTCATTTAGCTTATCGAATACGTCTGCGACAACGGTATTAATGGCTTTTGGGCCTTGAGCCTTGGCATTGTTATTATGTTGTTCGGCAATCGAGAAAATATTAGTTTCAGCCAGATCTAGAATTTCACTCACCGGACGGCCTTTAGTGTCATAGGCATTCTGTAAAATTTCAGAGCTGACCTTGATCATGCTACGTAAAGTAGAGAACTCTTTAATTTTGCCGGCATAGGTTTCCAGGTTATAGAAACTCGAAGGCGAATCAGCCATCAGCTGCATTAAATATTCTTCACCACCGACCGCATCGAGTAAGTTCTGCTTGATCAGCCAGTCATGAACCAGTACTGCATCATAAGGCGAGTTTTCTTTAGAAAGCTGTTCAATGGCACGGAAGATATATTTATGCCGGGTCGCATAAAAATCATTTTCGGTAAGTACATCGCCGACTTGTTCAAAAGATTCAGCCACAGTCATAAGGGCAGCAAGTACAGCCTGTTCAATCGCTAAATTGTGCGGGGGAGTACGGAACTCCTTAAGTTGGGTATCAGCAACAATTTCTGGTTTAGCGGTAGGTGCCTTTTTGCTGGCATTCGCCTGTGACATATAAATCCCTGATTTTAAATACAATGGTTAAATATTGTCGGAGATGAATAAGGTTTATTCACTACGAGATGAAATGATACGCGGTCTGATCCAAAATGCGAAGTGCAATTTTTTGTGAACGCGAAGAATAAATTGAATTTTCTACTGTTGAGCAGATTATATTTTTTAGAGATAAAAAAAGAGCATGCCAAAGCATGCCCTTTTTTCGGTGAGAAATTACTCAGCTACGATAGTAACCAGAACTTCTGCAGCAACATCATGGTGCAATTGGATTGCGATGTTGAATTCACCAGTGTTGCGAAGTGCGCCATTTGGAAGACGAACTTCAGCACGGTCAACTGTAAGACCAGCATTTGTCAACGCGTCAGCGATGTCACGAGTACCGATTGAACCGAACAGTTTACCTTCATCACCAGCTTTCGCAGTGATTACGATGTTTACTTCGTTCAATTGGTCAGCACGTGCTTGAGCAGCAGCTAATACTTCAGCTTCTTGTTTCTCAAGTTCAGCACGACGAGCTTCAAAAGCAGCAGTGTTAGCTTCAGTAGCTGCAACTGCTTTACCTTGAGGGATCAAGTAGTTACGGCCGTAACCAGCTTTAACTGAAACTTTATCACCAAGTTTACCAAGGTTTTTAATGCGTTGTAATAAGATAATATCCACAGCTCAACCTCACTTATGATTGTCAGTGTAAGGGATCAAAGACAAGTAGCGAGCTTGTTTGATAGCAAGTGCTAGCTGACGTTGGTAACGAGCTTTAGTACCTGTAATACGACTAGGAACAATCTTGCCGTTTTCAGTGATGTACTGTTTTAAAGTGTCGATATCTTTGTAGTCGATGTACGTAACGTTCTCAGCTGTAAAGCGGCAGAACTTGCGACGACGGTAAAAACGTGCCATGTTAGGTTCTCCTTATGCTTCAGCAGAGTCTTGAGCTTGTTGTGCTTCTTCACGTTGAGCTTTACGCGCACGTTTTTCTTCAGCACTCTTAGCCAATAGTGACTCTTCAGTGATAGCGTTTTCACGACGGATGATAAGGCTACGAATGATTGCATCGTTATAACGGAACAATTCTTCTAGCTCATCAAGAGTAGTTTGACCACACTCAACATTCATCAGAATGTAGTGAGCTTTGTGGATCTTGTTGATTGGGTAAGCCAATTGACGACGGCCCCAGTCTTCAAGACGGTGGATTTGACCTTCAGCTTCTTTGATGTGAGTCAGGTAACGTTCTACCATACCCACAACTTGATCGCTTTGGTCTGGATGTACCAATAGTACGATTTCGTAGTGACGCATTGTCAGCTCCTTACGGTTTAAACAGCCCCAATTTAAGTGAAATTGAAGCAAGGAGTCACAACCTTGGTTGTGTCGCATAATATGCGAAGCGTGAAGTTTAGTGGTTTTGGGGCTGAAATACAAGCAAATCTTGCCAGATGATGAATGTTTAAGTAGGTATGGAAGCAAATAAAAAATTTACAAGAGGGAAATTTCTAGAAGAAACACAGTTACTTTAAGTAAGCTTGAAAGGAATTAGGTATTTAGCAGGAGAAATAAAAAAGATAGAGTAAAACTCTATCTTCTTAAAAGAATATGATTGGATTCTGCGGGGCAGTAGAAGTAAAACTGAAAATAATACTGATCACGGTAATTAGTTTGACCGAGAACATGAAATACTGTTTTGCCCATGCCTGATTATCTTCAGCTTTAAAGCCCTGAATACTGAGATAGATCCAGTAAAGCGTCATCAGATTTAATACCACCAGATAGATCCAGTTTGCATAACCATAAACAAATAAAGCATTCATGGTAATTCCGAACAATATCACGTAGATCAAAGATTCGATCTTGGTACGTCGAATTGAACGGGCGACAGGCAGAATTGGAATGCCTGCATTTTTGTAATCTTCAAAACGATAGACTGCAATTCCCCATGAATGGGGCATTTGCCAGAGTGCATACCCTAGAAAAATTAAAAGGGCACCCAGGTCAAACTGGCTTGCAACTGCGGTATAACCGATCACAGGCGGTGCTGCACCAGAAATACTGCCTACCAGTGTTTGGTGAATAGTTGTTCGTTTTGTCCATAAGCTGTAAAAACCAACGTATACGACAAAACCAATAACTGCGAATAGGAAAGCGTATGCATTTACCCAGAACCATAAAATGCCAAAACCGATCACACCCAGTACAAAAGCAAAGGTGAGAGCAACAGGTACAGAAATAGTTTTTTTGACAAGTGCGCGATTTTGCGTGCGCTGCATTTTTTGGTCGATGTCCTGATCAATAACGTTATTGACCACGCATCCTGATGCCACTACGAGAGTAGTACCAATAAGAGTAAGAAGCAGGAGAAGGAAATCTACAGAACCTTGAGTGGCTACGAAGTAGCCACCCAAAGTGGTAACAAAGTTACCGAAGAGAATTCCTGGCTTAGTCAGGAATAAATACTTTTTCAGCATGACAACCAGTTTAGATCATCATGTTGTAGTGTAGGTAGTTCATGATCCATACAGAACCCACTAAAAGAATAGCGATGGTTAAGATGGTATACACAAATGCAATTACGTTCCAGCGTTGCTCTGAAGAAGAGTTCATGTGCAAGAAGTAAATTAATTGCACAAGAATCTGAGCGACTGCAGTAATTGCAATAGCAGTAATCAAGATACCGCGGCTAAAACCACCTGCCATGACCATACCGAATGGAATTACAGTAAGGACAACAGACAGGATGAAGCCAACAGTATATTGCTTCATGTTACCGTGTGATTCGCCAGCAGCGTTATGATCATGACTCATTATAGAACTCCCATCAAGTAAACTACGCTGAATACACAGATCCATACGATGTCAAGGAAGTGCCAGAACAAGCTTAGGCACGCAAGACGACGAGTGTTAGGCAGAGTCAAACCATATTTCTTGATTTGAATCATTAACACGATCATCCATACCAAACCTGAAGTCACGTGGATACCGTGCGTACCTACCAGCGTAAAGAACGAAGACAGGAACGCAGAAGTGCTAGGGCCATGACCAGCATGAACTAAATGATTGAACTCATAAAGTTCCATACCGATGAAGGCAGCACCAAATAACCAAGTGATCGCTAACCAGGTAAGAACCTGACTAACGTTTTTCTTGTAGGCAGCTAGAACGGCAAAACCAAAAGTTACGGAAGAGATCAAGAGGGCAAACGTTTCAGTTAAAACGAAGCCTAATGAATCACCAAACAGATCACGCGCGCTTGGAGTGCCTAATGGAACGTGGCTACTTAAAACAGCGAATGCAATGAAGAGTGTACCGAAAAGGATAAGGTCACTCATCAAGTAAGTCCAGAAACCAAAGACAGTGATGTCAGTATCATCGTGATGATGATGCTCATCGTGTCCGTGGTTATCGTGATGAAGTACTTCAGCCATGGTCTTAGTCCTTCTTCAAGTGTTTTTCAAGGATCGCATAACGTTCACCTTCAATACGCTCAACTTCAGCAGCAGGAACATAGTAATCCACTTTCTTGGTGAAAGAAGACACGATGAAGCTGATGATAGCTGCTACGAAAGTAACCGCTACTAACCACCAGATGTGCCAGATTAACGCGAAGCCCATAACAGTAATGAACATTGCGATAATGAAACCAGCAGCACGGTTAGTCGGCATATGGATATCTTCGTACTTCGTAGGTTTTGCATAAGCAACACCGTTTTCTTTCTCGATCCAGAAAGTATCAATACCATTGATCTTTGGAAGATGAGCAAAGTTATAGAACGGAGCAGGAGAAGATGTAGCCCATTCAAGCGTACGACCATCCCATGGATCGCCAGTCAAATCTAGACGTTGATCGCGTTGTAGGAAACCAACAACGATTTGCATGATGAAACATACAATACCAAGTGCAACAAGAACTGCACCGAACATTGCGATGTTTACATACGGATCCCAGTCTGGGTTATCAAATGTATTCAGACGACGCGTCATACCCATGAAACCAAGGATATAAAGTGGCATGAATGCAAAGTAGAAACCGAAGAACCAGAACCAGAATGCAGCTTTACCCCAAGTTTCATTCAGTCTCCAACCAAACATTTTTGGCCAGTAGTAGATGATACCTGCGAACATACCGAATACTACACCACCAATAATTACGTTATGGAAGTGAGCAATCAAGAACAATGAGTTGTGTACCAGGAAGTCCGCTGGTGGAACTGCCATTAATACACCTGTCATACCACCGATACCGAAGGTCACAAGGAAGCCAAGTGTCCAAAGCATTGGTGTTGTATAGGTAATGCGGCCCTTATACATGGTGAATAACCAAGAGAAGATTTTCACACCAGTAGGGATCGCAATAATCATGGTCATGATACCGAAGAACGCGTTAACGTTGGCACCTGCACCCATGGTAAAGAAGTGGTGAACCCATACAACGAATGACAATACTGTAATTGCAACTGTTGCATACACCATTGATTTATAACCGAACAACGTTTTACGGGAGAACGTCGCAGTAATCTCAGAGAAAATACCGAATGCAGGTAAAATCAAGATATATACTTCAGGGTGACCCCAAGTCCAAATCAAGTTCACATAAAGCATTGGGCTACCGCCTAGCTCGTTTGTGAAGAAATGGAAGCCGAAGTAACGGTCAAGAGACAGCATTGCAATAGTAGCAGTCAACACTGGGAATGACGCAATAATCAATACTGCTGTACATAAAGATGTCCAGGTAAAGATTGGCATATCCATCAGTTTCATGCCAGGCGCACGCATTTTGATGATGGTAACGAAGAAGTTAACACCCGTTAATAGCGTACCCAAACCTGAAATCTGCAGTGCCCAGATGTAGTAATCCACACCGACGCCAGGAGAGTATTCAATGCCTGATAGTGGAGGATAAGCCATCCAACCAGTCGCAGCGAATTCACCTAGAGCAAGTGAAACCATCATCAGACCCGCAGCACCAGCGAACAGCCAGAAGCTTAAAGAGTTCAATAATGGGAATGCAACGTCACGTGCACCGATTTGAAGCGGTACAGAGATGTTCATTAAACCAACAACAAGACCCATTGCCACGAAGAAGATCATGATCACACCGTGTGCGGTGAAGATCTGGTCATAGTGTTCTGGGTGCAAGTAGCCTTCGCCGCCACCTTTTGCAAGGAACTGCTGAAGACGCATCATGATCGCATCGGCGAAACCACGTACCAGCATGATCACTGATACAAAGATATACATGATACCAATTTTTTTATGGTCTACAGATGTGAACCATTCGTTCCACAGGTAGCCCCATTTTTTGAAGTAGGTAATACCTGCAACAACTGCGATACCACCTAAGATCATCATTGCAACAGTTACCAGTACGATTGGATCGTACGGAATTGCATCTGGACCTAACTTACCTAAGAAGCTCATGAATTATTCTCCTTGAGAAGCAGTCGCATGTTCAACATCTACATGTGCTTCAGAAGCAGCAGCTTCCTGGTGAGCAACAGAAGACGCTGAGTGATCAGCACCGTGATAGTTACTCATGTAGTTATTGATCACAGATTCAAACAAACCTTGCTCAACAGAAGAGTAGTAAGTCACTGGATGTGGCTTAGTTGGGTAAGGCTTCATTGCTTCAGCAGCAGCCTTCTCTTCAGGAGTCGTAGCTTTTGCAATAATCGCTTCGATTTGGTGTTTACCACGGTTACCGTCACGCAAGCTTGCAAATTCAGCTTGGTCTAAAACAGTTTTTTGAACTGCTTCTGGATTTACTGAAGTACCGTTACCTGCTTTAACTGCAGCTACCCATTCAGCAAACTGAGCATCAGTCACAGCATGTGCACGGAAGCGCATTTGTGAGAAGCCATAGCCTGAATAGTTAGAAGAGAAACCGCGGTAGCCTTCAGCTGGGCTAGTTTCGTCTGCCATTAAGTTCAGGTGAGTTTGCATACCCGCCATTGCATAGATCTGACCACTTAACGCAGGGATGAAGAATGAGTTCATCGTGAAGTTAGAAGTCAAACGAAGACTTACCGGAGTTTTCTCTGGGAAGCGAATTTCGTTTACAGTCGCAATGTTTTGTTCTGGGTAGATGAAGATCCATTTGAACTGTTCAGCAATAACCTGAACTGTTAATGGTGCTTTATCTGCCTCAAGTGGGCGGTATGGGTCGTACTTGTGGGAACCCCACCAAGTTAACCAAGCTAAAATACCAATAATAATGACAGGGATACCCCAAACTACAATTTCAATCGCAGTAGAGTGTGCCCATGTAGGTTTATAGTCTGCGTCTTTATTCGATGCGCGATATTTCCAACCGAACCATAATGCCATGATAATTGATGGAATTACCACCAATAGCATTAAGTAAATCGCAGTCATCATCAGGCTACTTTGGCCTTCAGCAACTGGACCCTTAGAGTTCAGAAGTACTAGATCACCACCACACCCTGTTAAAAGTGCAGCCATCGTTGATAAAGACAATACAGCTAAAATCGTTTGTCTCATTTTACAACCTCGGTGAAGAGTCCCATTCCCTAATTTAATATGGGATAGCGATTAAAGTGTCACATGATAAAAGAGGCCGTTTTTTTACAAAACACCCTTCTAATCATAATACACCGCTACGTTGTAGGGCATTATGCCTGATATTGCCAAACTAAGCTATATATAAAGGTGCTTTAAATGACTGTAATAAAAACTGATTTTGTTGGTCGGGTTTCAAGAATATTTATAGGAATTTTATTGTAATTTCAAAGTTATGTAGGAAAATGGGATGCCAAAACATCCCATTTTATGGCATAACTAATTATTGTTTAACGACTTGAGTTTTTGCCAGTTTATCGTGCACGGTTTGACGTTTTTGCCCTAAACCGAACGCCCAGTCAATGATTGTGCTGAGTGGCATGAAGATAATATTCAGGAAAATAAAGAACACACTGCGAATAGTGAAGGCACGCATCAAGCTGGTTTTTTCACCAGTCTCAGCATCTACGATCTTAATTTTAGTCAGTTTTTTACCGATACTTTGACCCGATTTGGCAATCAGAAAAGCCTGAATAGCGAGCATGATCACCAGGTAAATTGCAGTCGCAATCCATGCCTGCTGTGAAAACATGTCAAACATCTGAGTCTGTAGCTGCTGTGCCAAAGCAGGGTCAGCATCACTACTTAACATCACATTCATAAATTCCTGGTTCAGTTGTGCGAATTGGGTTTCCTGTTCAGGAGTAAAAAATGCGGTCAAAATAAACGTCGCAGGCAGCCATAAAAGCAGATCCACAATCTTGGCTAAAATACGGCTTGGAATACTCGCCAGTTCTTTTTTTGCTGCAACATTTTGAGAGCTGCGGGCACGAAGATGGTCTGTACTTGACTCATTTGCGTTCTGTGGAGCCTGATAGGCAGGTGTCGCTGGCATTTCTGGTGCTACATAGCCTTCAGGCTGATAGATCAGTTTCCCTTGGGTGAGTTCACCTAAAGCTTTCCATTCGGTCATACCTTGATGCCAAGCCAAATCAGTCAGAAGTACCTGTTGGTTGGCAAGCATCTGATTTAATTGCTCGAGCGTATATGGGCCAGCTTGTTGATTATTTCGTGCCAAGTAAATCTGCATATAAACTGAATCTCAAAAATATAAATTTAGACAAAAATTGAACTAGGAGTTTAAGTATTTTCAGGCTGAAAACAAATAAAAGAATATAAGTGTAATATATGGATAAGTTTAGGATTTTCAAGAATGTTCATCACCAAATTCCTCCATAATTGAGACAGTGTAGCAAGGATTGATGATTTTGCTATCAAGATGTGAAAATTCACTTAAATTTAATTATGCAATTTTTTCTCATGGTGTTTGTTGGTATTTGTTTGTCATTACACTAAGAAGCTTATGCTTATATAAATAATTTGATTTCAGCTAAATCAAAAAACATATGATTAACCGCTTAACTATAAATGTGATTAAGACAGTATCTAGGTAATATTGAGAACATAAAAAAAGACCCTATGAAAGGGTCTTTTCTTATAGAGTGAATTAAGCCTTTTGAGCTTTCTCTTCAGACAGGAAGAACCAGGTATCCAATACTGAGTCTGGGTTAAGAGATACAGATTCAATACCTTGTTCCATCAGCCATTGTGCAAGATCTGGGTGGTCAGAAGGACCTTGGCCACAGATACCTACATATTTGCCTGCTTTACGGCAAGCATGGATGGCCATAGAAAGAAGCGCTTTTACTGCTGGATCACGTTCATCAAACAAGTGAGAAACAATACCAGAGTCACGGTCCAGACCAAGTGTTAATTGAGTCAAGTCGTTTGAACCGATAGAGAAACCATCGAAGTGTTCAAGGAACTGTTCAGCTAACAAAGCGTTAGTTGGCAATTCACACATCATGATCACTTTAAGACCATTTTCACCACGTTTCAGACCGTTTTGACCTAATAGCTCAATAACACGTTTAGCTTCAGCAACAGTACGTACGAACGGGATCATGATTTGAACGTTAGTCAGACCCATTTCGTCACGAACTTTTTTCAGTGCACGGCATTCAAGTTCGAAGCAGTCACGGAAGTTGTCAGATACATAACGGCTTGCACCACGGAAGCCCAACATTGGGTTTTCTTCTTCAGGTTCGTACAGTTTACCGCCGATCAGGTTGGCGTATTCGTTTGACTTGAAGTCAGACATACGTACGATTACTGGTTTGTCAGCGAACGCAGCGGCAAGAGTAGAGATACCTTCAACCAGTTTTTCTACATAGAATTCGATTGGAGATGCATAACCTGCAGTACGGGCAAGTACAGCAGCACGAGTTTCACGTGGCAGACTATCGATGTTCAATAGGGCTTTAGGATGCACACCGATCATACGGTTGATGATGAACTCTAGACGAGCAAGACCAATACCTTCGTTCGGAATTTGCGCGAAGTCAAATGCACGATCCGGGTTACCTACATTCATCATGATTTTGAACGGAAGTTTTGGCATAGATTCGATAGAGTTGGTTTGGATTTCGAAATCCAATGCACCTTCGTAGATGAAACCAGTATCACCTTCAGCACAAGATACAGTTACTTCCTGACCGTCAACTAGGACTTCGGTTGCATTACCACAACCTACGATGGCTGGAACACCAAGTTCACGTGCAATAATTGCAGCGTGACAAGTACGACCACCACGGTTAGTTACAATCGCAGCAGCACGTTTCATTACTGGTTCCCAATCCGGGTCAGTCATATCAGATACAAGTACATCACCGTCTTGTACTTTGTCCATTTCTTTAATTGAAGTTACGATGCGGACTTTACCAGAACCGATACGTTGACCGATTGAACGGCCTTCACAGATTACAGTACCACGTTGTTTTAACAGGTAGCGTTCCATCGTGCCGACATTTTCACGGCTCTTCACAGTTTCAGGACGCGCCTGAACGATGTAGATTTTGCCGTCATCACCGTCTTTCGCCCACTCGATGTCCATTGGAGAACCGTAGTGGTTTTCAATGATCAGTGCTTGCTTAGCCAATTCTTGCAGTTCATGATCGTTCAATGCAAATTGTTGACGATCCGCTTTTTCTACATCAACTACAACAACTGATTTACCCGCAGCGGCTTCTTCACCATAAATCATTTTCTGGTGTTTAGAACCTAAGTTACGGCGCAGTACAGCGTGTTTGCCTGCATTTAGAAGCGGTTTTGAAATATAGAATTCATCCGGGTTTACTGCACCCTGAACTACCATTTCACCCAAGCCATAAGAAGCTGTAATGAATACTGCATCACGGAAGCCTGATTCAGTATCTAGAGTGAACATTACACCAGCAGCACCAGTTTCTGAGCGAACCATACGTTGTACGCCTGCAGAAAGAGCAACCACGTCATGCGCAAAGTTTTGGTGTACACGGTAAGAGATCGCGCGGTCATTGTACAAAGATGCAAACACTTCTTTGATCGCGATCAGAACGTTATCGATACCACGAATGTTCAGGAAGGTTTCTTGCTGACCTGCGAAAGAAGCATCAGGTAAGTCTTCTGCAGTCGCAGATGAGCGAACGGCAACCGCGATGTCAGGGTTGCCGTTTGAAAGTTCTGCAAAAGCTGCACGAATTTCCTTTTCCAGTTCAGCAGTAAGTGGAGTTTCCACAATCCATTGACGAATCTTTGCACCAGTTTCAGCAAGTGCATTGACGTCATCAACGTTAAGTGCAGCAAGCTCTGCATTGATTTTAGCGTTTAGGCCACTTTGCTCGAGAAATTCACGATAAGCAGCAGCTGTTGTTGCGAAGCCACCTGGTACTGATACACCAGCATTAGATAAGTGGCTGATCATTTCGCCCAGAGATGAGTTTTTCCCACCTACAAGCTCAACATCGTGCTTCCCTAATTTTTCTAGACCAATTACGCGCGCTTCCAAAGTTGTTACTCCACTTTTGCAGTATTAATCACTATCTTGGCATGAGAGTATAGCAAATCTTCTAGGTTTTTGATTTTACTAAGCGACAGTCATGTAAGATCGGTTTACTATAAAGATTATATAGTACTAAGACAAATGTTTGAGGAGAATTTTAATGTCAGAAGGTAAACAAATTCAGCGGAGTGTGTTTTTTATTTCCGATGGTACTGCCATTACTGCTGAAACCCTTGGCCACTCACTGTTAGCGCAGTTTCCGCATGTGGATTTTGACATTCATATTATCCCTTATATTAGCTCTGAAGAAGCGGCCATGAATGTGGTCACAGAGATCAATGAACGTGCCCAAAAAGACGGTCAAAAACCTTTGGTTTTCGATACGTTGGTGGATCCCTATGTGCGTGAAATTATTAATACTGCAAATGCAGTAAATCTTGATGTTTTTGAAGGGCTTATCAGTAAATTATCAGAAGAGCTTGGTACTGAACCTACGACTTTAGTCGGTCAGACCCATGCGGTGACCGATTCTGAGTCTTATAAGGCACGTATTGATGCCGTACATTTTGCGCTCGACAATGATGATGGTGCGCGTACGCGTCACTATGATAAGGCTGATCTGATCCTGATTGGCGTATCGCGTTCCGGTAAGACTCCAACCTCAATTTATTTGTCTCTGCAATTTGGAATTCGTGTAGCGAACTATCCGCTAACTGAAGAAGATCTGGACGATAACCGCCTGCCAGCAGTGCTAAGACCGCATAAAAACAAGCTTTTTGGCTTGATGATTGATGCAGAACGTTTGGTTGCAATTCGTACAGAACGTAAGGCCAACAGCCGTTATGCCAGCTTTAGCCAGTGTCAGATGGAACTGCGTGCAATTGAAGGCATCTATATTTCGGAAGGGATAAAGTACCTGAATGTTTCGGAAATGTCGATTGAAGAAATCTCAACGCGTGTCTTACAGATGACAGGACTAAAACGTCGAATTGGCTAAAAAGAATTCAGAGCCAGACTTCAGTTTGGCTCTGATTTATAGATAAAAATTAATAAAAATACTGCTTTCATAGAAATAAAATATGAATATTATAAGTTGTTGAAATATTCAATATTTTAATAAAAAATGTAGTGATTGTTTTTTAAACTTTTTTGCTATTCAATGAAATCAAAAATTCAATTTTGCAGAGCTAAATTTTTCCAAATACACTCCGAATTTTTAATCTTATGTGCTAAAAACAGATTAACTTGCTGATTGAAAAGTATGCACAATTAGCTCAACCTGATGTTCATCTCCATTAATACAATGAATACTATTTTCGGAAATTTTTGCAATAGGCCAGGTAATCAGCTGGCAATTTTCACGTTGCAGAGCAGCATAATAGTGATCTGATTTAAGATAAACTTTGGATGCGGCTGCAAGATTTGGCATGAGCTGGCGTCTGAGCCATAAATTTTGTACCTGATTTTCTAGATAACGTAATGATAAAATGCTTTTAATGCGGTTATTAAATAGGCGTCGATTTTTAATGATTAAGGGGTGATTTAATAACCGCTGCAAACCACGTTCAGTACCTGGCAATACAAATTGCGGATTAATCTGAAAAACTTTTACTGAGTGAGCTTGCTGGCTAATCTTGTTGAGCTGGCTTACGGTAAATTGATCCGTACCGATAATCGCAATATCTTTTCCGGCACAGTCAAGTTCAGCGAGCTGGGAAGAGGGCATTTTAATGCCAGTAAAATGCTGGAAATTTTCGGGACGATTCTCAAATATACCCGTGTGTGCATCCTGCTTGGTAGACATTGTTTTTCCTTGAAATTATTTAATAATTGGTCTTATTTGCTTTGTTATAGATATTAACAAAAGCCCTAGAGCGGTAAAGTTCAAAATTTAACTTAGACAGTCATTCTTTTTTCTATTGTATTTTTAATGAGACATAGATGTATTAAAGCGCAGGAGATCCATCTTAGACATGGATTTATCTATTTGGAGACTTAAAATTTTCAAACAAAGTTTTAAAAAATATACCCATTCCTAAGAGTGGGTATATAGATCAGAATAAATTAGGCAAAGCAAGACAGCATTATTGCCCGTTTTTGATCTGCATCAGCAATTCAAAATTATGCAGACGTTTCTCTGTGTCATAGATGTCACAGGTGAAGATAAACTCATCTACATCATATTTTGCTATGAGTGCTTCCAAACCGGCTTTAACAGTTTCTTTGGAACCCACTTGCGCCATGGCAAAGAAATTGTCGACAGACATTTTTTCAGGTGGTGACCAGAGTCCTTCCATAGAATCAATCGGCGCTTTCAATTTCAGGCTTTGACCGCGAATCAGGGCAAGGACACGCTGGTAAGCACTTGTTGCCAGATATTCAGCTTCTTCATCTGTATCTGCGACACAAGTCGGTACGCCCATAGAAACATAAGGACGATCCAGATATTCAGACGGTTCGAAATTGTCCCGATACAATTGAATCGCTTGACCAAGCATACGCGGAGCAAAGTGAGATGCAAAAGAATAGGGTAGACCAAGTTTTGCTGCCAGTTGTGCGCTAAACAGGCTCGAACCTAATAACCACACAGGTACGTGTGTGCTTTGGCCTGGAGTTGCCACAATGCGTTGGCCTGGAATCGGATCTTTAAAGTATTGCAGAATTTCTAAAACATCCTGCGGGAACTGATCTTCAGTTTCCTGACGGCCACGACGTAAAGCACGCATGGTCATTTGATCGGTACCAGGAGCACGGCCTAGACCCAGCTCAATACGATCTGGATATAAAGTCGCTAATGTACCGAACTGTTCTGCTACTACCAAGGGTGCATGGTTTGGCAACATAATGCCGCCAGAGCCAAGTTTGATGCTATTGGTATTTGCCAGTAAATAGCCTAAGAGAACGGCAGTCGCTGAGCTGGCAATACCATCCATATTATGATGCTCGGCCAGCCACATCCGGCTATAACCTAGACGTTCTGCGGTCTGGGCCAATTCCAACGCATGTTGCAGGGAGAATTGAATGGTCTTATCGTCACGAACTGGAACCAGTTCGAGAATAGAGAACTGGGTATCGGTAAGCGTACGCATAATATTACTCTTGAATAAACATGACTAAGAGCATACGACTTTGCATTGTATTTGTATATCGAAAAAAATCGATATATATGTAAACCAAAATAACAGGCAAAAAAATAAGCATCCGAAGATGCTTATTCAAGGAGGAAAAGTGATTAGAGGAAATCTTAGCGACGGTGGTTATAACGGTAGTTGCTAGTACGATAGTTTTTTGAACTATAGCGACGGTCATAACGGTCATCATAACGACGGTCTTCGCTGACTTTTTTACCAAGGGCAGAACCACCAGCAGAACCTAATGCAGCACCAATTAAGCCGCCATTAGAACCCGCCATGTTTTTACCTACGGCATAACCGGCACCACCACCTAAAGCACCGCCGATAATCGCACCATTACGGTCACGTTTATTCGCTGCTACTGCGGCACCAGCACCACCGCCAATCGCAGAACCGATTGTTGCACCAGTTGTACCACCCATTTTATTGCCCACTGCGGCACCAACGACACCACCCAAAGCAGAAGCTAAAGCCGTATTCGTTGTATTTCCGGCATTGGCGGCTGTCATACCCATGGCTGAGGTTGCTACGACAGCGATCATTAGAGATTTGTAATTCATGAGTACACCTTTTATATATCTAGCTGTATTTGTTGATGAGATAAATTTAATCTAGCAACCGTCAAATAGCATGGAGGCAGTGTTGGCGAATTGTGATTTTTATCTCCTTAATTTATTCATGATCTTGTTCGAATAAGTTGATGTATTACATGAATTTGAATACGTTGAACGCATAATAAAAAAAGCACCCAAACAGGTGCTTTTAATGTTAAATGTAGCGTCGAATTTAAAGAGCCTAAGGGCAAGAAATTAACGGTGACGTTTTTTCCAGTGTTTAGCACGATTCGCTTTGGCACGATCGGCTGCTTTATCTTTAGAAATTTTATTACCTAATGCTGCACCACCCGCAGCACCGAGTGCTGAACCGATGTAACCGCCATTAGAACCGCCCATGTTTTTACCTACGGTATAACCAGCACCACCACCTAAAGCACCACCAATTGCAGATGAGGTACGGTTTTTCTTGTTACTTGCAACAGCAGCACCACCTGCACCACCTAATGCAGCACCAATTGTTGCGCCAGTGTTGCCCCCCATGTTTTTGCCCAGTGCAGTACCAGCAACGCTACCTAAAGCACTTGCTGCTGCCACACGTGCAGTACTGTCTGCATGCGCACTCACTGTCATCATTGAGCCAGCAGCCATTGCAGCACTCAGTAAAATTGCATTGAGTTTCATGTTGTAACTCCGTGTCCCTGATAGGACTTTCATATGTTAGTGTGTTTCGACGCAGAAAATGTAACAAATCATGCCCAAAAGAATGTGAAGATCTACCTCCATATTTAATGTGTTTATTTGCCAATTTGTAAAATGAGAAATAAATAAGGATCGAATTGAGCAGAAAAAATCCAAAACTGAAGATTTTATTTATATTTGTTAACAAATGACGGTGACATCGCTGCATCTAAGCAATGACTTACTGAATAATGATGTTCATTGACCCAGAGAATCGTTAAACTAGGCGCAATTTTTTGATTTCGCTGTGCTAAATCACTGTTTAGGCACAGCCTTATGTTTGAGATTTTTTAGAAAATGAAAGAATCGTTACGTTTACGATTAGACCAACTCTCTGACCGTCATGAAGAACTGACTGCGTTATTGGCAGATGTTGAAGTGATTTCGGACAACAAGCGTTTTCGCCAGTTATCACGTGAGCATAATGATTTAACCGAGATTACCAGCGTTTGGACCAAGTACAAACAGGCTGAAGAAGATATTGAAACTGCGCAAGCCATGCTGTCTGATCCTGACTTTAAGGAAATGGCGCAGGAAGAGATTAAGGAAAATAAAGCCCTAATCGAACAGCTTGAGGCTGATTTGAATATCCTGATGATTCCAAAAGATCCGAATGATGCCAACTCTGCTTATTTGGAAATCCGTGCCGGAACCGGTGGTGATGAAGCGGCAATCTTCTCGGGTGATTTGTTCCGTATGTATAGCAAATATGCGGAATCTCAAGGCTGGCGTATTGAAATCCTGTCTGAAAATGAAGGTGAGCACGGTGGCTATAAAGAAGTCATCTGCCTGGTGAATGGTGAAGGCGTTTATGGTCGCCTGAAATTTGAAAGTGGTGCGCATCGTGTACAACGTGTGCCTGCAACAGAATCGCAAGGTCGTGTACATACCTCAGCATGTACTGTAGCAATTCTTCCAGAAGTGGATGTAGATACTTCAGTCGACATTAACCCGGCTGACTTGCGTATCGATACTTACCGTGCATCAGGTGCCGGTGGTCAGCACATTAACAAAACTGACTCTGCGGTGCGTATTACGCACATTCCAACCGGTACTGTGGTGGAATGTCAGGATGAACGTTCACAGCATAAAAACAAAGCCAAAGCGATGGCTTTATTGGTTTCACGTCTGGAAAATGCCAAACGTGCCGCAGCAGATGCAGCGACTTCTGAAATGCGCCGTGACCTGGTCGGTTCGGGTGACCGTTCAGAACGTATTCGCACCTATAACTATCCACAAGGTCGTATGACCGATCACCGTATTAACCTGACTTTATATAAGCTGGATGCCGTGATGGAAGGTGATCTGACTGAGCTATTAGACAGTCTGCATCGTGAATATCAGGCCGATCAGTTGGCCATGCTTGCACAGCAGAATGGTGGCTAATGAACATTCAAGAAGCACTGGCTTTACGTGGTGAACCTGAAAGTTATGAACGTCAGGAAAATGCCTGGCTGTTGGAACACATTACCAAGATTGATGCTTTTGATCTGGTAATGAAAAAAGACCAGCAGTTAACGCCTGAACAGGAACAGGCCTATGTCGAAAGCCTGGCGAGGATTGCTGCAGGTGAGCCATTGGCCTATGTCACAGGTTCACAACCGTTCTGGACTTTGGATCTAAAAGTCACTAAAGATACGCTAGTACCACGCCCGGATACCGAAGTGCTGGTCGAAACAGTCCTGAAATTAGACCTGCCGGAAGATGCACGAATTGTTGACTTGGGAACTGGTACCGGTGCCATTGCCTTGTCACTGGCGTCTGAGCGCCCTAACTGGTCTGTTACCGCTTCGGATATTTATGAACCCACACTGGAAGTTGCGAAATATAATGCGGAACAGCATGATTTAGATCAGGTGCAGTTTGTGCTTGGTTCATGGCTTAAACCATTTGGTCGGCAGTTCTTTGATGCGATTGTATCTAATCCACCGTATATTGATGCAGACGATGAGCATATGCCTGATCTGGCGACTGAGCCGGAACGTGCGCTGGTTTCAGACAAAAATGGTCTGGCTGATATTGAGATGATTATTCAGCAAGCTAAAAAGCATCTAACCGTAAATGGCTGGGTTGTGCTTGAGCACGGCTATGATCAGGGCGATGCGGTCCGCCATCTGTTTACTCAAGCTGGCTATAAACAGGTCCGTACAGTGAAAGATTATGGCGGAAATGACCGGGTAACTTTAGGTCAGTGGCCACATTAATTTTTAAAGCTTGATTTAATAAAAAAGCGACCTGGATAGGTCGCTTTTTTTAATTCTTTTATTCAATAAATTATGACTTTTTAATCACATCTCGCCAGCGCAGTAAGCGGATTTCAAACAATTTCATAATGCTATCGGTGATTTTGCCTAGGACTGCTAACAGGATAATCACAATATCCGGACGTGAAGTTTCACGACCATCACTGAGCAGATAACCAATCCCTTGAGTGGCAGCAATCAATTCAGCTGCAATCATAAACATCCAGGATAAACTCAGGCTATTCCTTAAGCCAGTCAATATTCCCGGTGAGGCAGCAGGCAATACAATCTGCTGAACCTGTTGCCAGTATTTCAGGCGATAGACTTTCGCGACTTCAAGCAGTTTACGATCTACACCCTGAATCGCAGCCACAGTATTGGTATATGTCGGGAAGAAGGCACCAATCGCAATCAAGGTGATTTTAGAAGATTCATCAATTCCCAGCCAAAGTAGGAGTAGAGGAATCCAGGCTAGACTCGGAATGGATTTAATTGCAGAAAACGTTGGTTCCAGAAAATCTTCTGCATGTCTGTTTAGCCCAACCAGGATCGCAAAGATCAGTCCCAATCCACTACCAATCCCAAAGCCAAGAAAAACCCGCCAGCTACTGGTCCAGATGTGTTGCCATAAATCGCCCTCAGCCAGTTCAGTAAAGGACTGAAACAGGCTACTCGGTGCAGGCAACAGATAAGGTTCGATTACGCCATTACGGACCAGTATTTCTGCCAATACGATAAAAATAACAGGCAGGGTGAGGGCTTTGATCAGCGAAATGCTGCGTGGTAACACAGCGGATTTTGACTGTTCTTCCACGCTCAACTGTTCCGAGATGCTTTTCGGTATAGTCATTACTTAGTTGCAACCTTTTTAGCATAGCGGGCATCAAATAATTGAGTCACGACCTGATTGACATTGGTTCCTTTACGAACCAGTTCTTCTTCCGTCAGGATACGACCAGCTTTTTGTAATGCCCCGGTATGTTTGGTGGTTGGAATATTCTGATCCAGATTAGTACGGCTGAGTTGAAGCTTGGCGACTTCAATCGGAAGCTTGGCTTCACGTGCCAGTAATTCAGCCAATTTGTCGGGATTGGCTTTCGCCCATTGACGTGCCTGTTCATAAGCTTTAATCACTGCTTCAATCGCTTCCGGACTGGATTTGGCAAACTGGTCTTTTACGCTCAGTACGCTATAAGAATTAAAACTGACATTGCGATACAGTAATTTGGCACCTGACTGTGCCTGCGCAGATGCCATTAAAGGATCAAGGCCTGCCCAGGCATCGCCTGTTTACGCTCTAACGCAGTCTTACCATCCGGATGCTGTAAATGAACGAGCTCTACATCGCGTTTGCCCAAACCAATCGTATCTAAGGCTTGTAAAGTAAATAAGAAAGGATCTGTACCTTTAGTGGCAGCAATCTTTTTACCTTTCAAAACTTTCAGAGATTTGATATTTGAATCTTTATTAACGACCAGTGCTGTCCATTCAGGCTGGCTCTGGATATAAACTGTTTTAATCGGGTTACCATTGGCGCGGCTAAGCACTGCCGCTAAACCTGCAGTAGAAGCAAAATCTGTGCTACCGCTATTTAGATATTCGAGTGAGCGGTTACTGCCTTGGCTAAATACCCATTTAATCTTGGTTTTTGGCAAAGCTTTTTCTAGCAGTTTCTGTTCTTTAACCACCAGACTGGTCGGTGCGTAATAGGCATAATCCAATTTTAATTCAGATGGAATCGCTGCGTTAGCCAAGCCGGTAAAGAAAGAAATAGAAAGACCGAGTAAAGTCAGACCCGAAGTTCTTAATGTTTTTTTCATGAATATCTCAATCTTGAATTAAATTTTTTACATTCATATCGATAAATCGATAAGCACACAAAAAAGAAAAAAGATAATCAAATCAAAAAATGAAATAATTAACAGCTTTAAATATAGGTATTTGTTTTTATTTGAATTTATTAAATAAAGAATAGAAAGGTTCTGCTTAGATAAAATTTTAAAAATGGTATGGCGTAAATTGATAAGCTGTTTTTTTAATCATTCGTCTTTGCAGTAGGAAGTTTTATAAATAACGAGTGCCATAAAAAAAGCGATGCATTAG
The DNA here is from genome assembly GCF_013419975.1 of Acinetobacter sp. YH12041. Classification (NCBI taxonomy): domain Bacteria; kingdom Pseudomonadati; phylum Pseudomonadota; class Gammaproteobacteria; order Moraxellales; family Moraxellaceae; genus Acinetobacter; species Acinetobacter sp. YH12041. The sequence goes on along the minus strand of NZ_VOZC01000008.1, from coordinate 53,868 downwards.
CATCGCTTTTTGAGTCACTATTTTATCAATCTGGATAGCTTACATTGGGTAGTCTTGCAGACAGTCATAAACCTCGACTTGATCTAGGCTACCAGTTTCCATTGCCAGGCAAAGAGCCACGACTTTGGCAGTATCAGCAAGATATTGTTCATCTTTCAGTGCAATACCTTGTTGTAATGCAACGATGCGCTCAGCCGGAATTTCAAGCGATTTCGCAGCTTCAGTGGCATCAATCTGGTTAAAGAAGTGCACAATAGCATCTTTGAGGGCAGAATCAGACGCATTCAAGATGCCTTGATTCAATTGCTCTGCATTAAGATCGGTCGAAGAAACTAAAGCCTGGGCGAAGTTTTGAACAAGATTTTGTCCAAGAACATCAGTCATCTTTAACATGGAAAATACCTTCAACAAGGAAAGAGGGAAAGGGAGTACAGCCAAAAGTGAAGCACTAAAAATTGATTGAAAAATAAACTATATTAATAGGGAATGCAAACCATTATGGATGACCGTTCAGTCCTCTATTTTTGGGCTGTAAGCCTTGAAAAATATAACTGTTGAGAAAATATAAATTTAAATTTATATGCTAAATTTTAATCGTTTTTAAGTCTTATTAAATATAAATTATCTAGTAATATTTTGTCTATAGGCACCTGGACTAACCCCTGTCCATTTTTTAAAGGCACGATGAAAAGCACTGACTTCCTGGAAGTTAAGCTGATCACTGATGTCCTGCAAACTTTGATCCGTACGGGTTAATAGTTCAATGGCTGTATCACGACGAATTTCATTTTTGAGCTGTTGATAAGTCACACCTTCATTTTTAAGACGCCGTTGCATGGTGGCTTCAGACATATTCATTTTCAAAGCAAGCTCATTCAGTTCAAGCCATTCAGCCGGAGGTACTTTTAAAAGCTGTTTGCGGATCTGTGCACTTAGCGCATAAGGATTTTTAAAGCGAACTAGTAGGTTATGCGGAGTCTGTTGAATAAACTGATACCAGGAGGTTTGATCCTGTTTTACTGGGAGCTGCAAATAGGCTGCATCAAACTGGATATAGTTTTCACTGGCCTGATATTCAATCTGCTCACAAAAACGGACTTTATAATCAAAATCATCGAGTGGTGCGGCACATTTCAGTTGAATCTGATTAAGTAAAACCCGCTGTCCGCTTAACCAGCATAGCAGGGTATGAATCAGCATTAGATAGGTTGCATAACTAAACATGCGCTTGGTCTGGTTCTGGTCATAGATCACGATATAGGCAAAGTTTTCTTCGACCATCAGTGTGCTGTGCAGATCATCCAGAATCAGATTAAAAAATTGCAGGATTTGCTGCAGAGCTTTTTCCAGCGTATCGGTCTGTAACAGCATTTTTGACAAGAGTTTGAAACTGCCACGGCGCATTGGATGGCTGTCCATGCCAAAAAATTCGTCATTCATGCTATCGGCAAGTGCAGTCCATAGCGCGGCATACTGCGCCACTGACACCCGTGCTTTAGCGGAATGAAGAATCTCTAATGGAATGGCAGCCTTAGTTAAAATCGCAGCAATATCATAATGCTGTGCTTTGGCATTCAGCAGTGCTTCATGAACCAGATCAATCGAAATGGTTCCCTTACTATATTCCAAGGCTGGTAAATGCATAGCCAGTCAGATATCCCTTCTTTATTGTCCAAATCCATCAGTGAAGATGCAACATTTGGAAATTGTACAGAATAAAATCTCTGTTTACTCTGCCTATTAAGTCGTAGCTTGTCATAAAAATAGGAACAGGACATTAACATGAAAATTCAGGGAAAAGTGATTGTGGTAACTGGTGGTGCATCAGGTCTGGGTGCAGCCACAGCGACTCATCTGGTGGAACAGGATGCAAAAGTGATTCTGGTGGATATGAACCAGGAGCAGGGCAATGCCTTACAACAGCAACTGGGTGAGCAGGCTGAATTTGTACAACTGGATGTAACGGATGAGCAGGCAGTTGAAGCTTTCTTTAATCATGTTGAAAATCAGTATGGCCAACTCAATGGCTTGGTGAACTGTGCTGGTATTGCACCTTCTGCCAAGGTACTGGGCCGCAATGGAATCCATGAACTGGCGATGTTCCAGAAAGTGTTGAATATCAATGTAAGTGGCACATTCAATATGCTTCGTTTTGCAGCGGCTTTAATCGCGAAGTATGAGCTGCAAACCGATGAAGAGGAGCGCGGTGTAATCGTGAATACGGCTTCAGTTGCAGCCTTTGATGGTCAGATTGGTCAGACAGCTTATTCTGCGTCTAAAGGTGCAGTCGTTGCGATGACGCTGCCACTCGCGCGTGAGCTGGCACGTGAAGCGATTCGTGTCATGACCATTGCACCCGGCATTATGGAAACCCCAATGCTGAAAGGCATGCCGCAAAATGTACAGGATGCTCTGGGGCAGATGGTTCCATTTCCACCACGTCTGGCCAAACCTCAGGAGTTTGCCCAGTTAGTAGGTCATATCTTCGAAAATAGCTATCTGAACGGTGAAGTGATTCGTCTGGATGGCGCCATCCGTATGGCTCCAAAATAAGTTCGAGCCAACGAAGCAAAATACAAAAGTCAGAGTAGATAGGTTTATTCACTCTATATGGAAAATTAAAAGATAAGTAAGGGATATACGCAGTGCTTTTAAATGACGAACAGAAAATGATTCAGGAGATGATGCGAAACTATTCGCAGCAAAAACTGAAACCTACCGCTGGTCTAAGGGATAAAACGGCTCAATTTCCAGCACAAGAATTGAAAGAACTCGGTGAACTCGGTGCACTCGGTATGACCGTGTCTGAACAATGGGGTGGAGCAGGCCTGGACTATGTGTCGCTGGTACTGGCTCTTGAGGAAATCGCTGCTGGAGATGGAGCCATATCGACCATTGTCAGTGTGCAGAATTCATTACCTTGCGGGATTACCCAGCGTTATGGTACCGAGGAACAAAAGCAGAAATACCTGACCAAACTGGCGACCGGTGAATGGTTGGGGTGTTTCTGCCTGACGGAACCTCAAGCCGGTTCCGATGCCAGCGCACTAGAATGTAAGGCAGAACGTGATGGCGATGAATGGGTATTAAATGGCACCAAGCAGTTTATTACTACCGGTAAGCATGCCCAGATTGCACTGGTATTTGCAGTGACAGATAAATCTGCGGGCAAGAAAGGAATCTCATGTTTCTTGGTACCTACCGATAGTCCAGGATATATCGTCTCGAATCTGGAAGAAAAAATGGGGCAGCATTGTTCCGATACCGCGACCATTATTTTTGATCAATGCCGGATTCCGGCTGAGAACCTGCTCGGAAAAGAAGGTGAAGGCTACAAGATTGCCTTGTCTAATCTGGAATCTGGCCGGATCGGGATCGCAGCACAATCTGTAGGTATGGCACGAGCTGCACTGGATGCTGCTGTTGAATATGCCAATGAACGTAAATCCTTTGGCGTCGAGCTGGTACAGCATCAGGCAGTAGCGTTCCGTCTCGCAGATATGGCCACCCAGATTGAGGCAGCAAGACAACTGGTCTTACATGCAGCAACGCTTAAAGATGCAGGATTACCATGCTTAAAAGAAGCGTCCATGGCTAAACTGTTTGCTTCGACTATAGCAGAGCGAGTCTGCTCGGATGCGATTCAGATTCATGGCGGTTATGGCTATGTCTCAGATTTCCCGGTTGAACGTATTTACCGTGATGTCAGAGTGAGCCAGATTTATGAAGGTGCATCAGATATTCAGCGTCTGGTCATTGCCCGGGAAGTGAGCAAAGTTTAAAAGTCATGAAATAGCCGACTGTTCAAATCCTGCAGCTCATTTGAGGGAGATGGAAATTGTGATGGTCTATAAAACATGGTCAATTATTGATAAAGCGAAAAGTGACTCAGTAGAGTGACACCTAACATGTCCTAGCAATAGGGCATGTTATATAAAACCGGCATTGCAATGGAATTCGCAGACGGTAGACAGAACAACAAATACAACGGACACAGACATAAAGTCTGTTTATAAACGGAATAGAGGTTGTCGTGATGAAGACACTAGAACAAGCGTATCGTGAATTTGATTTTGACACTATGGTTCAACAACATCTGGCAGGAACGCCAGATTCACTCAATGCCTATACAGAATGCTGTGGACGTTTTCTGGGACAAAACCGGATCGCGTTAATCTGGGAAGGTAAAAATGGAAAGACCCAATATTGGACTTTTGAACAATTGGCTGAGGCTTCAGGACAATTGGCTCATTATATGACCTCACTGGGTTTACAAGCAGGAGACTGTATTGCCGGACTGCTCCCACGAACCCCAGAATTATTAATTACCATTCTAGCCACCTGGCGTATTGGTGCGATTTATCAGCCTTTATTTACCGCTTTTGAAAGCAAGGCAATCGAGCATCGTATTAATACCGCACATACCCGACTCATTATTACCAATCAGGAACAGCGTGCGAAACTGAATGATCTAGATATTCCACATATTTTAACCGTCCATCAAACGCCTGAAAGTATCAATCAGGATGCAGATTTCTGGACTGAACTGAAGCAATATCCAACTGAGTTTGAGCCGGTTCAGGGGCGTTTTAGTGACATTTTCCTGATGATGTTTACTTCGGGTACAACGGGACTTGCAAAATCAGTGCCTGTACCACTTAAAGCTTTACTGGCATTTAAAGGCTATATGCTGCACGCCGTAGATTTACGCGACGAAGATACTTTCTGGAATCTGGCAGATCCGGGTTGGGCTTATGGTCTGTATTATGGAATTGCAGGTCCATTAAGTTTGGGGCATAGCATCATTATGGATGAACGTGCCTTTAGCGTAGACAATGCTGTTGAAGTCATTAAAAAATATCGGGTAAATAACCTGACCGGTTCTCCAACCGCGTTCCGGATGTTCTATGGCTTTAAGGAAAAATTTGATGCTGAGATTAGCTCATGTTTACGTGTGGTCAGTAGTGCAGGTGAGCCATTAACACCTGAAGTCATTCAATGGTTTAATCATGAAATGGACGTCAATATCTATGACCAGTATGGACAGACGGAACTGGGAATGGTGATTGCCAATCATCATGCATTAGAGCATCACAAGAAAATCGGTTCTGCTGGCTTTGCTATTCCAGGACATCGTTTTGCAGTTTTAAATAAAGAGCATCAAGAAGTCGAAAAAGGTGGTATTGGTACTTTGGCCATGGACTGCTCAGCCTCACCTTTGATGTGGTTTGAAGGCTATGGCGGTAATAATCGGAAAGCCTTTGTGGGACAGTACTATTTAACAGGAGATACCGTAAAACTGAATGAACATGGTGGAATAGATTTCATTGGTCGTGCGGATGATGTCATTACGACTTCGGGTTATCGAGTTGGACCTTTTGATGTAGAGAGTACCTTGCTGGAGTGTGAAGAGGTGCTCGAGTCCGCTGTGGTTGGAAAACCAGATCCGGAACGTACCGAAATTGTGAAAGCCTTTGTAGTGCTTAAATCACAATATGCCGCTAGTGAAGAACTGATGCTGAAATTGCAAAACTATGTGCGTTCCCGTTTATCTAAACATGCCTATCCGAAAGAGATTGAGTTTGTAAGTGATTTACCTAAAACCTCTAGTGGAAAAATTCAGCGTAATCTGCTTAAACAACAGGAAATTGCTAAGATTCAAGGCATTAAACAGGTCAGTTAATATATTCATTTAAATATATTGAAAAGGTCGCAATTGCGGCCTTTTTTATACGATTAATTTGTTTATGTTCGAATTTATCAGAGAAAATAATTGTCATTACAATGTAATACTATTCATCTTTTAAATAAAATAAATCAAAAATTTAGCCTCTTATTAAGAGGCTAAATTGAAGGTGGAATTCTTATTTACTTATAGATCAACTTTTTTGTGCTCAGCATCTGGTTCCCCAGCTTCGCCAGTCACACCACCTTTTAATGCCTTAAATAGCTGCGTTACTTTGTTATCGGTGACATTCCAGTATTCTGCACTTTCAGCTTCAGCAATCAGTACACGCACGCTAGGATCATCTTTACCTTCAAACCAGTTTTCTGCCCATGGATTCCATAATTTTTCAATCAGAATACGGTCAGTACTGATCTGTGCATTTGCACTAATTGACACATAAATACCATCAGAAGGTTTAGCGAAAGACAGGCCGATCTGAGTACGACCAGTATTGGCAGCTTTCACCAGATCATTGGTATCACGCATGATGAAATACAAATTCTGATCTTCATTCATTTGCTCAGAATTGAGCATGGTCATCGGCTGAGAATGAATTTCCTGACTTTCGGTCACATGGCTGATCATGGTGTAACGCACATCTTTGATTAGTTCCCATAATTTTTCACGATTATTATGCTGATTTTGTTCGTTCATCTATATGCTCCATACTATTTTTGAAAGCGAGGATAATTGCTATTCCTTAAGCAGCTTAATCATATTTAGGAATGGATACAGAGGGTCTCACTGAACTGATACATTTTCCTACCGAATTGCAGGCAGCCGCTACAGAAGTGCTAAACAAGCGAAAGACAGTTACAGGGTGATAAAAGAATAGAAGAATGAGATTAGCCAGAAGATGTAATACGTGAATAAATTAAGTGGCATATAGATCAAGTTAAGTGCATTCATAATATGACTATTACATATTTATTAGGACACTATCAGCTTGATACGGAGCATTTAACTGATATGCTATTTAGCGCTAGTATTGCCAAGCCATTTATTGATTTGCTGTTTATGCGCAGAGAAGTTAATTTGCTCGAGATTTATCCGCATATTGAAATTTCGGTAAATGCACTTTTTGTGGCACATGCTTCTTAAAAATCTTCGAAACAAGGAACGACGTTGTCTATATCGACTATGGATGCCATATCCCCAGAGTTTGAACTCACCGATGCTGAATTGCACTTATATAGTCGCCAGATTCTTCTGGATGGTTGGGATATTGAAGCACAGGAAAAGCTGAAATTTTCTAATATCTGTATCGTGGGGTGTGGCGGGATTGGTTGTGCCTTGGCAGAACTTCTGGCACGAGCGGGTGTAGGCAAAATTACTCTGATTGATCCTGATACCATCGAGATGAGTAATCTACAACGACAACTGGCATTTACGCCAAATGATTTAGGCTTTTATAAGGCAGAAATACTCGCGAAAAGGCTGGCTCAGATTAATCCGAATGTTCAGGTTGAATATATTAATCAGGCTTTAACAACTGAAAATGCAGAGAGTATGATTGAACATCAAGATCTGGTGCTGGATGGATGTGATCAGTTCGAGACACGTTATCTGATCAATCAAAGCTGTGTAAAACTGAATGTGCCTTTAATCAGTGCTTCTGCGATTGGTTTGCAAGGGCAACTGTTCATGATGGAAGGGGATTCAGCTTGCTATGCCTGCCTGTTTCCACCTGAACATCAGGCTGATACCAGTTTGCGTTGTGCAGACTCAGGCGTCTTGGCGACTACGCCAAATGTGATGGCGAGTTTGCAAGCTCATCATGCATTGCTTTATTTAGGCCTGGGTAAAATGCCACTTAGACAGAAACTTCTACTCTGGGATGGTCTGAGTTTCAAACAGCGCATTTTAAGTTTCGAAAAAGATACAGATTGCCCGGTCTGTCAGGCAAGATAGGCCTGCAAAATTTAATTTTTTTGCTACACTGCATGTAATTAATTTTTCCTAAGACATTATGAAAAAAAATATCTGGTTAGATGGAATACGTTCGGTTGCCCGTATGGGTGAAACCGCGGTAGTTGCGGCGAAGGCCGGCATTAAATATGCCACTGAAAAGCCAAGTAATGCCAAACTCATGCGTGAAACATTTGAGTCTTTAGGCTCAACCTATATCAAGCTCGGTCAGTTTATTGCCAGTACGCCGTCGCTGTTTCCGCGTGAATATGTGGAAGAGTTTCAGGGCTGTCTGGATCAAACACCGACCTTGCCATTCAGCTATATCCAGGAAGTGCTAGCATCAGAGTTTTCTGGCCGAAACTTGGATGAAATCTTTGCCTCAATTGAAGAAACACCACTGGCTTCTGCTTCCATTGCACAGGTACATGCGGCCAAGCTGGTTTCTGGTGAAGATGTGGTCATTAAAGTACAAAAGCCGGGTGTGGAAACAATTCTATATACCGACTTAAATGTATTGCATTGGGCGACCAAACTGCTGGAAAAAGCGGTACCGAAAGTGAAATTTGCGTCATTGGCCGATATTGTCGAAGAAATCAAAACCCGGATGGTGCGTGAAGTTGATTTTATTGAAGAAGCACAAAACCTGGATGATTTCGTCAATTATCTGAATATCACCAATAATAAGGCAGCAACTGCTCCTAAGGTTTATCATCAATATTCAACACGTCGTGTGCTGACCATGCAACGTTTATATGGCGTGCCACTGACTGATTTTGAAGTGGTGAAAAAGGTCGCTAAAGACCCGTCACAGGTTCTCATCACTGCAATGAACACCTGGTTTGGCAGCCTGATGATGTGTAACAGTTTCCATGCTGATTTACACGCGGGTAATCTGATGCTGCTTGAAGATGGTCGTGTGGGCTTTATTGATTTTGGTATTGTCGGCCAGCTTAAACCAGAAGTCTGGACAGCGTGTATGGCCTTTATGGATGCCTTGCAGCATACCAATTATACCCTGATGGCAGAGAATATGCTGAAAATGGGTATGACTGCAGTTGAGATTGATACCAAAGTGCTTGCGGCTGATCTTGAACGTTTATTTAGTGGTGTGATGTTAGCTGATCCTCAGGATCTATTAACTTCAAGCCCTGCAGATCTCAACGATATCATGATGGATATGGTAGCAGTCGGTGAACGTCATGGCATTCGTTTCCCACGTGACTTTGCTTTATTGTTTAAGCAAATGCTGTATTTCGACCGTTTCATGAGAATTCTGGCGCCGTATACAGATATCTATGCAGATCAGCGTTTGCAGATGGTTCAGACTATGGACCCAAATTTGCTGTTAAAGCACTAATTTAATCCCTCCCGTCCTCCCTTTAAGAAAGGGAGGCTTTCATTACAAAATAAATAGAAGTGATGAAAGTCCCTCTGTATTAAAGAGGGATTTAGGGAGATTATTGGTAAATATTAAATTCCGAGTTTTAAAATGGACGCAATTATTATTGAAGGCTTAAAGGTCGATACAGTAGTCGGCTGCTTTAATTGGGAGCGTCAAATCATTCAGCCTTTAATGCTGGATCTAAACATTCGTACCAACTTAGAACAAGCGGCACAGTCAGATGAACTGGAAGATACTTTGAATTATGCCGAAATCTGCGAGATTTCAGCGCGGGTGATTCAGGAAGCTCAGCCAAAATTGATCGAACATGCAGCAAAACTGGTGCTAGACGCGCTTTTTGCTACCTTTGAAAGTGTAGAATCGATTATGATTACGATCCGTAAGCCTGCCATTATCGCGCAAGCCAATTCTGTAGGGATACGTCTTGAACGCCACCGCAACGATATTCGCCCTAGCACTGGCGAGTAATTGTCATCCACAGCAACATTTTCAGGCTGCCCAGCAACGGATCAGTGAGTTGGGGGAAGTCCGGTTTTCTCCAATTTACCTCATTCCATGTCGGGATAGTATCGGAGCAGATTACTGGAATGCGGCCTGCCTCCTATACAGTGAAGTTTCTGTTCAAGATATGACAGATTTATTAAAGCAAATGGAAACGGATTCAGGGCGGGTTCGACCATCGCATCAGATCAGCCTGGATGTCGACCTGATTGCATGGGGAAATGATTTAAGCCAGATGGAATTTAATCCCAAAAAATTACCGCTTGCACTAGACGTAAAAATCCCGATGCATGACATCTGGTCTCATCCTGCATTTGAATATGATCGCCGTCTTCAATATCCACAAGTCAAAATTTAATCTGTATCTGAAATTAATCTAATGAATTTTTCAGTTTTATCTAAGTAGGGGATCTGTATTTGCCAAAAAACTGTTATTTACTTTTTCTTTTTATAAAAAATAACTAACAACACAATAATTGCGAATAGAATACCAAGAATAATACCTGTTTCCATACGTCACCTTTAAAGCATTATTTTTTTGATAAATAGGTCATAGCTATTTAATAGTTATACCTGTCTCAATCGTTCTAGAATTTTAATAAATACGAGATGAAACCGGTTCGATTATAACAGCTGAATAAAAGAATAGAGTTTGATTAAAATGTGAACCGATATTCTGTTGGATAGATGGTTAAATTGATTGATCTGCACTCAAAAAAATCAATGAGTCATCTTGTTTAAGAATTCATGAGAATAAAAAAAGCCCTCAAAAAAGAGGGCTTCATTTGATACTTAAATATAATAACTGGTTTTAGTCATTAACTTGGAAATACCGGTCATGGCAATCTTGACTGGAAGGGGTAAATCTACACCGCCTGCAGCCAAAGCAGTATCACGGTGATGCAGTTCATCTTCATTCATCTGTTCCAGAATGCGACGTGAGCGTTCATCTTGTGTGGGCAGCTGATTAATATGATGCTGTAAATGCATACTCACTTGGCGTTCGGTTTCTGCAACAAAACCCAGACTGTATTTGTCCCCCGCAATGCCGGCAATTGCACCCATCCCAAAGGAAAGGCCGTACCAGACCGGATTGAGTAAACTGGTATGGCTATCCAGTTCTTGTAAGCGGTCTTCACACCAGGCCAGATGATCCTGCTCCTCAATTGCCGCCTGTTCCATTTCCCGACGTACATTTGGTAATTTCGCGGTTAATGCCTGTCCATGATAAAGCGCTTGAGCACAGACCTCACCACTATGATTTACGCGCATTAAACCAGCTACATGACGGGCATCACTTACAGTAAGCTGGGTTTCGACCGGTTTGGCTGGATTTTCCCGTTGTGAGGACGTCGTTCCTGGAACAAGACTGCGTAATGCCTGGTCAAAAGAATGAATAAGCTTATCGACACCTGTATATTGACGCATGAATTAATCCTCCAAAGGGGCTTTTGCGGTTTTGATCATCGGTTTCAATCTATAGAGCAGCCATAAGGTAAACAGGCCACTCAACACAGCAGTAATACAGAAAAGTATTTTAAGATCAAACTCTAAAATGCTTAAAATAATAATTGAGAATATAGCAGAAGATACCATGAAAACGGCATTCAGGATGTTATTTGCTGCAACCACACGTGCACGATGTGAGCGGGGAGAATGCGCTTGCATCATGGCATACAGCGGCACGATATAAAAACCGCCACTAATGCCCAGTAAAGTTACCGCCAGCATCACATGATAATAGCTCCAGCCTTGCTGGAATACATCTGCCAAGCCAAGTAGAGCACCAGTACGTTCCGGGACAAAGGCAAGACTTGCTGCCAGATACAATGCAAAAACTACAAGACCAATAGCGCCAATAGGAACCATTTTAATATTGACCTCAGTACCACCTAATCTACGGCATAGATAAGAACCTAAACCGATCCCGACAGAGAAAAAGGTTAAAAGCAGACTGGCAACATTTTCAGAAGCATGCAGGTTTTGTAAGGTAAGCTGTGGAATCTGGGTCAAATAAGTTGCACCATAAAACCAGTACCAGGAGTTACCCAGCAGAATTAAAAAAACCAGCGGTAAGCTTTTGGCATATTTAATGGTCTGAAAGCTGGTCCGGAAAAAGTTCCAGTCAATGTTGATTTCAGGCGCTGGAATGCTCTGCTTCAGAATATAACGACTGGAGAGATAGCCAACCACGGCAATACTTAACACCGTCAGGCTGATCCAGATCAGATTGCCTGTAGAAGCAGCAATGACTGCACCACCCAGAATCATACCGAATAAAATCGCTAATGAAGTGCCTGACTGAAATAGTGCGTTACCTGACATCAATTCATCCGGTTTTAATACTTCAGGCAAAATGGCATATTTAATCGGGCCGAAAAAAGTGGATTGAGTGCCCATTAAAAACAGGGCGAACAATAGCATCCATAAATGACCGAGTAGGAAACCAACAGTCCCCAGAATCATGATCACAATTTCAAAAATCTTTAGATAGCGAATCAGCTGGGAACGTTCATATTTGTCTGCAATCTGGCCTGCCGTCGCAGAGAAAATAAAATAAGGTAAAATGAACAATAGTGCGGCAAGGTTATTTAGTGTGCTAATACTGGCTGATTGTTGCTGAATCCAACCATAGGTAATCACCAGTAATAATGCCTGTTTAAAAACATTATCATTCAGTGCACCAAAAAACTGGGTCAGGAACATGGGTAAAAAGCGGCGGCTCGCTAACAAATGTTCATTGTTGTTCATATAAGACGTGCTACATTAAGATTTATTAAGAAATGTGAGATATACGTAAACATTGAGAAAAATCATGTAAGATACTTTCGTCCATGTAAAGGCAAAACCCAATAATTTAAGTTCTTTAGCTTATCTTTTTCGGTCAAATAATCAATTAAAGAATGTATTCGTTTAGAGTTTGCTATGCCCGCAAAGAGAAAATTTAAACAAACGATGCTAAATCGTAGTATGGGGTCTCTCGTACCATATCATGGCCGAGCCAGGCTATGTATGAGCATATTTTTCATGATGTTATCGCATCAGGGCATGGCACAGACCGAGCAGACGGAAACTCCGGTAGCACTCTCTCAGGCAGAAATGATCGAAGAGTTATCCCAGGAAGCTGTACGACAAGGGGTAGCTACGACCGAAGCTGAAGCAACAGAAAAAGTTGAAGAAGCTTTAGAGCCTGAAACTTCGGCTGTAGATAGTATGCAAATGCTGCAAGAACAGCAGATTATGGGAACGTCTCTGGGTGAATTTCAGCCAATTGAATTTGATGATTTAGAAAGCCTGCCGGTGCAAACGATTGACCAGAGCATGGCCAATGAGATTTATCAGGTTGCGGAAGAAGCGAAACGCGAGGCGCAAGCCTATCGCCAGACCGCGCAAACTGAAACCGTAGTCAATGATATGAGTCAGCAGGAACTGGTTGAAATCAATCAGGCACCTGTGAATGTTGATCAGCTTATGCAGTCCATTCAGGCCGATAGTCAGATCATCGTGCAAAGAAATGAGTCGGGTGCGACCTTATCTGAGTTGCCGGCACCAACAACGCCTGAAAATGACAAACGTCCGAATATTTTCAAACGACTGTTTTATAAAATCCGTCCACCTCGCCAGATTATGACCGCCAGTTTGCCTCGAATCAGTGCAGATGTGGTCATTGTGAATGGAAATGGCACTGCGCAAAGCAATGGCGGATTGAATCGTAAAGCCCAGTCAGAAGGTTATACGAATCTCAGAAATAATGTAAAAGCTAAACTTTCCAGCTTTACCCAGGAATCCTTTGAAGATTTTTCATCTGCATTACCGCAACTCCGTAATCTGTCCAATCAGGCTGCCCAAGCTGTAGGTTATTACAATGCCCAGTTCAGATTTGAAAAATTATCTGACAGTCGGGTTAGAGTCTATGTGACTCCGAATGAGCCGGTCATTATCAATACCCATAATATTGAGTTTAGTGGCCCAGGTGGTGAACAGCCGCAGTTCCAGGTTATTAGTCTTCTACCGGAACAGGAAGAAGGTGATATCTTTAACCATGGGGATTATGAAAAAACCAAAGACCGGATTAATACCGCAGCCAGCAATAATGGTTATTTTGATGCGTACTGGCGCTTGCATGATGTGCTCATTGCCCAACCCGAAAATACAGCCGATGTGAACCTGCGCTTTGAAACAGGTGAGCGTTATAAACTGGGTAATGTAGAGTTCAGGATGAGTGATCCTGAAAAAGAATTTCCGCTAAATCGTGATGTACTGGAAAGTCTGGTTACCTGGGAAGATGGTGCTGATTACACCTTCTGGCGTGTAAATAGCCTGGCCAACAACCTGACGAACTCACGTTATTTTAACTATACGCTGGTGGATGCGATTCGTCCTGATCCTATTGATCGAGAGCTGGAACTGGCACCGGATATTCAGAGTCTGATAGAAGAACAGAAGTTTTCAGAAGATGAAATAGGTGTAGCCAAGAAAGCTGCACCGGCATCCGATCAGGAAGTTACACAGGATGTGGTGGATGAAGATCAGTTTGCTGGTAGTCGTGATGCAGAGAATCCAAATTTAAGAACTTTGCGGGTTCAGCAACAGACTAAAGAAGACGAAGAAGAACGTTTAAAGGCTCAGGCTCGTGAAGAGAAAAAAATTCCGGTGATCGTGACACTGAATGCAGACCGTCTTAACAGTGCCGAAGTTGGTCTGGGTTATGGTACGGATACCGGAACACGCTTACGTGGACAATATCGCCGCGCGATCGTAAACAAGCGTGGTCACTCATTTGATGCCAACCTTGAATTGTCACAAATCCGTCAGTCAATTGATGGCCGTTATAATATTCCATACAACCATCCACTTAATGACTATATCAGTATCGTAGGTGGTTATGAGCGTGAAGAACGTGATGGTGTGGCTCAAGGTGATGGCCTGCTAATTGAATCCGCGGTACTCGGTGCTGACCGGATTATTAAAAATCCGCGTGGCAGCTGGCAACAAACTTACGGTCTACGTTACCGTCTGGATCGTCTGACGCAGGATGGTTCGGTTGATTTTAGCCAGATTCCGGAAGCGTTCAGATTCAATACTGAAGATGAACAGCAGTCTCTACTGGTGGGTTATGAAGTTTCCCGTACCGATAGTGATCGCCGGGTGAACCCGACCAAGGGTTTTAAGCAGACCTATAAAGTCGAATTGGGCAGTGAAGCTCTATTGTCTGATGCCGATATGGCGATTGTGAATGCAGGCTGGCGTTTTATCTATTCACTGGGTGAAAATGCCGATCACCAGTTTGTTGGTCGTGCGGATCTGGGGTATATCTTTACTGAAGATTTTGCCAAAGTACCCTATAACCTGCGTTATTTTAGTGGCGGTGACCAGAGTATCCGTGGTTTCGACTATAAGAGTCTTTCTCCAGAAATTGAAGGCTTTAAAGTGGGCGGACAGGCTTTGGGTGTGGCTTCACTGGAGTATAATTATCAGTTCAGGGAAGGCTGGCGCGCTGCGGTATTTGCGGATGCCGGAAATGCCTATAATGAGGATTTTAGTAATCCAACAGAATATGGTGCGGGGCTGGGGATTCGTTGGGCTTCACCGATTGGCCCAATTCGTTTAGATGTGGCGACCGGACTGTCAGATGACAATTATCCGATTCGTCTGCACTTCTTTATTGGCTCGCAGTTATAAAACATTTATTAATTAAAAAATAGTTATTTGGGTAGATCATGGTCGAGAACCAACCACAGCCAGAACAAGAGCAACAACCTGAAGTTGTGCCGAAAAAGCGCCGTATCTTTAGAAGTATTCTATTGTCGGTCCTTTTTTCTCTTATTTTTCTGCTGTCTGTACTGGCGATCCTGTTTTCTACCGATAAAGGCAGTAAATTCCTGCTTGATCAGGTGATGCAGCGCCAGGAAATCATCCATTACGAATATGAAGGCGGAAATCTGTGGCGCGGGATTATCCTGAAAAATGTTCTGGTTACCCTGAAACCGGTCGATGTCAAAATTGACCGTGCTGATGTCAAGCTGGGTTGGCGGGCGATTATCAAAAAAGAAATTCATCTGACTGAAGCAGATGTACTGAATTTACAGATTATTAATAAAAATCCGCCAAGTGATGAGCCATTCAAGTTCAATGCTATTCGTTTACCGTTTGTATTGCGGGTTGATCATTTACTTCTCGATCACCTAGTAATTAAAACCCAGACCAATGCAGTCGATTTTTATAATATCGAACTGAATGAAGCATTATGGTCAGGTACCGAGCTGAATTTCGAAGATTCCCGCATGGATATGGGCTATCTGTCGGTACGTGAAGCTACCGGGAAAATGCAGTTTGAAGGTAAATATCCACTAGATGCACGCGGGATTTTAAATCTGCCTTCACTCAGAGAAAGCCTGAATATTCATGATATTCAAGTACGTGCTAGAGGCACACTGGATACCATTCAGGCCGGGGTCGCGACCAACACGCCAGATTTGCTGACAGGCTGGGCAGTTCTGCACCCGATGCGTCCTAATGTACCCATGCGTGGTGAACTCCAGTTTAAGCAATATCACTGGCCAATCCTGACAGAGCAAAAACTGTTTACGAAAGATGGTGTAGCTGAGTTTAATGGGAATACCAAGCGTCTGGATCTGAATGTTCGCACCGATATTGAAGGTGAAAATATCCCGGATGGGCAATATACCGCAGTAATGTATACCGATCTGGTCAATCAGCTCAATATTACTGATTTAAATGGTCAGCTGATGAAAGGTTCAGTAAGTCTGGCAGGTACTGTAGGCTGGGCTGATCGGGTGGATTGGGATCTGACAGGTCGCATGAATGGGATAGATCCGAAACATCGGCGAATTCCACAGGTGGTGCAAGACTTTCTGCCACCAAGTCTGGACGGTAATATTGCCTCTACCGGTAATCTGGAAAATGGCCTGCATTTAACAGGACTGGTGGATTTTGACCGCTATGAAACCTGGAATATCAAGCTGGATCAGAAGCCGGTTAAAGACAATAAAGCTCAACCGATGTTACTGGATGTAGCCTGGAAAAATATTGATCGTGCTGTACCTTATATCGGCTGGTTAAAAAGTGAATCAGGAGATGTCGATCTGGTACTGGTCGAAGGCCAGCAAAATATCCATGTCGCTACCCAGGTTGCTCAGCATGAAGAAGGACTGTTGCCGACAGGAATGTATCAGGCACAATTGAACTTGAAAAATAACATCCTGAATGTTCCAAGTTTTAAATATAGTGGAAATGGACAGGCCGGCAGTCTAACAGGTAATGCACGGGTTGAACTGCCAGAAGAAAAACGTCAGCTCAAATGGTCCGCAGTATTAAATGCCCAGAACCTGAATACCCAGACTCTGGCTGCAGCTTCACCAATTGACCGCTTGAATGGTCGAGTAAAAGCCAGTGGTTATGCACGCCCGAATCAGCAGATTATTAACCTCAGCGGTGTAGATCTGACCGGACGACTGGCTGCGCAAAATGAAACCGTTCATCTGACAGGTAATAGTAATATTGCCTTGTTGTTCCATGATGAAAAAGCAGGTGGCGGATTCAAAAGTTATGCGATCAATTATGATGGTGCATTAAGTGCCAGCCAGATCAAGGCTAGTCAAGGATTGTTAAAACTGCGCTTGTCGGGTACGCCTGATATGCTAAATATCAAGGAACTGCGTCATGATGGGGTCGCTGGAAAAATTAATGCCAATGGTCAGGTGAACTTAGCAAATGGTATTGGCTGGAATGTAAATGCCTCTCTGGTGCGTTTCAAACCTCAATATTTCAATGCCAAGCTTAAAGGTGAATTGTCTGGTAATCTGCAAACCCAAGGTGTCTGGTCGGATGCAGTGAAGCGTGTCCAGATTCAACGCTTAAATCTGGCCGGTATGTTGAATAATAAACCGGTACGCGGTAAGGGTAATCTGGCTGTATTGATTGACTCCAAGCAGCGTGGTTTTGTACCGCAACAGTTTGAAGCCAATAACCTGTTCCTGTCTTATGCCAGCAACCAGCTCCAGGCCACAGGTAATGCACAGAATCTGCAACTTAAAGTGAATGCACCGGCATTATATGAGCTTTATCCAGGATTAAGAGGCCGGGTACAAGGCTACATCAATATGCAGGCACAACCGCGTTTACAAGCAACTGCGAATCTGGCAGTGGATAATTTTGCCTTCAAGAACCTGTTTAGCGTAGACAAGATTCGGGTACGCGGCCAGTTGCCGACTTCACAAACCACACCGACTTTATTGACTGCAACCATGGATCAGTTGCGTAGTGGCAATAGACAGATTGTACGCGGTGAAGTGTCACTTGCTGGAACGCGCGCCGCGCATGTGCTACAAGTTCAGGCTGAAAATAAGCTGTCTAAATTCTTTGTTCAGCTGGCAGGTGGTTTTAATGCACAAAATAACTGGTTAGGCCAGATCCAGCGCGGTGATTTCGACTCACTGCGTACCCATCTGGTGCAGCGTCAAAATGCAGCTGTGATTTATAACACTGCACAGTCGGATCTGTTTGTTGGCGCTCATTGCTGGATGAGCCAGCAAAGCCAGCTCTGCTTTAATCAGCCAATTCGAGTGAATAAAACTCGAGGTAGTGCTTCATTTATTACCCGTAACCTGGATCTGGCTGACTTTAGTGCCTTCCTGCCAGAAGGTATAGCATTAACCGGTAAAGTGAATGGTTATGCCAAGGCAGCTTGGGCACAAGGTGCTAAACCGAAAATTGATGCACGTCTGGTAACCCGCAATGGGGTGATCGGCTTATCTTCTGATGATCCGGAATATTTAGGCTCGACCTTAAAATATGATGAAGTGGGGCTGGTCGCAAAAAGCGTGGCTGCCGGTCTACAGATTCGTCTGGATGTGAAAACACCAGATATTGGTACTGGCTATGCCAATGTGATTATTGATCCATATCGTGACAATAAACCAATGCGTGGCGAGATTGCCTTTAACCAGGTTCAGCTGAAGGTCTTTAAGCCATTCATTCAGGATGTGCGTAATCTGGATGGTACTTTGTCTTATGCAGGTAAAATTAGCGGAACGTTAACCGATCCATTACTTGAAGGTGAAATTCGGGTTAAGGACGGGGCGATCAGCATGATTTCATTGCCAGTCAATCTGACCAATGTGCAGCTCTATTCATCAGTCCGCCAAAATACCGCGACTATTAATGGTGCATTTAACAGTGGCCGTGGCGCTGGTAAATTAACCGGCTCTGTAGACTGGAAAGGTGATCCACGCGTACAGCTCAAACTTCAGGGCGAAAATCTGTTGATTCGTCAGGCACCGCTGATTACTGCAGTGGTTACGCCTGACCTGACCTTGGATATGTATCCGTTCAATAAAAAATTAAGCTTGAGTGGCAAGGTCGATGTTCCTCGTGCACTGATTTCCATGCCTGAAGCCTCTGAACCTGTCGTGGGCTTGTCTTCTGATGTTCGTGTTGTACGTGAAGGAGATGACCAGCTCGCCATTCTGAAAGCGGCACGTCCATGGGATATTCGCGCAGATGTTGCAGTGTCGTTAGGAAATCAGGTGATCTTCCAGGGCTTTGACAGCCGTATACCACTCTTAGGTCGTGTCAATCTGAAGCAACGTGGTCTGGAATCTGCGATGCGTGCCAATGGGGCGATCGGGGTATCACAACGGGTGAAAATTGAAGCCTATGGACAAAGTCTGGATCTGAACCGTGCGATTGCACGTTTCAATGGCCCGTTATCGAATCCAACCCTGGATATTGATGCCAATAAATCGATACAGGGCAGCACAGTCGGTGTGCGTGTTACAGGTACAGCCTCAAGTCCTGCTATTCAAATTTATAATGATGCTGGTCTGTCTGAACAGGAAGCGTTGAATGCCCTGATTACTGGTCGTATCAATGAAGGGGCTTCAGGTTTAAGTCAGGCAGAAGGTTTCAGATCTGATGTAAATAACACCATTGCAGCCGCAGGGATTAGTCTGGGCTTGGGCGGTACGCGTGCCTTGACCAACCAGATTGGCCGAAGCTTTGGCTTGAGCGGTCTGGCACTGGATGCACAGGGAACAGGGGATGATACTCAGGTGTCTGTAACCGGTTATATTACGCCAGATTTATATATCCGTTATGGGGTTGGCGTATTTACCCCAGTGAACAAGCTGACTTTACGTTATCAAATGAATCAGCGTTTATATCTGGAAGCCAGTCAGTCTTTAGAGCGTGCAATTGACTTGTTCTATAACTGGAGATTCTAATCTAATAAAAAGCCCTCTAAATGAGGGCTTTTTTATAGGCAAGAGATTTAAAAATAGCCTAAGCATTTAAATCATCAGGCTATACTGATTTAAGGTATTTAATAAAATTAATCCTTAAAGGTCTCGTTTAGTGCATTCTGAACAGCTTCCACTCGAGATTTACAGGCTTTATACGCCTGCATAGACTCTTCAACGATTTTCATCAGATTATCAATATCTGGTTCTTGCTGAGATTCAAGTAATTCAGCATTCTTTTTCAAGATGTCATAGCCTTCCTGAAAGCTCAAAGTATCATGACTCATGGGGAGTTACCTGCGTAAGTTGTGCTGAAAATAGGCCATCGTGTAATTCAACCTGAACGGGTTGTGGCACATCAATTTGATGGATTGAACGAACCACATGTTCTTGCTGGCGCACAATGGCATAGCCTTTGGACAAAACATGTTTGGGATTTTGCAGCAGTGTTTCCCGCATCATGGCATCTAGCTGCTGGTTAATCAGTTGGGTCTGTTGCTGGGCAAGGTTAGAGGTGTTGGACTTGAGCTGCTCTAAACGTTGCAAGGCATTCATAATCTGGTGATTGGCCAAATTTTGGATTAGCTTTAGATATTGCTCATTCTGGCTTTGATAAGCTTGAATTTGCTGTTGAGAAAGTCTCTGGATACTTTGCAGGTTATTTATAACTTCTTGCGTCAGCTCGACGACATGATTGCGAATTCCAGCAATCACTTTACTTGGTGTGTCGAAAGAACGATGAGCAATTTCATCCAGAATCGTCCTGTCTTTTTCATGACCAATACCAACCCAGACGGGAACTGAACGTTTGCAGAGCAGGGCAGCCAATGCATAGTCATTTAAATAAGCCAGATCATTGACTGCACCACCGCCACGAATGATTACGATCAGGTCAGGCGCGTTATGATAAGTTTGTGCCCACTGCTTTAAAGCTTGTGCCAAGCTTTGCATGATGCTTTGCGCTGCCGTATTTCCCTGAAAGGTCGCACTGTGATAGATAAATTCGCATACCTGAGCTTTTTGCAAAGCATCAGCATCTTTCTTGAAATCGCCCAGACCGGCAGCCTTTTCCGGAGCAATCACCAGAATCCGGTTGAGGTCAAAAGGTATAGGCAGATTTTTATTGCGATCAATCAGACCTTCGGTTGTCAGTCTTTCTACAATCTGCTGATAACGTCGGGCTATATCTCCCAAGGTATATCCAGAATCAATCTCTACAATATTTAGGGAAAACCCATATTGCGGATCAAAGCTGGCTTTGACTTTAATTAAAACTTTAAGATCCCGGCTTAGTTCAATACCACTTTCACGTTCAAATTGCGTCACAATTGTCTGCGCAGCAAATTTCCAGATCGTGGCCCGGCAACTGGCAATGACCTGATCATTGTCAGGATCTTTTTCTGCCAGTTCCAGATAGTAATGGCCAGCTTTGATATTTAAATTTCGAATCTCAGCTTTGACCCACACCGGTGTATCGAAAGTGATTTTAACTACTTCCTGAACCGTAGAAAGGTATTCTTTTAAAGAAAGCTGGAGATCGTCTTGCATGCCGAGATAAAGTTTAAAATTCAATCAAATATTAGATCAATATGGCCGATAGTACAAACACCAAGCTCCGTGCATAAAGAAGGTTAGGATAAAAAACTGGGCGAGAATTAACTTAATACTCTAAAAACAAAATATTAGAATAATACTTGGTTGATGAAGGGTAATAAACACTTTGTATAATAATGTAATGACATTGTCATCTTGAAGCCATTCCAATATTTAACTGAAT
Organism: Acinetobacter sp. YH12041; assembly: GCF_013419975.1. Taxonomy (NCBI): domain Bacteria; kingdom Pseudomonadati; phylum Pseudomonadota; class Gammaproteobacteria; order Moraxellales; family Moraxellaceae; genus Acinetobacter; species Acinetobacter sp. YH12041. The sequence goes on along the minus strand of NZ_VOZC01000008.1, from coordinate 32,290 downwards.
CTAAATTTTAGTTAGTTTAAGAAAGAGATTACTTTTAAAAGCTAATTATTGATTGATATAAATCATAGGAAATAGTGAGAACTTAAATGGGGTTAAACCTAATGATATTAAAAAATGATCCTGCCGCTTTTTACAGAATTACAAACACTCAAGCCTTTTCAGATCTGACGCTATAAATGGAATATGCTACATTAAAGGCGAATTCCTTTAGAAGAATACCGCTCATGAAAAAAATAATTTTATCTGGTTTGTCCGGATTATTTGCATCCATCCTCCTTGCTGGTTGTAGTACAACCCAGTCGCCTGATTCAAACTCTGCGTCATTAGGAACAGCCAATCCAGCGAGTGCCTATTGTATCAATCAGGGTGGAAAGCTGGAAATCCGTAATGAAACTAATGGGCAAGTGGGCTATTGTCATTTAAAAAATGGGCAAGTGGTCGAAGAATGGGAATATTTCCGAGCAAACCAGTCTAAATGTATTGCTGATCAGGCAGCTGCGCTGGTGGGCCAATCGAATTTAACTGAAGCGCAAATCAAAGAGAAAACCAAAGCTCAAATGGTACGCATGGTTGCACCTGGCCAGCCTGTCACTATGGATTATCGTGAAGAGCGCGTGACGGTCACTGTAGATCCAGCCACTAAGAAAGTAGTTCAGGCAAGCTGTGGCTAAGATATGAAATGATACTTTCGAGCAGGCAGTATCAATAAGAATAGGTAGAAATTTCATTTTAAATGACAAATCTGCGCTGATCTCTTATAGTGCCTCTCGGAAGGAGAAATTCATGAAAAAGTTATTTGCTTTATCGCTGATGGTTGCTCTGGTCGGCTGTGCAGAGAAAAAACCTTTAACCCCTGAAGAGCAGTGGCATGGCTATTGTCGTAGTGTGGGGAATGCTGCACGGACCATTATGCTGGATCGTCAGAATGCGATCGAGAAAGAAAAGGCTGTTGAGCATGCCAACAAGATCGATGATGACATTACTCGCGGTTTTATCCTAAATATTATCGATGAAGTCTATGCACTTCCGGAACAGGAAATTAAGACCGATGTAGATGCAGCCCGTGAGAAAGTCCGCGCTGAATTTACCGAAAAATGTATCGCCACACCGCATGATAAAATGCCAGATTACAAACCGTTCTAAGGAACGGTTTTTTTATATTTAAATAAAACAAACTAAGAAATCATCATTCAAAATAAATAGTGGTTTATAGATATAAGAAAATTCTTCTAATAATAAAAATAGCCTAAGCAATATTAAATATAATTTGTGACAATTGCTAAATCTAAAATATAGAAATGCTTATCTTTATATTGAATAATGAATTTAACTCCAAAGCCTTTAGGAGAACAATAATATGGACGTCGTGAAGTATTTATATCACTCAGATCTGCTGTTAGAAGATGAAAAAGGATTGGCTATTATCGGTAGCGGACGCTATGTCCTGAGTGTAGGAGACAAGGTCGTGATTAAGCGGATCTTGGAGCAGGACAAAAAACGCTGTCTGGTCGAGATTTCCTTTGCCAGCAACAACCATAGTCAGACTTATGAAGATCAATGCGAATTAAAATTTGAGGGTTGTCGGGACGCTTTTCAGCAATATTTGAACTCAACGACAGTCCACTAAGGTGTAGTATCTTTTTCTAAGTAAATCAGGCAACATCGATGTTGCCTTTTTTATGCGTCAAATTTGGTTAAAAGTTGCCATATCTGTACTTAAATTATGCAAGGCGATGATGATTTGATTATTGAATGATCTTTATAAGCATCATTTAGTTATAAAATAATGAGCATCACAAAGAAACACTGTACTTGCATTAACTTTTAACTGGAATTTTAGTAAAATTTTAGAGTCCATATTATTTGTGAAGCTTTTATAAAGCAGGAATTCACAGGTAATTTTTTAAAAAAGAGGAATAACACCGTGCTAGAAGCTTACCGCCAACACGTTGAAGAACGTGCCGCACTCGGAGTCCCACCGAAGCCACTTGATGATGCTCAAACTGCTGCATTAGTTGAATTATTAAAAAATCCCCCAGCTGGTGAAGAAGCATACTTAGTTGACTTGCTTGAAAACCGTGTTCCAGCGGGTGTTGACCAAGCTGCATACGTAAAAGCTGCGTTCTTAGCTGCATTGGCAAAAGGCGAAGCGACTTCTCCACTAGTTTCTAAAGAACGTGCGGTTTACTTACTGGGCACTATGCTTGGTGGTTATAACGTTGCTCCTTTAGTTGAACTTCTAGAAGATGCAGAGCTTGGTGGTCTTGCTGCTGAAGCTTTGAAAAAAACGCTTCTTGTATTTGATGCGTTCCATGACGTAGCTGATAAAGCTCGTGCAGGTAATGCAAATGCAAAAGCTGTTCTTCAATCATGGGCTGACGCTGAATGGTTCACAAACCGTGCAGACGTTCCAGAAGAAATCAAACTGACAGTTTTCAAAGTAACTGGCGAAACTAACACTGACGACTTGTCTCCAGCACAAGACGCTTGGAGCCGTCCAGACATTCCATTGCACGCAAATGCAATGCTGAAAAACGAACGTGATGGCATCAACCCAGAAGTTCCTGGTGAAGTTGGTCCATTAAACCAAATTAAAGACCTCATCGCGAAAGGCAACAAAGTTGCTTACGTAGGTGACGTTGTTGGTACAGGTTCTTCTCGTAAATCTGCAACTAACTCTGTACTTTGGTTCTTCGGTGACGAAATCGCTCATATTCCTAACAAGAAAGAAGGCGGTTACTGCTTAGGTTCTAAAATTGCTCCGATTTTCTTCAATACTATGGAAGACGCTGGTGCGTTACCAGTTGAAATCGACGTAGCAAACATGAACATGGGTGATGAAATCACTCTTAAAATCGACAAGGCTGCTGCTAAAGTAACTGCGTTCAAAGACGGCGCTCAAATCGCTGAAGCTGACCTTAAAACTCCAGTACTTCTAGACGAAGTTCGTGCGGGTGGTCGTATTAACCTGATCATTGGTCGTGGTTTGACAACTAAAGCACGTGAAGAGCTTGGTCTTGAGCCTTCAACTCTGTTCCGTACTCCAGTACAACCTGCTGACACTGGCAAAGGCTTTACCCTTGCTCAGAAGATGGTTGGTCGCGCTTGTGGTCTTCCTGAAGGTCAAGGTATCCGTCCAGGTACTTACTGTGAACCACGTATGACTACAGTTGGTTCTCAGGATACAACTGGTCCTATGACTCGTGACGAATTGAAAGACTTGGCTTGCCTAGGCTTCTCTGCTGACTTGGTAATGCAATCTTTCTGTCACACAGCTGCGTATCCAAAACCAGTTGACGTTCAAATGCAACACACGCTTCCTGATTTCATCATGAACCGTGGTGGTGTTTCTCTACGTCCAGGTGACGGTATTATCCACTCTTGGTTAAACCGTATGCTTCTTCCAGATACTGTTGGTACTGGTGGTGACTCACATACTCGTTTCCCAATTGGTATTTCATTCCCGGCAGGTTCTGGTCTTGTAGCATTCGCTGCAGCAACTGGTGTTATGCCACTTGATATGCCAGAGTCTGTTCTTGTGAAGTTCAAAGGTAAAATGCAGCCTGGTATCACTCTACGTGACCTAGTTCATGCGATTCCTTATGTAGCGATCAAAGAAGGTGATCTGACTGTAGAGAAGAAAGGTAAGAAAAACATTTTCTCTGGCCGTATTCTTGAGATCGACCTGACAGAAATGGAAACTGACCTGACTGTTGAGCAAGCATTCGAACTTTCTGATGCTTCTGCTGAACGTTCTGCTGCAGGTTGTGCGATCACGCTTTCTGAAGAGAAAGTTGCTGAATACCTACGTTCTAACATCACTATGCTGAAGTGGATGATTTCACAAGGCTATGGCGATGCTCGTACTATGGCGCGCCGTGTAGAGAACATGGAAAAATGGTTGGCTAACCCATCACTTCTTAAAGCTGATGCTGATGCTGAATACACTAAAGTGTATGAAATCGACCTTTCTACAATCACAGAACCAGTTCTTTGCTGCCCGAACGACCCAGATGATGCAAAACTTCTTTCTGACGTTCAAGGCGTTAAAATTGATGAAGTATTCATCGGTTCTTGTATGACTAACATCGGTCACTTCCGTGCAGCTGGTAAACTTCTAGACAAAGTACCTGGTGGTTCTTTATCTACTCGTCTATGGTTGGCTCCTCCAACTCGTATGGACGAACACCAATTGATGGAAGAAGGTTTCTACAATACTTATGGTAAAGCTGGCGCTCGTACTGAAATGCCAGGCTGTTCATTATGTATGGGTAACCAAGCACGTGTAGCTCCGAACACTACTTGTGTATCGACTTCTACTCGTAACTTCCCGAACCGTCTAGGTCAAGGTGCTAACGTTTACCTAGCATCTGCTGAGCTTGCTTCTGTTGCTGCTGTATTGGGTAAACTACCTTCTCCAGAAGAATACCAACAGTATGCTGCTCAAATCGACAGCATGTCTGCTGACATCTACCAATACTTGAACTTCGACAAGATGAGCGAGTATACAGATGCTGCTAAAGACATCGATACTAAGAAAATTGCTGCTGCTCAATTGGCTTAATTGATCAAAAAGTAGTTTAGAATAAGGGCTGATTTATCAGCCCTTATTTTTTTATAAATCTAAAGTTTAAATTATGAATCCATTGCATTTATTATTAATAGAAAATTTTACAAAATTAACCAATTTATTTCTTAATTTAATAAAGTTTGGGGCAGGTATAGGGGGATTGAGTTTAATATATTATCTTTTACTTATAAGTTATTTACCAAATGAGTTTGCAATTGGCGATGGATTGCTATTGTTTATGCTATCTATAGTAATTGGTATGATATGTTGCGTAATCTTTTTATTACTATGGATTCAAGGAAAATTAATATTTGATGTATTTTTTCTAATTTATAAAAAATCACCTAAAATAGTTAAAAATATTATTAGCAGGAAAGTAGCTGGAGATATTAAATTAATTATTCCTAAATTTGATAAATTTACTAGTTTTCTTATTTGCCTAATATCATTTTTTATTTTTTTAGTTGTTTCCTTTAGTCTTGAATCTGCTGAATTTTTATACTATATAATTGTATGTATTTATTTATATATCTTTTATATATTGATCTATAATATCTCTCTAGAATATAAATATTTATCTAAAATATTGAATAATAATTCTAGTATTGAAAATGCTTATGAAAAAATTCTCAAAAATAAACTTAGAGAAAGAAAAAATGCTTTATCTATTCTTATGGGGGCTTTTTTGATCATACCATTTTTAATGGGTGGTCAATATAATGTAATTGAAAAAATAGTTAACTTTTCAATGGAAAAAACTAATGTGAGGGTCATGAAAACTAGTATTTATATTAAAAATGATTTTGCACAGTTGATATTAATGAAGAGTATGGGGGGAAATAAAATAAATTATACTAGAATTAATAATGTTGATATTCTTTTTAGGGGCGGAGGTAAAAATACATTAATAGGCTTCTTAAAGAATGGGGTTTATATAAAAATGGAAGTGCCAAATGATTCTCTTTTAAACGTTTATCATGTTAAAAATTAAATTATAATATTAATATCTTCAATTATTGATGTAGATACATGCCCAAACAATCCCGATTCCTCTGTATTGGCGGTTTCTTAAATGGAACTCAGGTCAAAGACCAAGGCGACAGCTTTGTCTGCGTCGAAAATGGTAAACAGGTGACTTACCATAAAAAGGAAATCTTCCATCAAGATGCTTGGGATCATGATTATTATATTTGTGAAAGTACGACAGACCAGCAAGCACACAATTGGGTTTATGATATTCCATCGTATTAATTGAATCTATTTAGGACATAAATTAAACAATTACTAGAAACAATAACTTGCATAACATTTCTAAAATTGATTTTTCATACTGTTTTCCTAAAACTGTATGAAAATAAAGCTAATAGGGAATGTTATGAATTATGAAATCGATGCCTTTGGCACCTTGGTGATTGCAGTATTTTTTCTTTTTATTGGGCGGTATCTTGTTAGTAAAATTGGCTTCTTTAGAAACTATAACTTACCTGAACCCGTGATCGGCGGCCTAATCGCAGCAATTACAGCTTTTATTCTCTATAAATTTTTTAATATCAGTGCCACATTTGACTCAGAAATCCAAACCATTCTGATGCTGATGTTCTTTACCTCTGTGGGTTTAAGTGCAGACTTTACCAAGCTCAAAGAAGGCGGGAAATCACTTCTGATCTTTCTGGTCTGTGTCATTCTATTTGTAGTTGTACAAAATGCGGTGGGTATGAGCTTAGCTACAGCACTTGGGCTTGATCCATTGATTGGTCTGATTGTTGGTTCTGTTACCTTAACAGGGGGTCATGGTACTGCCGGTGCTTGGGGTGAAGTTCTGGAAACTCAATATGGAATCCAAGGGGCAATTGTCCTCGGAATGGCAAGCGCTACTTTTGGTTTGATTATTGGTGGACTTGTGGGCGGTCCGGTTGCCAAATTCTTGATTAAACGCAATCAATTGGCAGAGACAGTAGCGCAAGAGACCAATGAGCAACAACTCGATACTAGCATCAACACCGCACCCTTCGAATATCCAAAGAAAACCCGGTTGATTACAGCCAGTAATGCAGTGTCGACTTTGGGGATGTTTGCGCTATGTATTTTTGTTGCGAATGAAATGACAGAGATTAGTCAGGGAAGATGGTTTGAACTGCCGACCTTTGTCTGGGCCTTAGGGACAGGGGTGATTGTACGTAACTTTCTGGAGCATATACTGAAAGTTGATATTTTCGACCGTGCCATTGATGTATTTGGCAACGCGTCATTGTCCCTGTATTTATCTATGGCTTTACTGTCACTGCAACTCTGGTTGCTGGCCGATTTGGCAGGTCCGCTCATTACCATTTTGTTTGCGCAGACAGCGGTACTGATTTTATTTACCGCAATTGTGACCTTTAGAATCATGGGAAAAAATTACGATGCAGCGGTATTAGTCGCAGGACATTGTGGTTTTGGTATGGGAGCAACACCGACTGCAATTGCTAATATTCAAGCGGTCACCAATAGTTATGGTCCATCGCATAAAGCCTTTTTGATCGTACCGCTGTGTGGTGCATTTTTTATTGATATTGTGAATGCTGTGGTCATTCAGAGTATCATTGCATTTTTCGGTTAAATGTTAATATGACTTTAAAATCATATAGACATGAAAAAGCCCCATGGTTAGGGGCTAGTCGTATGCACATCTAAGGCACATACTGTAAGAGGCTCATCTCATACTAAGTGTATTAGAACACAGAACTGCATGGACGGATATAAATATCGTATTTTCCTCACCAGATTTTTAATAGCTGATTTATTTATATTCGGTTTGATCTTTATTTTAAAATCAGTTTAGTAGGGGAGTTACCAAACCAAAAGATTGTCTTAATTTAAGACGAATGGTATTTCTATTAATTTAATGACGCTTATCAATGTGATAGAGTTGGCAAGTTTTTTCTAAAACAACTTAAAAATTATAAAATTAAATAAAAATTAGGTTAGTTATAATGTTCATAAAACAAAAACATCCAATATTATTGGGAGTAGCACTCTCATGTTTATTATCCGCATGTGGTGGCAGTGGAAGTTCTGATAGTTCTAATTCTTCAACCAATGAATCCAATAATAATCTCACCCAAACAACTTATGCAGAAATTTCAGGTGTTGCATTCGCTAATAAAGCGTTGGCTTCAGCAGAAGTAAATGCAATCTGCAAAGATGGCAGTGGATTTAAATCTAAGGTAAGTACAAATCAAGATGGAGCGTGGTCTGGTGAGGTCAACGCATCACAGTTTCCATGTCGTATCGAGGTGCAAGCTGACCGAAAATATTATGGCTATGCGCAAAAAGCCGGGAATGTGAATGTAAACCCATTAACAGATTTATCTATAGCTTATGGGAGCTCACAACTACCTGAAATATGGTACAAATCAGGGGTGATATCTACCGATAAATTAAATTCAGGTCAATTTGAATTATTAACTGAATTAATTAAAAAAGGTTATGGCATTGAAAACAATGTCGATATTTTTAATGGTAAGGTTGAAATAGCTGATCCAATTCATCAAGTTATACAAAATTTATTGGAAGCAATTCGAACTGGAAATACAATTAAAGATTATGATGCTTTATTGATATTGGTTAAGGATGGGAATTTATCTTTTATACCAGATAAACCTAATAGTGCTTTAGTTGATCCATTGAATATACAAGTAAATACAGGCGCTTGTGTTCCTTATGATCCAAAGGAATTCGGTCGATATGAATATTGTAATTCTAGCGTACTTCCAGATTTCGAAGAAGATCAATTGATTTCGGTATTTGGTCAAAAATGTGTATTAACGAAAGTCGGTGAAATATTAAGTATTACTGACGGTAAATTGACAATTTCCGCTCGTATTAATCAAGACAAAGATGACGCAATTTTGGTGCAATATAGTGAGGGTGCTTTATTTGCTGCAGTGAATCCAAATCCTCTAGATGCAGATGATGTGACGCATAACGTCGCCATTTCATTGCTTCCATCAGGTCAAATAAATGGTGTAACTGCAGGTAATGATCAAGGGGATGCTTTATACTGCGCATCAACACGCCCACATTAATAAATTGATTTTATAAATGTTCAGACATTAAAAAGCCTATGGTTAGCGACTAGTCATCTTGTGTATTAGAGCGCATATATGATGGAATTTATAAAGAATCTTATTAACTCAAAAAACCATCAGGTCGGGTTACAGGCCTGATGGTATCAAAATACAAAAATGAAAAAGAGTTAAATCGCTGTGATTTCCTGTTCAATCACCGGCCATAAATTCTGGTGGCTACGTTTAAACATTAGCATATGTCCAATGGCTTTATGTCCAAAAGCGGAGGGCTTGAGTTCTTTATGACTGGCATTTGCATTTGGATATAAACGGATCAAATCTTTGACATTGGCTTCGGTGGCAATTTCATCATCCGTACTCCATAGCACTGTAATCGGGCAGGTGATTTGCTCATGATGATCTTCGGTTTTTGGCACAGTCTTACCAATGGCATTAATGACATAACCCGGCTTACTACAGAACTGTGCCCATTGTTTTGCCACATCTTTCGGCAGATTTTCACCCATACCAATTTTGCTGGTTGGGCCATAACCCAGAGTAAAGCGTGATAGAGGAAAGATCACATCAAACATGACAGGAGCGAGTAGTTTGGTTCGACCTTTTAAGCCTTTGACATGACCAGTTGAACCAGAAACAGCGACGACTTTCGCTACTTTGTCATAGTTTGGCACGATACCGAGTAACTGACCGCCAGCACTATGGCCAAGTAAGATGACCTTTGCTGCCTGAGTTTTAGCTAATAGCGCATCTATCGCAGCCGGAATGTCCAGTTGTCCCCATTGCACAATACTGGCTTTAGACTGCTTAACCGAACCTTTTAAAGATTCCCCAATACCTCGAAAATCAAATACCATTACGGCATAACCCTGAGCTTGCAGCCAACAGCTAAAAATATGATAAAACTGTTTGGTAATGGCAGTCGCAGGACAAATTAATATGGGAGATTTCTTACTTTCAGTCTCAGTGACTGGATAAAAACGTGCACTTAATTGATAGCCATCCTGGCACTTTAGAGTCAATGTTTCGAATTCAGACATGGGCTACACTATATTTTTGAATCAGAATGAATGCTTAAATTTACCTGACTTCTTCAAAGAAACTTGTTAAAACAATGACTAAAAAGTCAGTACGATGATAAAAAACGGAATGAAAATATGCAGGGAATCGAACTTGATCTGGCAGTAAAGATCGCGATTATTTTTAGTGGAATATTCTTATGGATGGGGATGTTAACCGGGGTATGGAAATATTGGCAAATCCGCCAGTCTGTCAATTCACGGGCGCATTATTATGTGGATATTGCGCATCGCAGCAGTCTGCTTTATGCCCCTGCGACATTGATTCTGGCGGTATTGGCTTATTATTCAGCACTATCTTCGCAGATTAATTTGATCTGTGTATTGATCAATGTTCTCTTTTTCAGTTTCTCGATTGGCGCTTATATCTTGCATGGGTTTTTGAAAGACACCACTAATCAGTTTAAGCGACCGTATCAACTGGGTAAATTTCAGTTGCCGGGCGTGCTTATGACTTTGGCAATGGTCAGTTTGATTATTGCGGAATTGGGAGGGACAAGTGTGCTTCTTTATGGGGCGGCGGTTGGATTATTCTAATTTTTTAATAGTTGATTTTATTTTTTGAGCTTTAAGCTCAATTTATTTCTTTTCTGCCAGATGGATGACTGGCCAGATCATCCACTGGGGTATAAATTTATTAATAAATTATCGGTATTTCTGGTCGATCACAGCCCATAAGAAAAAGGCTGCCGAGACAATCAAGGCATAACCGACGTACTCAAATTTTAAATTGCCTTGAATTAAACAATGCACAATCAAGGTCAGCATAAGCGCAACCGTGGTGCTCAAGAAAGTCACCAGATTGGTATTTGCCTTAAGAGCGTCAATGAAGACTTGCTTTTTGAAATGTACTGATAACATCTCCATCCCTCCCGTTTATTTGTATTATTGAAGAGTAAATCTTATTGATTTAGTCTGAATTGAATATACAGTTGTACTTCTTAATTTCAACCTTTGCAACTATTTAAGTGAACTTTAACAGTTAAAAAAGGCCTTCTTTAGTCGTATTACTGTACTTATCAATGATTGCATCCGAATCATCATCTTAAACATTTCAGCGAGGGCAGTTCGACTGAAGTGTGCAAGCGATCATTCATTGCTACTAGAGAAAAGCAAATTCTACGCCAAAGATTTGTAGAGATAATCCAGAGAATGTAAGTCTATGTAGAATGATGAGAGTTAGTTGGTTTAATCAGGAAACAATATGTTTAAAAAACAGTAAAATAGAGAGTTGTATTGATCTTCTGCTAAAGAATGAAAATGGAAGTAAGAAAGAAGCTAATTAAAATAATTGATAAAAGTCTATAAAGCTTTCTAAAATACAATCTGGCTGTGATCATGATTAGAGGAGGTAAACAATAAATGCCGGTTTGGGTAAAACCTGACAGTTATTGATCACGCTAAAACCGGATTTTGGGTAAAAATACGATTTTTATGACCTCTTAGAAAGATTAATTTCTGATGCGGTCAATCACAGCGGCAATGACAAGAACAATAAGAGATGGAATCAGCCATGCCATATTTTGTTCAGAAAGCGGTAAGTTCTGTAGCAATTCAGGTAATTCAAGGCCAGCAACTTTTAGACCATCAAAAATACCAAAAATAAATGCAACCAGTGTGGTCGGTGCAACAACTTGAGCAGGTTTTCTAAAGAAATGACCGCAGAAGCTTAGCAGGATCACTGCAATCGCAGGCGGATAAATCGCGCTCAATACAGGCACAGAAACGGCAATTAGTTTGGTCAAACCAAGATTTGAAATCACCAGCGAGAAGCCGACCAGTACAAAGACAAAGGCTTTATAAGGCAGTTTGGTAATAGAGGAGAAGTATTCAGCACATGCACAGGTTAAGCCAATCGCAGTCACCATGCAGGCAACAAAGATCATGGTGGCAAGGAAATAAGCACCCATATCACCAAAAGCATGTTGTACATAGGCATGCAGAATAATCGCACCATTGGCAGCATTAGGGGCAACATCATGACTACCTAAGCCTAGTTTAAACAGGCTGAGATACACCAGCGTCAAACCGATACCTGAAATAATCGCTGCATTGACTGCATATTTGGTAATCAGCTTGCGATCCGTTACGCCACGAGAGGTTATTGCACGCACAATCACAATACCAAAGACCAATGCGCCTAAGGTATCCATGGTCAGATAACCATTAACGATGCCTTCAGTGACCGGGCTTGTAACATAGTTACCCACTGCAGCAGGTGGTTTGCCGGCAGGAATCAATACTGCAGCACCGCCTAAAATGATCAACGCGATAATTTTTACTGGGGACAGGAAGTAACCAACCGTATCCAGAATCTTATTTGGATAAAGGGAAACTAAAGTCACTACAGCAAAATAGATCACACTATAGATCAGCAGGTTGCTAGGTGCATTGCCAAAGTATGAAGAGAAGCCGATTTCATAAGAAACGGTTGCAGTACGCGGTGTCGCGAATAAAGGCCCAACCGTCAGATAACAGACCACAGTCAATAATAGACTGGCAGCTTTACCTAATGGAGAACTTAAGATCTGGATTGAACCTTCAACACGTGACAATGCCACGATGGTGATGACAGGTAGGCCAACTGCCGTAATCAGGAAACCTAGGGCAGCTAACCATACATGCTCACCGGCTTGTTGAGCCACAATCGGTGGAAAGATAATGTTGCCCGCACCAATAAAAAGTGCAAAGGTCATAAAACCTAAGGCCACAATATCTCTTGTACGGAGACTTGTCATAGAGGGAGAACAAATAAATAAAAGAAAGCGATTTTAGTGTATATATGATGATTTTTGGAGTTTAATTTAATGCTGAAAGCCTTGATTTTACTGATCTTGACGATCGGATAATGTGAACTTTAAAAGCTTGGTAGAAATATATCTTTGATATTCAGTTGAAAAAATTATAATTTATTTTTAAATAAATAAATCATTTAGGCTCCATTTCATCATTTTAAGCTTATTGTTTGTATAAATAAGCAGCATTGAGATTCTCTAGAGCAAGTTTTAAGAATTGTCATGCAGAGCGAACAAATGCGCATCTTGGCTGAAAAAGGACTATAATTTCCCGATTCACCTTGAGGATAGATCCATGCGAGCTCCAGCGATTACTCTGAAAACCGAACAAGATATCGAAAAATTACGTATATCTGGGCGTTTGGCTGCACAGGTTTTGGAAATGATCGGGGAGCATGTCAAGCCGGGTGTCACAACTGAATATCTGGATGACATCTGTCATGATTTTATCGTCAATACACTAAAAGTGACGCCAGCTAATATTGGCTATTATGGTTATACCAAAACCACCTGTATTTCACCGAATGAAGTGGTTTGTCATGGTATTCCATCTCCGAATACGGTCTTGCAAGATGGCGATATTATTAATATTGACGTTGCGATCATTAAAGACGGTTATTTTGGCGATACCAGTCGAATGTATTATGTCGGTACACCAACTCCTGAAGCCAAACGTCTGGTCGAAACCACTTATGAAGCTATGGTTGCCGGGATTCATGCCGTTAAACCGGGCGCAACCCTAGGCGATATTGGTTATGCAATCCAGTCTGTTGCACAGCGTGAAGGCTACACCATTGTGCGTGAATATTGTGGTCATGGGATTGGTAAAATTTATCACGAACAGCCAAACATTCTGCATTACGGACAACCAGGTCAGGGCATCAAACTGGTACCCGGTATGGTCTTTACCATTGAGCCTATGGTCAACATGGGTAAAGCGCGTGTTAAAGAGTTGAAGGACGGCTGGACAGTCGTGACTGCAGATAAATCCTGGTCGGCTCAATGGGAACACATGGTAGTCGTGACTGAAACAGGTTTTGAACTGTTATCGCCGTGGCCAGAAGGCACTGGCGAATATCCGGAAATTTAAATTATTTTTCATGTTATGCATTGAAATACAGTAGCTTAAATAAATTACAGCATACGTGTTATTAATGACAAAAGCCTACAAAATACTACATGAAGAAGTGGTTTAACCAGCCAAATTCTCTTAATCTATTTATAGTTAGTTGATATTTGCTTTGTTAGATGTCTGATTGCTGTGTATTAGATTTGGCTTGGCGGTAGTAGTTTCCTTTCGTTCACTTCATGCTGTAGTGAATCGTTTTTATTAGCTCATTTTTCCCCAAGAATGAGCTATTTTTTTTGCCGGAAATATGTCTATTTATACAAGATGCAGATGCTCAACCAGATAATCAATAAATACTCTTACAGCTGGTAACAGACCACGACGGGAAGGATAAACCAGATGGAAAATTCCATGTGCCGTTTTCCAGTCTGAAAGTACCCGAACCAGTTCGCCCCGTTCTATATATTGCTGCACGACATTATCGGGCAATAAGGTAATACCACAGCCTGAAGCTGCCAGTTGTGCCAGCATATTCAGGTCTGATCCCATTACGGTCGGGTTGATCCGGATTTTCTTCTGTTGCTGCTGCTCATTCTGCAATATCAGGAACTGTTCAGTATGTTCCTCAACCATGCTTAAAATTTTATGTTCAGAGAGCTGTTCAGGTGTTTTAAGATCGCCAAATTCATTTAAATAGCCCTGACTGGCAAACAGATGCTGTTCAATTTTTTCAAACTGACGAATTACCAGATTCGGATCATCATCCAGGCTGGTCCGTACCCGTAAGGCCAGATCAAAACCTTCATTAATAATGTCCACACGTCGATTGGTGATCATCATCTGGACTTTAATTTCAGGATATTTTTTCAGGAAATCCGGCAGGATTTTTGCCATTTCATTCTGGGCAATGGAGACGGGCAGGCTGATTTTAATGGTACCACGCGGTTCAGTACTGAGATGATCCACCAGATCATGGGCGGCCTGTGCTGCACTGAGCATCACTTGTGCATGTCGATAGATATTCATGCCAATATCAGTGACTGCAAAATGGCGAGAACTACGCTGAATCAGGCGGACACCAAGGCGTTCTTCCAGATTATAAACACGGCGGCTGAGCTTGGATTTGGGAATATCGGTGGCACGTTCGGCTGCACTAAAGCCGCCATGTTCAACGACCTGCGCAAAACAGTAAAAATCATCCAGATCAGTCAGCATCGTTTAATTCCATTCCTGCAACAATAGGCTGATTAAAAAATGATTGTTGCATACTGTCAACTATAGAATACGAATTTTGAATGATGATTAGATCTTAGACTCAAGTAATTTAAGTAAGGTTTTCATGCCTTCTGTGGCTGTCTGGGAAATCTTGTGAAACTGAACTGGTAAATGCTGTTGATCTGCTTTGGGATCAATATAATAAGCTGTGCAGTGAGCTGTAATCTCATGGATTAAGCCAGCAACAGGATATACTTGCAGACTAGTTCCAATAACCACGAAAATGTCAGCATCCTGTACACAATCTTGTGCTTCTTCATAAGCAGGTACGGCTTCGCCAAACCAGACCACATGTGGACGTAGTGGATAGCCCTCCTTACAGAAGTGTTTAGTTAAATCTAATTTAGTCCCTTCAATCGGATAAAACTCGGTGGTGTACTGACAATTCGGGCCTGAGGTTTTGGCTAGGCGGATATTGCCATGCAGATGAATGACCTTGGAGCTTCCAGCACGTTCATGCAGATCATCAATATTCTGGGTAATCACATGGACATCAAAATCATCTTCAAGTTCGGCAATGAGTTGATGAGCTACATTTGGCTGTGCTTCCAGAATATTTTTACGTCGGGCATTATAAAAGCGTTGCACCAGTTCCGGATTTTTAGCCCAAGCTTCCGGTGTGGCCACTTCTTCTATACGATACTGTTCCCAAAGCCCATCACTATCACGGAAGGTGTTGATCCCACTTTCCGCACTCATGCCAGCACCTGAAAACACCACCAGTTTTTTCATGATTTCTTCTCCTGAATCTTTAGGCCGCTGATGAACTCGACTGTAAATTGTCTTTCAGAAAGATACCGAGCTCCTTGGCAAATTTGAGTGGTTCGGTCAGTAAGGGGGTATGGCCAGATTTTGTAAAAAGTACCTGTTTAGCCTGAGGCAGGCTTTGGGCAATTAGGCGCTGACCTTCCACAGGATAAAGTTTTGACTGCACACCGCTAAAGAAAGTTACTGGACAAGTAAGCTTCGTCAGAGCTTCACGATAATCTTCCTGATGATATAAATAATTATTGATGTACCACGTCATATAATCCACCCGGCTAGAAGGCAGGAGCAGGCTTTGCAGACGAGGTTGATTCATGATGAACTTAAATACTTTCAAACTGGCTGGACGATCATTTTGTAGCTGGATAAAGCGCAGCCATAATGCTGCAATCTGCTGACGTACTGCAGTATCCAGATCCCGAATGAGTTCAATATGCTGATGTTCTGCAAGTAGTGATGAAAGCTGCTGCAAAATTTCAATAAATTCCTGATGGCGTGGACCAAAAAGTCCAAATGCCCAGGCATCATCCACCGGAATCTTCGGTGTTTGATCAATATGCAAATAAGCTGCTATGTGTTTGGAAAAATCTCCATAGCACAAGCCATGCATGGTAGTGGTTGCGCCCATAGAGTAAGCAATTACAATGAATTGATCTAAATTGAGCTGCTGGATCACCGACTGAACATCAAGCCAGTGACTGGAAATCGCATCCAGGTCTTGCGGAATTTTGCAGTGACTAGACGCCCCAAAACCGCGCCATTCAGGAATGATAAAGCGGAAATTTTTCTGATGTGGATAGAGAAAAGCTGCCCATTGCCAGCTCAACATGCCCAGACCTGATAAGACTAGTACAGGTTGACCCTGACCGTATTCACGTACAAATAACTGTTCGCCATCTGCCATGGTATAGAAGGGCATGCATATCTCCGTATTTATAATTTTTCTACATCGAATTGTTTAAGTCTGGGAATAACCTGTTCCAGCCAGGCAATCCAGCCCAGTTCCTGATCAATACCCAGTTGCAGAATCATTTTATGAATATACAGGGTTCGGTCATTTTCGTCAGCTTGAGCAAAGTCTTTGGCGAAAATCTGCTGATAGGTTTTAAGCTTCTCTTTATGTATTTCTAGATGGCGTTCCAGTTCAGGTAAGGTGCTATTGCCGCCAAGCTGGGCTTCTGCACGCAGACGAACCATCAGTTCTTCCCGAAGCTGTGCAGGTGAACTATGTTCTAACATCCAGTTAGCCAGTTCTTCCCGGCCGAGCCGTTCTACCTGATAGGTTTTTTTACGGCTATGGGAATCTTCCTCTTCTATGGTCGAAATCCAGCCTTTTTGCAGCATGGCATTCAATTCACGATAGATCTGCTGATGGGTGGCATTCCAGAAGAAGCCCATGGAGCGGTCAAAACGGCGTGCCAGTTCAATGCCGGTGCTCGGTTTCTCAATCAGGCTGGTGAGTAAAACATGTGATAAAGACATAAACGTCTCAAAAAAGTGACTCGGGATTATTATGCAACATGTTGCATAAAAATCAATTCTGTACTATAAATTAGTGCAACAAGTTGCATAAGGCTGATGCTTGATGGAAGTAAATCAGTCAGCCTGAATAAAAATAGCCAGCACATCTGCACGCTAGGGAGTTGAAATGTCTAAATATCCGAATTTACTTGCCCCACTGGATCTGGGTTTTACCACGCTTAAAAACCGTGTCTTGATGGGCTCTATGCATGTGGGCTTAGAAGAAGCACCAGGTGGTTATAATCGGATGGCTGCCTTTTATGCAGAACGCGCCAAGGGTGGCGTAGCATTAATTGTGACAGGTGGTATCTCACC
Source organism: Acinetobacter sp. YH12041 (assembly GCF_013419975.1). Lineage (NCBI taxonomy): Bacteria > Pseudomonadati > Pseudomonadota > Gammaproteobacteria > Moraxellales > Moraxellaceae > Acinetobacter > Acinetobacter sp. YH12041. Next base: position 14,834 of record NZ_VOZC01000008.1, on the reverse strand, counting down.
GAATGATCATGGCGTCACTTTTCAGGGCGGTTCCAAACTCGACACGATTGAAGAAGCTGAAAAGCATAAAATCATTACTCAAGCCGTGCATGAGGCTGGCGGGAAAATAGCCATGCAGATCCTGCATACCGGCCGTTACTCTTATCAGGCGGAAAATGTCGCGCCGTCTCCAATTCAGGCACCGATTAATCCAGTCAAACCGCATGCCTTAAGCTCTGCTGAAGTGCAGCAAACCATTGATGACTTTGCCAACTGTGCCAGACTGGCTCAATACGCCGGTTATGACGGTGTCGAAATCATGGGTTCAGAAGGTTACCTGATCAATGAGTTCATCGCAGCGCGTACCAATCATCGTGATGATGAATGGGGTGGTAGTTATGAAAACCGTATCCGTTTCCCGATTGAAATTGTACGCCGTACCCGTGAAATGGTCGGTGAGAATTTTATTATTATCTATCGTCTTTCCATGCTGGATCTGGTTGAAGGCGGTTCAACTCTAGAAGAAGTGATTCAACTCGCCAAAGCTATAGAGAAAGCGGGCGCGACGATTATTAATACCGGTATTGGCTGGCATGAAGCGCGTATTCCGACCATTGCTACCAAAGTGCCACGTGCGGCCTTTACTTGGGTTACGCGCAAGCTAAAAGGTCAGGTGAATATTCCTCTTATTACCTCTAACCGTATTAATACTCCGGAAATGGCAGAATATGTCCTGGCTACAGGCGATGCCGATATGGTGTCAATGGCACGTCCAATGCTGGCAGACTCTGAGTTTGTCTTAAAAGCAGAACAGGGCCGTAGTGATGAAATTAATACCTGTATCGGTTGTAATCAGGCCTGTCTGGATCATATTTTCTCGATGAAAATTGCTACCTGTCTGGTGAATCCACGCGCGTGTTATGAAACTGAACTGATTTTTAAAGAAACCAATGTAGCCAAAAATATTGCAGTGATTGGTGCAGGACCAGCAGGTTTAAGCTTTGCTATCTATGCAGCAGGTCGTGGTCATCATGTAACAGTATTTGAAGCTTCAGCGCAGATTGGTGGGCAATTTAATATCGCGAAGACCATTCCAGGTAAGGAAGAGTTTTATGAAACCTTGCGTTATTTCAAACGTCAGATTGAATTGCAACCCCGTATTCAATTGAAATTAAATTGCACCGCGACCTTTGATCAGCTGATTTCAGCCGAATTTGATGACATTGTGGTTGCCACTGGGGTGACACCGCGTCAGCTCGATATTCCTGGAATTGATCATCCTAAAGTGTTGTCTTATCTGGAGGTACTAAGAGAGCGTAAACCAGTCGGCCAGCGTGTAGCGATTATTGGTGCAGGTGGTATTGGCTTTGATACAGCCGAGCTGCTTAGTCATGGGACCGAAAGTGGTAGTGTCAATCCGGAAAAATTCTATGATGAATGGGGAATCGATACTAACTATGAAAATGTCGGTGGACTTAAGACAGCCAATGTAGAACAACCTGAACGTGAAATTTATTTATTGCAGCGTAAAGCAGCTTCTGTCGGTTCAAGTCTGGGTAAAACCACAGGCTGGATTCACCGTGCTGGCTTAAAGCATCGTAATGTCAAAATGATTGCTGGTGCAAGCTATGAAAAAATTGATGATCAAGGTCTGCATGTGATGGTAAATGATCAACCTGCAGTGTTAGACGTAGATAATGTCATTATCTGTGCTGGTCAGGAATCTTATACTGCCATGTTTGATGAACTGAAAGCTGCCGGTAAAAACGTGCATCTCATTGGTGGTGCGAAAGAAGCAGGTGAGCTGGATGCTAAACGTGCAATCCGTCAGGGTGCTGAATTGGCTGCGGTAATTTAATTGATAAAATTTAAAAGATGACAGTTTTTGCTTTCATGCGAAATTGTCATGAAAGAAAGTTGATTCGCAACATTCCCTCTCCTTTGTTAAAGGAGAGGGTTAGGGAGAGGATTCTATTCTGAAACAACAGAATCACCCTAAGTCCCCCTTTGCAAAAAGGGGGACTTTACAACAAAAAGGAAATAATAATGACACTACAAATAACCCAAACTGCAATCACGCGCTGGCATGAAATGTTGGAAACACGTGACATATCTATATTGAATGAACTCCTTGCGGACGATGTTGTATTCCGCTCGCCCGTGGCTTTTCAGCCTTATCCCGGGAAACAGGTTGTATTTTTTATCTTGACCAATGTGGTTCAGGTCTTTGAAAAATTTAGTTATCACCGCGAATTTCTTAGTGAAGATGGTAACAATGTTGTACTTGAGTTCTCCGCCAATGTCGGCGATAAGAAACTTAAGGGAATCGACATGATTCAGTTCAATGATGAAGGTCAGATCATTGATTTTGAAGTAATGATACGACCAAAATCTGGACTTGAAGCCTTAGCTATAGAAATGGGCCAGCGGATTCAGGCTTATCAGGCTAATACTTAATTTCCTAAAATTGATTCAAGTCGGCATGAAGTTTGTACATCACTGATAGAAAACTAGAGGGGAATACAGATGAAAATGTGGCTTAAAAAAATGAGTCAACTTTCAAGTGAATATCTGGACCGCTTTAGCGGAGCAGATCTTCCAACACTTTATTATAATCCGAATGGTTTATTTTCTGGTGTGATTGAACGTTTACCACTTTTAAAACAGAAATATCGTCCAACACCGTGGTTATCGAATGCGCATGCGCACATTCTATATCTGGACTTGATAAAAAAACGCACGATTAAGCTGCAATATGATGTGCTTGAGCAGCTGAATATGTCCGATGGCGGCATTACTGGCATTGCCTGGTATGGTTTAGATTTACCGCCAAGTACACCTACCATTGTGCTATTGCATACCATTACCGGCTCTCCGGAATCCATGCGGGAGCTGGTGCGTGACCTACATAAATATACAGGCTGGCGTGTTGCTCTGTGTTTGCGCCGTGGTCATGCTGACCTGCCAATGCCTGTGCCAAAAATGAACTTGTTTGGTTCAACCCAAGATCTGCGTGAACAGTTGCTCTATATTCAGGACAAGTTTCCTCAATCCGATCTCTATGGTGTGGGTTCCTCTGCAGGGACAGGATTGCTGGTTCGCTACTTGGGTGAAGAGGGCGAGCAGACCCCGCTCAAAGCAGCCTTTGCCTTATGCCCAGGCTATAATACCGAAACCGGTTTTGCCTATGTGCATCCGTTTTATAGCAAAGTGATGGCTAAAAAACTGATTAAACGTTTTATCCATCCTTATCAGGAAACCTGGCAGATTTATCCTTCATGGAAGCAATTGCTTGAGGTGAAAGACTTGTCTGAATTTGAACAGCGCTACTATGAGCTGGCAGGCTTTTCAGATTATGAAAGTTATACCAAGGCTACCAATCCGATTTATGTCTTTGAAAATGTCAAAATTCCATTGATGATTTTGAATTCGGAAGATGACCCGGTCTGTCATATCCAGAATCTGGAACCGTATAAGGATGTCATTCGAGCCATGCCAAATATTGTGGTCGTCACCACTAAAAAAGGTAGCCATTGTGGCTTTTATCAGGGCTTAATGCAGACAGAATCATGGGCCACTCGTCTGATGGCAGATTATTTACTGCAACTTTCCGATACTCTAACGGCAGCTTGAAAGAGATTTTTAAACCATAAAAAACCCAGCATAAGCTGGGTTTTTTTGATGAAGGATTATATTAGTTTTCAAGTGCTGGCATAGCAGCAGCAATTGCATCTGCAACTGCATCATCTTCAGACTTATTTGCAGAAGATGAGTTGTTTTTAGGAGCGGCTGGTGTTGCTGCAGGTTTTGCAGGCTGCTCAGTGCTTGAATTTGTTTCAGCTGCAGGCGCAGACTCTGATTGAGCAGGTTCCGGTTTTTTAACTTCACGGCGAATTTCAGTCGTAGTATTCGCAGTTTGTTCGCGCTGGATTTCAACAGTCGGTGCTGCTGGTGCTTCTTCAACCGGTTCAACTGGTGTTGATTCTAATGGTTCAACAGGCTCAAGTTGTACAGGTTCCGGAGCAACCACTTCAGATGCTGGAGTAACTTCGGTTTGTTCTTCTTCTTTAGGAGCTTCTTTTTTTACACAACCAGTCAGTGTAAGGCCAGTCAGGATCAGGGTACAGATTAAAAGTTTCTTCATCATCATTGCATCAAACAGAATAGTGTAGGGTGTGAATGTTCCTATTATAGCAGCAAAATGCAATATATAAATCATATGAACTTACTGTAATTTTTTTCAGGAATTGCTGTTAGAATAGTCAATTGTTTATTGTTCTTTGATTTGATGCGGATTGACTTTGCTTTATTGGTACAAGGTAAAGTAAAATTGCGCAACATTGCAGGCCGATTTAGGCTCGATTGTACGAGAAACCCAATGACCCATTTTATTTTCGTGACTGGTGGTGTTGTTTCATCACTAGGTAAAGGTATTTCAGCTGCTTCTGTTGCTGCACTTTTAGAAGCCCGTGGTTTAAAAGTGACCATGGTAAAAATGGATCCATACATTAATGTCGATCCAGGGACTATGAGCCCATTCCAGCACGGTGAAGTTTTTGTTACAGAAGACGGTGCTGAAACAGACTTAGACTTGGGTTACTACGAACGTTTCTTGCGTCGTGCGAAAATGACCAAACTGAATAACTTTACATCAGGCCGTGTTTACCAGGATGTTCTGAATAAAGAACGCCGTGGTGACTACCTGGGTGGTACTGTACAAGTTATTCCACACATTACTGACAACATCAAAGAACGTGTACTTCGCGCTGGCGAAGGTTATGACGTTGCGATCGTTGAGATCGGCGGTACTGTAGGTGACATTGAATCTCTCCCATTCATGGAATCTGTACGTCAGTTAATGGTTGAACTTGGTCATAAACGTACGATGCTGATGCACTTAACGTTACTCCCATACATTAAGTCTGCAGCAGAATTAAAAACTAAACCAACTCAACACTCAGTAAAAGAACTTCTGTCTATTGGTATTCAACCAGACATTTTGATCTGCCGTACTGAACATGATGTTGATGCAGATACGACGCGTAAAATTGCCTTGTTCACTAACGTAGAAGCGCGTGCAGTAGTCGTGTGTAAAGATGCACGTACGATCTACCAGATTCCACGTACTTTCTATGAACAGAACGTTGATGATCTCATCTGTGAACGTTTCGGCTATGACAATCTTCCAGAAGCAGACCTGTCTGACTGGGATAATGTGGTAGAAGCTTTACTGAACCCTGAATACACCGTTCGTGTGGCAATGGTTGGTAAATATGTTGAACTTCCAGATGCCTACAAGTCTGTGAACGAAGCACTTTTACATGCCGGTATTCAAAACCGCGTGAAAGTTCAGATCGACTATGTCAATGCTGAAGAGCTTGAAAGCCAAGATGTCAATGAAGTATTGAAAGATGCGGATGCAATCTTGGTTCCAGGTGGTTTCGGTGAACGTGGTACTGAAGGCAAAATGAAAGCAATTCGTTTTGCACGTGAAAACGGTGTGCCATTCCTGGGCATCTGTTTAGGTATGCAGCTTGCAGTGATCGAATATGCACGTAATGTGGCGGGTATCACTGATGCGACTTCAACAGAATTCAACCGTTCAACCAAATCTCCATTGATTGGTCTGATCACTGAATGGTTAGATGAGCGCGGTGAAGTTCAACAGCGTTCAGTAGATTCTGATCTTGGCGGTACCATGCGTCTAGGTGCACAGAAGTCTGAACTGGTACCGGGTACCAAGACTGCTGAAGTGTATGGTTCGGATGAAATTATCGAACGTCACCGTCACCGTTACGAGATGAACAACCGTTATATCCCAGTGCTGGAAGAAAAAGGCATGAAGATTTCTGGTTATTCTCCAGTGCAACACCTGGTAGAAACTGTTGAAATTCCTGCACATCCTTGGTTTATTGCAGTACAATTCCACCCGGAATTTACCAGCTCGCCACGTGATGGACATCCATTATTTGCCGGTTTCATTGATGCTGCGAAAAAACAGTACCAAAAAACTAAATAATGCGAGTTTAAGACACAACTAGGAAGTTTAAATGTCACAATTAAAACCACAAGAAATTGTACGTTTAGGCGATATACAAATGGCAAACCACTTGCCATTTGTACTATTCGGCGGCATGAACGTACTTGAGTCGAAAGACTTAGCTTTTGAAATTGCAGAGACTTATGTTGATATCTGCAAACGTTTAGATATTCCATATGTCTTTAAAGCAAGTTTTGACAAAGCCAACCGTTCAAGCCTGAACTCATTCCGTGGGCCTGGCCTGGAAAAAGGAATCGAGTGGTTAGCCGACATTAAAAAACATTTTAATGTGCCAATTATCACTGATGTACATGAGCCGTATCAGGCTGCTCCTGTGGCAGAAGTTGCTGACATTATCCAGCTACCTGCATTCTTAAGTCGTCAGACTGACCTGGTTGAAGCGATGGCAAAAACTGATGCCATTATCAACATCAAGAAAGCCCAGTTCCTTGCGCCGCACGAAATGCGTCATATTTTGCATAAGTGTTTAGAAGCAGGGAATGACAAATTGATTCTTTGTGAGCGTGGTTCAGCATTTGGTTACAACAACTTGGTTGTCGATATGCTGGGCTTTGACATCATGAAAGAAATGAATGTACCTGTGTTCTTTGATGTAACCCATGCTTTGCAAACTCCAGGCGGTCGTGCTGACTCTGCCGGTGGTCGTCGTGCGCAGATTACTACACTGGCGCGTGCCGGTATGGCAACAGGTCTTGCAGGTTTGTTCCTGGAAGCTCATCCAAATCCGGATGTGGCAAAATGTGATGGTCCTTGTGCCTTGCGTTTATCTCAACTAGAACCATTCCTGGCTCAATTAAAAGAGCTGGATACTCTAGTGAAAGGATTTGAAAAATTAGATACCCATTGATGCAGTTTTAAGCATCCTGTTATTAATCAACTGAGGAATTGTTCATGAGCCAAATCGTTGACATTCGTGCACGTGAAATTTTGGACTCTCGTGGTAACCCAACCATCGAAGCAGACGTAATCTTAGCATCTGGCGTAGTTGGCCGTGCATGTGCACCATCAGGTGCTTCAACTGGTTCTCGTGAAGCTCTAGAACTTCGTGATGGCGATAAAGCACGTTACTTGGGTAAAGGCGTTAAAACTGCGGTAAATAACGTCAATACTTTAATTCGTGATGCTTTACTTGGTAAGTCTGTGTTTGAACAAAAAGACATCGACAACACCATGATTGCGCTTGATGGTACTGAAAACAAAGAAAAATTAGGTGCTAACGCAACTTTAGCCGTGTCTTTGGCTGCTGCGCGCGCTGCTGCTGATGAAAAGAAAATTCCTCTTTTCCAATACATCGCAGACCTTCGTAACAACAGCATTTTAACCATGCCTGTACCAATGATGAACATCTTAAATGGTGGTTCACACGCAGACAACAACGTTGATATTCAAGAGTTCATGATTGAGCCAGTGGGCTTTACTTCATTCTCTGAAGCATTACGTGCTGGTGCAGAAATTTTCCACTCATTAAAATCTGTATTGAATCAAAAAGGTTTAAACACAGCAGTGGGTGATGAAGGTGGTTTTGCGCCAAACTTACGTTCTAACGAAGAAGCAATCACAGTTATTCTTGAAGCTATTGAGAAGACTGGCTACAAAGCGGGTTCTGACATCATGTTGGCGCTTGACTGTGCATCTTCAGAATTCTACAAAAATGGTCAGTACATTCTTGCAGGTGAAGGCAACAAAGCATTCACAAGCAACCAATTCTCTGACTATTTAGCTGGTCTTGTAAATCAATATCCAATTATCTCAATTGAAGATGGTTTAGATGAGTCTGATTGGGAAGGTTGGTCTTACCTCACTTCGATCTTAGGTGACAAGATTCAATTGGTCGGTGATGACTTGTTCGTTACTAACCCGAAAATCTTACAACGCGGTATCGATGAAAAAGTAGGTAACTCAATCCTGATCAAGTACAACCAAATTGGTACTTTGACTGAAACGCTTGATGCAATTTACCTTGCGAAAGCCAATGGTTACACAACTGTTATTTCACACCGTTCAGGTGAAACTGAAGATTCTACAATTGCGGATCTTGCAGTAGGTACAGCAGCAGGTCAAATCAAGACTGGTTCACTTTGCCGTTCTGACCGTGTAGCAAAATATAACCAATTACTTCGTATCGAAGAATTGACTCAAGCTGCATATCGCGGTAAAGCTGAGTTCAAAGGTTTGAACTAAGCGATTTATGTCAATGTTAAATGTATTCGACTCCTTGATGAGTAAAGTACTGTTGGGCCTTGCGATCGTTTTGATCGCAGGGTTTCAATATTTATACTGGTTCGGTGAGGGTGGTTATAATGACCATCAGGCATTGACCCAGAAAATTCAGCAACAAATAGAATTGAATGAAGAACTGAAAGAACGTAATCGCGTTCTGGCCGCAGAAGTTTATGATTTGAAGAATGGTATTGAAGCCATCGAAGAGCATGCCCGTCTCGATCTAGGTTTGATCAAGCCGCATGAAACCTTTGTGCAAATGAGCACTATTAGTACTCAATATAAACCGATTTATCTTAATCCGAATAAAGTAGACCTGAGAACCAATGAATCAGCTGATGTTCCAACAACACCATAAATTGTGGGTCATTTTACCAGCTGCAGGTTCCGGTAGCCGATTTTCCAAAACCGAACTTAAACAATACCAGATGATTCAGGAACGGACCGTTCTTGAACACACGGTTTCCCGTCTGAATCAATTGCCATTAGCAGGTTATGTCCTTGCGATTGGTGCACAGGATGATGTTGCCAAGACTCTGCCACTTTCTCATCTGGATAAAGCACATTTTTGCTTAGGCGGTGCAGAGCGCGTCAACTCTGTACTAAATGCCTTGGAATATTTATCTGAGATTGCTTCAGAAGAGGATTGGGTTTTGGTGCATGATGCAGCCCGTCCTTGTGTGAGTCAAAGCTCCCTGATTGATCTGGTCAATACAGCAATTCAAACTGATCAGGCGGCGATTCTGGCCATTCCGGTACGGGATACCTTAAAACGTGTCGTAAAGAATCATGATATTGAAACGACAGTAGATCGTTCAACTTTGTGGCAGGCGCAAACACCACAAATAGCGAAACTTGGAACCTTAGAACGTGCGATTCAGCAGGCACTCGCAGATGGTGTTACCATTACCGATGAAGCCAGTGCACTGGAACATATAGATGAACCCGTCCAAGTAGTACAAGGTCGCTCTGACAATATTAAAATTACCTATCCAGATGATCTGGAACTGGCCAAGCTGATTCTGGCTGCCCAGCGCTAAATATATTGCAATAAAAATGGAATAAATCAGTCAATGGCGATTTATTCCGGAGCACTTTAACTTATAATTTTGCCATCATGAATTTTCTACCCGTGGGCCAATGATCCCTTCACAGCAGTATCGTTTTTTGCGGCAGTCCGCACGCGATGGTCGTAGTATTAATCCCCAGAATGCCTCCCGATGGACCAAGTTGCACCTCGATCCATGGCTGCTTTGTTTCCTGATTTTAAATGCGATCTTGGGTCTGATGGTGGTTTACAGTGCCACCTCTGAAGATTCGGGGATGGTGATTCGTCAGGCGATCAGTTTTGGTGTGGGTTTTGTGGTAATGTTTATCTGTGCCCAAGTACCACCCAAGGTCTATCAGGCTGCCAGTCCATATTTTTATATGTTCGGTATCTTTATGCTGCTGCTGGTCTTTGTGATTGGTGAAAAGCGTCTTGGGGCAACCCGCTGGATTACGTTGCCGGGTGTGGGGAGTATGCAGCCGAGTGAGGTGATGAAGTTTGCCATGCCACTGATGATGGCCTGGTACTTTGCCCGTAAACCTTTCCCGCCAAAATTTCTAGATATTGTCGGCGCCTTGGTGATTTTAGGCGTACCTTTTGTACTGGTGGCATTACAACCCGATCTAAATATCGGTCTGGTGATTCCTGGAATCTTTGTACTGTTCCTGAGTGGCATGTCATGGCGTCTAATTGCTGGAGCCTTTGCTGCTTTGGCCGTTGCAGTGCCGCTACTGTGGATGTTCTTGTTGCAGGAATATCAAAAGAAACGGATTCTGACTTTATTCGATCCAGAATCGGATGCCTTGGGCGCAGGCTGGAACATTATCCAGTCCAAAATTGCCATCGGTTCGGGCGGGATTATGGGAAAAGGTTACTCACAAGGTACGCAGTCTCATCTAGGTTATTTACCTGAACATCATACCGACTTTATTATGTCGACTTATGCCGAAGAATTTGGTTTTATCGGGGTGTTTCTGCTATTCAGCCTGTTTACGGCCATTATTATTCGCTGTCTGATTATTGGCATGAATAGCTTTCATAATTTTGGCCGTTTGTATGCCGGTGCGATCGGACTGACTTTCTTTTTCTTCGTGTTTTTAAACTCAGGCATGGTCAGTGGGATTTTACCTGTAACGGGTGACCCTTTGCCATTGATGAGTTATGGGGGTACAGCTGTGATTTCCATGTTGGCAGGGATGGGTATTGTGATGTCAATTCATACTCATCGTTAGAAAATTCATTGAAGTAAGTTTTCAAAGCCAGACCTGTTCTGGCTTCTTTATTGCTCGTATTTATTAAAAGTAGCTTTATGCTATAAATATTCAATAACTTAGATAAATCGTATGTAATTTTTATTGTTGAGGGGAAAATGCATAAATTAATTATAGCCATTGGAATTTTGGGCTTATCTGTTTCAGCTTGGGCCAAACCACTGAGTCAGGCTGAATTTAAGGCGCAAACCAAACAAAAATATGATGAGTTAGAGCTAAAACTTGCCGTGTTGAACTCATCGGTAGACCGACGTGAGCATCCTGCACTTATGATTGCTAAAGCCTGTGAATATGCAACCGGTTTAAAGCAGTTAAAGTATCTATCAGAACAGAATCTGCATCTTGCGACAGCGCAGGATGAATTCCGGTTTGTGAGTACACTGGATAATCAGTTTACTCAATCCCTTCAGGATTTGGGAACTACCTATGAAACAGGCTGTGTTTCACAAAAGAAATAAAGAACAAAAAGCCCTCAAATGAGGGCTTTGTTTTTGGCTGTTTAATACCTAATTAAGAAACCAGGTGTAATAACCCCATAGCATTAACGGCCAAGCCAGAAACGGACTAAATAGCCATTTCCAGAACCAGTGCTGAGGGATAAAGCCAACCCCGTGAATAAAACCGCCTGAAATCCCGATCATGATAAACATCATGGCGCGGTGGCTATATTCTCCGTTGGCATCCAGCATCGCAGCAGGATGAACCAGCAACACCGCTGCGAGTGGAAAAGCCAATAGGCAAGAAATCACCATTGCAAAAGGGTTAGATTTTTTTTCTATCTTTACTTGTTCAACTGCAGCGTCTGTCATCTCTTATTTCTCATCCAGGTCTTGATGATTTTCAATATATAGTGCACTGAGTACACCAGCGAAACAGGCCATCAAAATGCCGAGAATCCATGCGAAATACCACATAATTTTATCTCCTAAGACACAGCCTTAGTACAGGCTGTGTGAATTCTCTTGAATATGTTTTTTGGTAATCACGCCCCACATCTTGTAGTAACACCAAGTGGTGTAGCACAGAATCAGTGGAACGAAGATGCATGCAGCCACAGTCATCACAGTTAAGGTATTTTGGCTGGAGACCGCATCCCACATGGTTAAGCTTGCAACCGGATTAATGCTTGAAGGCATCAGGAATGGGAACAGGGCAAAACCGGCAGTCAAAATTGCACCGATCACTGCTAAAGATGAACCCAGGAAGCTCAAACCTGCTTTGGCTTTAGATGCAGCCAATACCACAATGATGCCACCTAAAATACCTGCAACTGGTGCCAGTATCGTGATTGGATAAGTGCTGTAGTTGTTCATCCAGCCTGGGTTGGCATTGGTCAGTACTTCTTTTGCTAGTGGATTAGCGATACCGTTAGTTTCGTAAGGAGTCACTAGGGTATAACCCTGGATACCACCGAAATATAACCATGCACCGACTGCCAGGAAAGCTACCAGATAAACAATCCCCATGATTTTGGTTGCTTTGGCAGAACGTTCACGTAAATCGCCATCTGTACGTAGCATCAACCATGCACCACCGTGTGCACACAGCATAGATAAGCTGACAACACCACATACCAGTGCAAATGGATTGAGCAGGGCAAAGAAGCTGCCGCTATAAGTTGAACGTACAGTTTCATCTAGGGTGAATGGAACACCCAGGAACATATTGCCGAATGCGACACCGAAAACCAGTGCGGGCACAGCACCACCAACTGCCAGGCCCCAATCCCAGGCATTACGCCATTTGGTATTTTCCAGTTTGGAGCGATAGTCGAATCCTACTGGACGCAGGAATAAGGCAAACAGAACAAGCAGAAGTGCCCAGTACATACCAGAAAAGGCAGTTGCATAAACCATTGGCCAGGCAGCAAACAGGGCACCACCCGCAGTAATAAACCAGACCTGGTTACCATCCCAATGCGGGGCAATCGTATTGATTGCCGCACGACGTTCTTCATCATTCTGACCCACGAATGGCATGATCGCCATGGAGCCCATATCAAAGCCATCAGTCAGGGCGAAACCAATCAGCAAGACGCCAACCAGTACCCACCAGATTATTTTGAGTAATTCATATTCGATCATGCTTGAGCCTCCTCATTTGCCTTTTTTGCAGCTTCAAGTTTCTCGAAGTGGTATTTACCAGTATGTAGAGAACTTGGGCCAAGGCGTGAGAATTTAATCATTAAGTACATTTCAATGATCAGCAGTACAGTGTAGAACGCTGCTAATGCAATGATTGAACCCCATACATCGCCTGTGCTTAAGCTTGAAGTCGACAGGTGTGTAGGCAGAACCTCACCAATGGTCCAAGGTTGACGACCTACTTCAGCGACAAACCAGCCAGTTTGTGCCGCAATCCATGGAAGCGGCAGTGCAAATAATGCAAATTTTAATAACCAAGGTTTGTTTTCTGCATTGCGTTTAGCCACCGCAAAAGTCGCAAGAACAAACAGAACCAGCATCAGGAAGCCAGAAGCGACCATGGCACGAAATGCCCAGAACAGGCTTGGTACATGTGGAATAGTATCTTTTGCTGCTGCCTTAATTTGCTCGTCAGAAGCGTCTACAACATTTGCAGTGTATTTTTTCAGAAGCAGACCGTAGCCCAAATCTTTTTGAGTTTCTGCAAATGCAGCTTTCAGCTCAGGAGACTGATCGCCAGCACGTAGTTTTTCCAGTTGTTCATAAGCCACCATACCGTTTCGGATACGACCTTCATGTTCAACCAGCAGGTCTTTAATACCGGTAACAGGCGTATCTACAGAACGTGTAGCGATAATCCCCATAACATAAGGAATTTTCACAGCATAATCGGTAGACATGGTTTCTTTATTTGGGAAGCCAAATAAAGTAAATGCTGCAGGTGCTGGTTCAGTTTCCCATTCTGCTTCAATCGCAGCCAGTTTGGTTTTCTGTACATCACCAATTTCATAGCCAGACTCATCGCCCAGCAGTATCACAGAAAGAGTTGACGCTAAGCCGAAAATGGCAGCAATCGCAAATGAACGGCGTGCAAATGGCAAGTCACGTTTTTTCAGCATATAGTAACTTGAAATCGCCAGTACGAAGATGGCACCAGTCACATAACCTGCAGAAACAGTATGTACGAATTTAACCTGTGCAACCGGGTTAAAGATCAGTGCTGCAAAGTCCACCATTTCCATACGCATGGTTTCATAGTTAAATGCTGAACCAACCGGGTTTTGCATCCAGCCATTGGCAACCAGAATCCACAGTGCAGACATGTTAGATCCCAGTGCAACTAACCAGGTTACGCCCAGATGCTGTACTTTGGATAAACGGTCCCAACCGAAGAAGAATAAACCAATGAAAGTAGATTCAAGGAAGAAGGCCATCAAACCTTCAATAGCCAATGGTGCACCGAAAATATCACCCACATAATGCGAATAATATGCCCAGTTGGTTCCGAACTGGAACTCCATGGTCAAGCCTGTGGTTACCCCTAAGGCAAAGTTAATCCCGAACAGTTTTCCCCAAAACTTAGTCATGTCCTTGTAAATTTCTTTGCCGGAAATCACATAGGTGGTTTCCATAATGGCAAGCAGAAATGCCAGGCCTAAGGTCAGTGGAACAAAAATAAAGTGATACATCGCGGTCATAGCGAACTGGAACCGCGAAAGATCGACCACGCTTTCAGAAATCATCAACGTGTCTCCTTGATTTGGGAAGGATTGCCGGCGATACGCTCGGCGACTTGAGTGTCAAAATCTTTTGGAATAGTAGGCGCATCAAACCAAATATTTTTAATTACCAGAAGTAGAATGATCTTGATAATTAAAATCGCAGTAATCTCTCTTACTGTTTTTTGGTTTAAATTTTTAGAAACTAAGCTCATGTGAACAAGCCTATTATGTGGTTTGTTATATATTATTAATCGATTGTAACTAAAAAATAAATAGACCAAATAGTTTAAATAAATATATATTTATAAGTTATTGAAAATATTAATAATATTTAATTAAAAGTTTGATAATTATTCTAAATATTTGTGATTATTTTTTGTAACAATAGACTATTTAAATCTGATTAAAATGGTTGGAATTTATTTTTCAAGTATATTAATCCTGATTATTTTGCTGGGGTTTTTATTCAGTTTTTATTCTAATTAACCCGAATCGCGGATAAAAAATTGACTTGAAAAATAAGAGGACTAGAGCCATCAGTTGAGTTACCACACAAAACTTAAAACTCTAGTCCCGATGTTTAATAGTACCGAATTATTTTGCGTAATT